>DATMDM010000104.1:0-17789 GCA_035557795.1 Thermoplasmata archaeon | reverse complement strand
TCAAGTCGACCGAGGCGTTCATCCGGCAGCGGCTCGAGGAGATGGAGCGAGACAACTTCATGCGCCTGAAGCGGTTCAAGGCGACGTGATGGAGCGCCTCGCCTCCGCGTGGGAGGATCCCGCCCGCCGGGCGATGATCCTTCGGCGTCTGTGGTTGGTCTCAACGGGTTTCACGATCTTTGGGTTCGTGGTGATGCTCTACTTGATTTGGGCGTCCCGCTAGTTGGGTACAGCGTCAGCTGGCCCGGCCTCGGCCCTCGCGCATGGGCCGGTACCGGAGGCGGGAGACGAACCGATCCGAGAACTCCTTCAGACCCTGAAGGTCATGGGGATCTCCGCTCCATTGCGCAAAGACCTCGCCGAACCGGCGCTCGAGATCGTCCATGAACCTCCGCAGGTCCTTCTCCGACCACCGCGGCACCCGCCCGGAGTAGACGGCGGCCAAGTACGCGTTCTGCCCTCGCTGGAGCAGCGCGGTTTTCCCGCCGAGCTGGAAGCGCCTCAAATCGCCGTTCTCTTCGCGGTCGAAGTCCATCAGGAAGCTCAGAATCGCCGTCAGCATCGCGGACAGGATGTCCTCGTCTCGGTCCGCGCGCATGCGCCGCGTGTTGTGCATCATGAGCCGGCCCTCTTTCGAGATGAGGAAGACGTCATCGACGGCAAACGCGCGGCGAGTCCACAACGTATATCCGGAATAGACGCCGCCGACGACCAGGACAGCGAGGAGGCTCGGGTACAGGACGGCTCCGAATGCGAGGCTCGCCGGCCGCACGGCCACGCGGGCCGAGGCCGACGTTCCGGATCCTGCGACCGTCACGTTGACGTACCAGGTGCCCACACTTCCGGCGACGTAGCGGCCGCCATTGCTCACGGTTCCTGTGGGATCGGTGGTCGTCCAAACAATCGATGCACTCACCGTGTGATTTCCGGCATCCATGACGACGGCGGTGAAGTCGACCGCTTGGCCGGCTTCCAGGTTGAGCGGGCCGGGGGCACTGAGGCGGATGTGATCAGTCGGACCGAGGAATTCGTAGGTCGCTTGGACTTTCAACAGCGCCGGCGTACGCAGGCCATCAACGGTACCAAAGTCGGCCCGCCAGCGCAGCTGCGGACCTTGAATCGCGATCAAGGAGCCGGAGGGAGGAACGGGGGCGAGGGACGACCCGTCGCCTGCCAGGAACGCAATCGTCGTCCCGGGGGAAGCATCCAGAGACGCGTTGAACGACCGCCAGCGCAGGAAATCAGAGGCGGCTACGAACGGGTCGGAGACCACCGTCCCCGCGGCGAATCGATGACGAACATCGAGCGACATTGAGTGCAGGATTGGGGACTGACTCGCGTTCGTCGTATTGAGGTCGACCCAAACTTGAAAGTGATCTGCGGCGGCAAGGCCCGCAGGACTTTGACCCTCAGAAGTCCAGACCCGCCACGGAGTCCACGACCCGTCGCTCGTGATGGTACCGTTCCCAGATCGCACCCTGAGCACGGCGGACGTTCCAGTTGGGATCAGCGCACTCCACGTAATGTTTCCGAACTCCGAGGCGAGCCCGAGGTTGACCGGATTCGACTGATAGCTCCCGTTTCCCCGGTTGGGCCATTCCAACGAGACGTTGTCGATCCGCAAATTCGCATGGGACGCGGAGACGTTGTTCACGATGACTCGGAATTGGAAGGACAACGTGTAGGAACCGGCGACTGCCGAAAATGCTGACACGTCCCACCCGAAGTGTTGCCAACCCGGTAGAACGCTGCGCGCGAACGGGACATCGAAAGTTCCACTCGATCCGGTGAGACTGGAGGATGCGTCCGCCAGGACGACGCCCGACACGTTAACCCACGACCAGTCGAATGAAAGGTATCCACTGCCGGGAGATGCAGAAGTCGCCCGACTCTTCGCAATCCCTTGCGTTACCCGTGCGGTCTCGTCCAACTGATGAGGGGTGCCTAGGGTCGCGTAATCGAAGTACAGCACCGTGGTCGGCACATTCTGGCCGTTAATTCGAAACCGGAGGTTCTGCAGAAATCCCCGTTCCTGGGAGGTCCCCAGTTGGGTGATGTCGACGGCCACCTCGTTCCAGCCTCGAGTCAAGGGGATCGCGGTGGTGTTCCGCAGCGAGGCCCCGACCGTCGCGGTGATGTTGAACGAGAGCGGGGGGCTCACGTCCGTGGCGTTAATCCAGACTGCCAGGTGGTCCCATCCGGACCAGTTCACGGTTCCCGAACGGAGGGCGCTGACCCATGAGGCCGTAGACGTGATATTCATGGTCATTCTCATCGACCCACCGCCTTGCACCTTGTTCGACGGATCCGGCGAAATCCCGCAACACGTGCTCGGAGGTGCGCTCCACGTCCAGTTTGTGAGTCGATCGAACGTGTCCCAATCCGTCCCCGTGTTGTAGACGAACATCGCGTCCTTCGAGGCGGCCTCCCTCGCGGCGGTGACCTGGCCCGTCGTCCCATTCGAAAAGGTCCAGTTCGAGGGAAGTGCGAAGTCTCCATTGGCGACATGGTTCGTCGAATCGCTCACGAGCTCGAGTCCGGTCGCGCCCGCCGTCACGTTCACGCCGACCGAGCGGTTGGAGAGGAATCGGTCTGGGGACGTCCAGGCGACGGTTTGAGCCTGCCACGGCAGGATCGCTCGGCCTCCGGCCAGTTCGACGTTCTGCAACGTCAGGTTCTGCGACGAACCGAACGTCCATGTGACGGTCCGAGACGCGTCTGGATTCGTGATCACGATCGGCGCATCCGACCGAGCGACCGGAATGGCCGAGAGAAGCACCGCGAGAACCAGGGTTCCGAGGAGCAGCACAACCGCCGCGGTCCTCGCCTTCAGCCTGGGTCCTTGCGTGAGCATGGGCATTCCGATCGGTCCCCCCTGCTCCCGCCCGTGACCACTTACGTTCATCCGCGCAAACGGATGTCCGTTCGGGGAGCGCAACCATCTGGGCGTGCGTACTTAATGATTTCGAAAAATCTGTTCCAGAAGCTTGGAACAGTCATCGCACTGTCGCCCAGTCTATGCAAGCTGGAGCTGTTGTTCCGCGACGAGAACCCCGAGTCGGCGAAACGCGTCCTCCACGCGCTCTCCCGTCTTCGCCGAGGTCATGAAGAACTCGGCATGGTACGCTTTCGCGAACGCCGCGACGTCGATCTCCCGGAACCGCGCGTTCGCGGCGAGGTCCGACTTGTTCACCGCGATCAAGATCGGGACCTTTCCGGCCACGTCCTCGACGCCATCGATCCAGTCGTCGAGGTTGTCGAGCGTCCGTCGGCGCGTGAGGTCGGCGACCCCGAGGATGCCGTTGGCCCCGTAGAAGTAGGCGTCCTTCAACAGCTCCCGGAATCCCTTCTCGCCCATGATGTCCCAGACCATCATGTCGATGTCGACCAAGAGGTCGTATTCCGGTAGCAGGATCCGGGCCTCCTTCTTCGTCACGTGCGTGCCGATCGTCGTCAGGTATTCCTCATCGAACATGTTGATCGTGTACCGGCGGATCAACGAGGTCTTCCCGACCGCCTTGTCGCCGACGAGACACACCTTCGACTTCAGCCGCTTCTGCTTCGTCATCCGACGTCCTCGCCCGGAACCGCGGCCCGACTTCGACGCTGTCTACTTAACGATTCGTGCGTTGTTCTCCCGCTTGATTCACGTCGCGACCGCGATGCCCTCCCGTTGGAGGACCATGGTCCCGAGGCGACGGAAGAGGACCTCCACGTTCTCGCCCGTCTTTGCCGAGGCGTAAAAGTACGGCGCCTCGAACGCCCGCACGGCCTGCTCGATCTCCTTGTCGCCGTACAGGATCATGACTTCGTCTTTCAGGTCGATCTTGTTGACCGCGTAGACGACCGGAATCTCGCCGACGACGTTGAAGACGCTCTGGACCCAGTCGTCGAGCTCTTTGAGCGTCGAGTACCGCGTGAGGTCGCACACCGCGACGACCCCTTTCGCGCCATGGAAGAACGCTTCCTTGAGGAGATCCCGGAAGCCCTTCTCCCCCATGATGTCCCAGACGGTCATGTCCATGTGGATCTTCGTCCGGTCCCGGGCCTCGAACGTCATCTCGCGCTTCGAGACTTTCGCGCCCAGGGTCGTGATGTAGCGGTCGTCGAACTCGTCCTGGACGAACCGCCGGATCAGGGACGTCTTGCCAACGGCGGCCTCGCCGACGAGACAGACCTTCGTCTTGATGCGCTGGGCCTCGGGCATCGGGGGCGTCGTCGGATTCGCCTTGGATTACTTAAAGGGTCCGCCACGTCCCGCCTACGGAAGGAACCTTTTTCTCCGTCGTCCTCTTGAGGGCCTCGATGCGGATCGACCACCGCCTCATCGTGGCGCTCGACGTGACCGATCCGAACCGCGCGGTCGAGCTCGCCGCATCCGTAAGACCACACGCCGACGCGGTCAAGGTGGGATGGCCGCTCGTCCTGGCGGGCGGCCTCGATGTCCTTCGGAGGCTCGCGAAATCGGGCTACGTCCTGTGTGATTTCAAGATCGCGGACATCCCGAACACGAACCGGCTCATCGTCGAGCAAGCGGTGGACGCGGGCGCATCGGGAATCATTTGCCACGGTTTCGTCGGGGAAGACTCGGTGCGGGCGTGCATCGATGCCTCGGGAGGGAAGGACGTGTTCGTCGTGGTCGAGATGAGCCATCCCGGGGGTGTAGAGTATACCGCGAAACACGCGGAGGACCTCGCGCGCCTGGCGACCCGAGCGAACGCCACCGGGATCATTGCGCCGGCGACGCGCCCGCAACGCGTGAGGGCGCTGCGGGCGATCATCGGCCAGAAACAGATTCTCGCTCCCGGGGTCGGTGCCCAGGGAGGGAAGGCCTCGGAGGCGATCGTCGCGGGCGCGGACGCTGTCATCGTGGGCCGGGCCATCTACGAGGCGAAAGACCCCGCGAAAGCCACCCTCGAGATCGCCGACGAAATCCGTTCGAGCCTCCCGCCGAGGGCATCGTTGAGTTCGGAGCGGCGTAAGTAATCGTTAAGCAGTCACCGTCCGTTACTAAGACCCGCAGGGGTTCCACGTGGGGGGACATTCCACCGGCGAAACGAGCCCTGGCGCCTCGTCGATCGTTTGGGAAGTGAGCGAGGCCGGACGTATCTCGGCCCCGATGAATTCAAATCAGGTTCTCGAAACGATCGCGGCAGGCCGAATCGGCTTTGCCTCCAAAATCCGACGAGCCCCGGACGGCGCATGGGCGAACACCGTCGAGCAAGCTGAGTTCGGCTACGCGTTCCCGTATGTGAACCTCCCCGCCGGGAAGCTCAAACGCGGACAGGCGAGTCCCGTTGGATTCATCGCCGTCAATCCAGACGTCGGACGGGCGCTCGATGTGGCGCGTGAACTCGCCTTGGACCCGAAGGCCCGGAATCTGAATTTCTTCTGCTCCGCCCATCTCGATTGGATTTCCGCGCCGATCATTCGACGATCCCGCCTATTCCAGATGTGGGACGGTTTCTGGATCGCCCCCATCGCGGAGTCGACCAAAGCGAAACCCGGTGGTTGGCTCAACCTCTACCTCTTTGCCCTCAATCTCAAGGATAAAGAACAGCAACGCACCCTGCGGGCTTCCGGTTCATCACTTGCCGAGGGGATGAGGGGGAACCTATCCTTTTCAATCCCGTCCCGGAGCTGGGCGATCCAGCTCGTCTCCGTCCCGGCGGCAGCGCCGTCAGGATTCCACAAGATTGCGTTCCGGACGCGGAGCGGGGCCGAACGGGCAGCGACGGCGGTCGCAGTCGGGGTGCTGACCCTGGGCTCGTTCGTATACGCGCCCGGCTCGAGTGGCTTTGATCTTCAGTATGAGATCCTGACTCCGGAGGCGACACGAATCGTTGAATCCTGGGAGGCGTTCGCAATTGAGGCGGCCAACAAGAGGTTCGAGGCTGCACACGCCAAGGGCATTTCGCACCCGCGAGACCAGGTGATCGCGAAGGACAACGTCTTGCAGCGGTTCCGGGCTCACCTCACGCCCGCTCTCGTGGTCGGGATCCTAGAGGACAAGCGTCAGCCGCCCAGGGAGAGCTTCATCCGGCTGTTCGACGAATTCTTGTTCGATTGGCTCGGATTCCGCGGTGCCGAGACGGCGTTCCGCGCGGACTGAGCGGGACCGACAGGGAGAAGAACCCTGTTCGCGGTCTTACCGTGGCGTTCTGTGAAGGTCACACCGCTCGCGGCAGACAGCCTGGGCGCGCGATCCATGGCGACGCTGGTCGAGACGCCGGACGTCACCATCCTCTTGGACCCAAGCGTCCGACTTGGCCCATACCGCTACGACCTGCCTCCGCATCCGACCGAGCGGTCGCGACAGAAGGAATTGTGGCAGGTCATCCGGGACGCCGCGAAGAAGGCGGACGTGCTCAGCGTCAGCCATTACCACTACGACCATCACAACCCTGCCGCGCCATCCATCTTCCGCGGCAAGCTCGCGTTCCTGAAAGACGGGAAGTTCCACATCAACCGGAGTCAGCGGGAGCGTTCGAGCGCGTTCGTTCGGAGGCTGAAATCGTACCCGAAGGCGATCCAGGTGGCGGATGGCAACCAGATGGACTTTGGCGGGACGGAGCTGCTCTTCTCCCCGGCGGTGCCCCACGGCTACAATGATGAACTCGGCTATGTCGTCATGACACGGATCGCCCAGGGGCACCAAGTCTTCGTCCACACGTCGGATGTGATTGGCCCACCCCTGAAGGAACAACTCTCGTTCCTCATCGATGCGCAGCCGACGGTCCTTTATGTGGACGGCCCGATGACGCACATGCCCGAACATTATCCACAGGAACACACGAAACGGTCCCTCGCACACCTCGTCCGAATCCTCCGGACGACGGACGTCCGAACGCTCATTCTGGATCACCACATCCTACGGGACCGCGAGTGGCGGTCACGTATGGGGTCCGTCTTCAAGGCGGGGAAGGAGCACGACGTCGCGGTGTTGACCGCGGCGGAGTTCGCCGGCAAGCCGGTCGACCAACTCGAGGCGAACCGCGACAAGCTCTACGGAATCGAGCCCAGCCCGAAAACCATAAGTGGGGCGCGTCCTTCGGAGGGATGAGATGGCGAAGGAGCACCACTGCCCGGTTCATGGCGCCCAACCGTGCAACGCGTCGGGCGGCATCATCCACGTGTGTCCGATTGGCTATGAGCGGTGGGACGAGATTGTCGAAGAGAAACCCTCTCCCGCGCCGGCGCCGCCCAAACCCGTGGCGCCCACTCCCTCCGCCTGACCATGGCCGTTCCCGGTTCGACCGGATCGTCACGGGCGGAGGATGGGTTCCGGGCAAGCCTCGCGGAAGTCCGCCGCGAGATCGCGTGCCAGGTCTGCCGAGGCGACATCAAGCGGTGTCGGCTCGCCATCTGTCCGTACCTCGGGCGGGTCCGCGACTGGTTCGAGGAACGGCGGGACCTGCAGACGACGAATCTGTTCGGCGCGTCCCCTCCGAGTGCGTTCGTCGGCTCGTGGGGATATCCGAAGGTCCTCGTCGGCCCTCTGGTTCCTCCCGTCCGGGACGAGGACACGTCGATCCTCGACGCCTCCGAATCGTGGCTCTCATACGAACTTGCGGAGATCCTGCGGTTCCGGCTCACGCTCGTCCGCGGGAAGGCGCCGCGGCGTGTCGCGGAAGCCCGCGCACCGGACACGATCCTCTCGGCCGTCCAAGAGGCCGCGATGGCCTCGAAGCCGATCGATACGGAGATGTGGTTCACGAAGAAGCCGTCTCTCGTGAGCCCATTCTCGGTCCGAGCGCCCCCGAGCGGCCCCAGTGCCGACATCGCGAAGGTCGAGCTCACATCGAACCCGTCCGTGCCGCGGCGCGTCGACGACATCGTCTCGGACACGGATCTCCGGGCGGGAGAGGCCGTCACGGACCTGTACGACCACGGGATCACCCAGAGCCAGATCACGCGCGTCTTCTCGGTCGGCCTTCTCGGGACAAAGGATCGTCGGCGGCTCGTCCCGACGGAGTGGTCAATCACCGCGGTCGACGACATCCTGGCGAAGGGCCTGGTCCAGGAGGTCCGCTCGTTCCCGTGGATCTCCGAGTTCGAGGTGACGAGCGCGAGTGGCCTGGCGAACAACGTCGCGATCCTGATGTTCCCGCAAGCGTTCATGTTCGAGGGACTCGAAGCGTGGAATCTCGAGGCGGGGCCGACGCCGGCGCATGACCACGAGTTCGCCGGAGGCCGGACGACTTATCCGGACCAGATCGCGGGGGCGTACCATGCAACTCGGTTGCCCGTCCTCGAGCATCTCGCCGCCCGCCGGCGCCAGGCGGGCGCGATCGTGTTCATGGAGGTCTACGACGACTGGGTTCCCCTTGGAGTCTGGCGGTATCGGGAACTGGCGCGGACCGCCCTGCGAAAGAAGCCCCGACGATTCCCGAGCCTCCAGGAGGCGGAATTCGAATTGGGACGCCGACTCCGCTTCCCAATGCAGAATTGGTGGCGGTCGAGCGTCCTTCGCGCATACCTCCGAGGTCAGCGACGCATCACCGCCTACGCATAGGCCAGGGATCCAAGTTCGTACCGGGCTTGCGTTCTACCTCTGTTTAGAGGTAGGAGTTCCGCGGGGACGGATCCCCCGGGATGGCCGGCTTCCGCCCCGCGGGCGGACCCCAGAGCAACCTTCTTGCCCATCCCGCGCCCTGGCCCCGCGTGGACGCGGGCGCGAAGCATCTTGTGGAGCTCAAAGCGCGCTACGAGGACCTCGGCAAGGCACGAGCCCTCCTGTCGGGCGCCACATCCCTCGGCACCTTCGTCCAATTGGACACGTATTTCTCCCTTGGCGAGAGGAGGCTCAAGCTCCGTTCCATCGACGGCGTGAAGGAAGGACAGCTCGTCTACTACGAACGGCCGGATGCGAGCGGCGTCAAGGAGAGCCGCGTCATCCTCGCCACCGTCTCCGATGCGGCGGCGGTCCGCGAAATGCTGACCCGAGTCCTTCCGGTGAAGGCGGAAGTTCGCAAGACGCGTGAGATGTATCGCTTCCAAGGCGTGCAGGTCCATCTCGACGCGGTGGCGGGGCTGGGCAAGTTCCTCGAGTTCGAGAAGGTCCTCGCGGACGACTCGGAACGCGAGGAAGGCCAGAAGACGCTGGAGGCGTTGCGCCGATACTTCCAGATCCCCGAGGAGGACCTCATGGCCTCGTCGTACAGCGATCTCCTCGAATCCGGATGAGACTCACTCGATCTCGAACTTGCGCACCTTCTCGTTCTGGCGGAGGGCCTCGAGGAGGCCGGCGACGGCGGTCGGCTTGAGCCGCACCTGGGCCGTCACGCTCACCTGGTGCGCCTCTTTGTCCACGTGGACCCGCTCGAATTTTGAAAACGAGGGAGGCAAGATGACATCGAGGTCTTGCGCACTGACGGGGTTCGCGATCGTCAGATGGACGATTTTCGCGTGCGAACCGAAGCCGCGGCCCTCGAGGAACCGATCCGTGATGACGACCGCCCAGACCACGGCGTAGTTGACGAACACGAGCAGATAGAGGCCGGCACCGGCCGCGACCCCGAGCGCCGCCATCGCCCAGACGAGCGCCGCCGTCGTGAAGCCGAAGACGCGATCGTTCGCGCGGATGAGGGCGCCGGCCCCGAGGAAGCCGATTCCGGTGATCACGCCGCCGAGAAGCGGCAACGGATTGTCGCCTTCCAAGTCGATCGCGAGGATCGCCAACGCCGCCGCGCCGGTGGACACGAAGATGAACGTCCCGAACCCGACGGGCTTGCGACGGATCTGCCGCTCCAAGCCGATCCCGAAGGCAAGGGCGAAGACGAGCAGGAGTCGGAAGACGCTCTCAGCCGGGTCGATCGTCACCCTCGAACCCGGTCCTGACGGTGCATCCCATCGGGCTCCGCATGCGGGACAGGTCTATTTCTCGTTTTTCTCAACACGGGGAGAGAACCAATCGAACGAGTGAAGGCATCCGTCGCATCCCTTCCTGCGATGACGAAGTGCACACCGGACACAGACCATCCGATGACACGACCAGCAGATGCGAGACCCGAATGGCAGACGATTGCGTATTCCTCCCTCGCTCGGAATTCCGCAGCACCCGCACCGCCATTCGACGATTTCCGGCGACGGTATCAGGGGCGAGGGTCTCAAGGACGGACCAACGGCGGCTGAATGGTCGGCAACTCCAACATCGCGTCGTCGCCGGCCCCCAGGCCCTTCATCGCAGTCTCCTGCCGAATCTGCATGTGCGCCAGGTCCTCGATCGACCTCGGCGCGAAGGCCGGGGCGACCGCCATCGGTTGCTTGCCGCCGTTCAGCAGGTCGCGGTAGTACGGCATCCACGCCGATAGGATCTCTCGCGGATTCACGAACGCCTGCGTGGCGTAGTACTGATACCAAGCGCACTGGATGTCACACGCCGCCATCCGCACTCGGCGCTCGTGGCCGTCCGGTGACTCGAGGTACGTCATCAGGTCGGAGTCGATCAGGTTGATCGTCTTCTCTTCGAGGACCCGGCACGGATACCAGAGGAAGCCGTCCGCGTCGACGATGATCGAGGAGGTGTCGCAGCCGTGGTCCCAGGTGATCCGGTTGAAGTAGCTGTCCGGCGAAATGATGACGCCCGGATACTTCTTCTTGAGCTCGAGGCCGACCTTCGACATGGACCAGAGGTCCGGCAAGTGGTCTTTCGTGTTTTTCAGGTGCACGGCGCACATGACGACCGCCTTGACGCCGGCGTCCTGGCACCGCCGGATCTTCGTCTCGAGCGCGCCGATGTCGTTCTTCGTGACGACGATCTGCACGGTGACGATGGAACCCCACTTCGTGTACTCCTCGAGCTCGTCGTACATGTCGAGGTTCTTGTGACCCTCGTCGATCGAGATGTGCAGGAAGTCGATGTACTTCCCGTACTTCGGCATCGGGTACCGCGCCTGCATGTCCCGTTCCGAGGTCGTGAATAGGAGGTACCACGGTTTCTCGTATTGGTAGCGCAACAGCTCTTCGATGTCGTCGCGGACGAGCGGGTCGCCGCCCTCGAAACTGCACACAATGACCGACGACTGGGCGAGGTTGTCCAAGACTGCCTTGACGTCCTCCGTCGGCATGTCCTTCCAGCGGTTCTTGACGTGCCAGCAGTTGCAGAACGAGCACGTGAAGTTGCAGCGGCGCGTGAGCTTGAACGAGCAATAGAAGGGGTAGATCGCCTCCTTCGCCATCTTGTTCCGGAGGATGCGCCCCGCGACCTCGAGGAACCGTTTCTTCGGGAGCTTCCTCATGGCCTTTCCGGGCCACCATGGACCTCCCGGTCATAATCCTTTCCCACCGCCTCCTGAAAACGCGTGCGCAGGCCGATGCCGACCGCGAGGAGGAGCGCCGCCGCGGCGATCATCACGGTCGGCGCATAGAGCGCGTACTCGACCGCTTCCGGCAAGCGGACGATCACAAGGGAGAACACGATCGGGGGCAAGCGGAAGAAAAGGACGATCAGCGGAAGAAAGAGGATCGCCGCCGTGAGCGCACGTCGGCGGCTGCCGCCCCGCTCGGCAAACCGATCGAGCTCGGCGAGGGCGGCGTACGAAAGCGAGGCGAACAGTCCGAGCAGCCCGAGGGCGGTCGGGATGGCCCCGCGCGAGAGGAGGACGATGCCGCTGAACACGACGCCAAGGGCGAGACCCGCGATCTCCGAGATGATCGGGGCGATCCGAGGATGAATCCGTCGAGTGAGGAGAGCCAACGTCGGCGCGAGGACCAGGAGGGCTCCGGCAGTCGTGAGCAAGGCGTCCCCCTGGAACTCAAGGCGGAGCGCAAGAGAATAGGAGAAGGCAACGGAGAGGACGGAGAGCGGAAGCGCGAGGAGAAAGCCGGGGATCAGGGCACCCGGACGGCGTCCCGGCACTTCGACGACCCCCGTTCCTCGGACGCCGAGCGTGGGTACGACCAAGAGAATCGAGAGGACCGCGAACGTCGGGAGATCGAACCCACCCAGGAATCCGATTGCGGTGCCGAACGCGAGACCGACGAGGACCTCCGAGGAGCTGCCCGGTCGGCGGGCGAGATACGCATCTGTCGCAAGGAGGATTCCGATGACCGCGAGAGGAAATGCGGCGCTCGTCCGAATCGCAAGTGTCGTAAAGACGAGGGCCACGAGGGCTGCCGCCGTGGAGGCGCGGCCGGGATAGGCTCGGTCCAGCCAGCGTCGCAAGGGACGATGGATTCCCGCGGCGACGACGCCCAGGAAGATCGTGGGATACGTCCAGAAGTTCTGGTCAAGGGCCTCCCGCAACGCGAACACGAGAAGGGCCACCGCCGCGGTCACCATCAGGAGGACGCCCAAGCGGAGCCGTTCGGACGGCTGGGGCGGAGAACGCGAAGACCGATGAGCGATGTACGCGAGGACCCCGGCCGCCAGGACGACCAGCAGCGACGTCAAGAGAGCTTCCGCCGAGGAGACGGAGCGCAGATCTTCGAGCCCCAGATACGCCGCGTAGGCCCCGCGGTTGATGTCGCCCCCGGCGATGGATGCGTCCGCGTCCTGAAGATGCGCCCGTGCGGAATCCATCAAACCCGGGAACAGGAGGGACGCGATGGGGTCTCCGTCGGTGGCCGCGAGACGAGCATGCGCCGTCCGCACGAAATCCGCTCGGAGCAAGCTGAAGAATTGCGATGGCGTGACGATTTCCAGGTTGCCGCCCATCCTCCGGGACAGCTCGGTGGCCAAAACGCGAGCATCCCTTAGGTCGTACCGGAACGTGTACACCGTCAGCCAGAGGAACTTCGGAGAGCCCGTTGCGGCGATCGACGTGTCAAGCTTTCCCAGGACGTTGTCGGCCGTCGTCCAGAAGTGCGTCGAACGGACGACCGGCGCGATCGATTGGGTCCCGGCCTGCATCCATGCGTCGCGAGTCCTGGGCTGGTCGTCGTAGTCGAGGACGATTCCACCGGGACGCAACCCGTCGACATAGGTCGAGAGGCTCCTCGACGAATACGGAATCTCGGACGCGGCGAATGCGTTGAGGAGCCAGACGACGTCCATGTCGGCCGCGTCTAGGTATCGTTTCGTGAAGTTGGTGAACGGTCGAAGGTCTCCCGGTCCGGTGTAGTCCGGGTACAGGTATCCTGCGCCGCTCGGAGCCGCGATGAACCGGTCGAGCGACGTGGCGCTGTCGTAATACATGTCGAGGAGCGGCGGGGCGAGGTCGACGAGCAGCGGATTCAGGCTCCAGGCGAACGAGACGTTGCCGCGAGCGGGCTCCGACCAGAGGTCCCACATCCGACCTGCGACGAAATCCAGGTTGTCGCCATCGGGGACCGCGAGGACGAGGTACGTCTTGTCCTCGAGGACCGGCGTGGGGCTGGGCGTCGAAGAGACCTGCCGATGCGTCTCGTTCCGTCCGAGGACCGTGAGGACGGACAGGTTCGGTACGTCCTGCACGCCCACGACGAACTTACCCGCGGCGGACGCCATCTGGATGAACGAGTTCTCCTCGGTCAGCGTCGGGCTGTTGAACCAGCCGAGAATCGGGATCCCACGTGGAGCGGCCTGGAGGACCCGCATCGTCGCGGCGCTCTCGTACGGCGATGCCAGGATCCCTTGCGTGAAGTAGAAGACGAAGGTCCCGGTCTGAACGAGATAATCGCGGATCGCCCACCGGTCGGGGGGCAGAATCGCGAGAAGGTACGGGTACGAGGAAGGATACAACTCGCGCAGCGCACGGTCATACGCGCCGATCGGGTCGAGGGCCGTCCAGTCCCCTCGGCGGGCGTAGTCGAAGAGGAGCGGGAGGCCGTAGCGGGCGGCCAACGATCCGGCGAGATCCGGGCCGACGAGCACCGCGTGCTGCTGGGCCGCCATGACTGTTCCGATGTCAATCGATTCGGGTCGCGATGGATCATAGACGACCAGACCCGCGGCAACCCGAACATATGCTTCCATCGCGGACTGCGCCGACATGACGTCGTACGTCAGATTGTAGCGAGTGGCGAGATACGTCAACATCCGTGAGGTGTTTCCCGCGACGCCGGGGACATCGAGGTACAGTTCGACCGAGGCGCGATTCACGAGGCCTTGCAGCGACGTCATGAGGAGGCGAATCGACAGGTTCGCGTTCGCGTCGATCCTGACGGTGTGCAAGAGTGGGCCCATCGGAAACGTCGGAAAGGGGTTCTGGGTCGGAGGCATCCGAGATTGGGCCGTAGGGGGAGCGAGCGGACCTGGCCACAGAAGGTTCGCGAGGACGACGAGGATGATGAGACCCGCGAGGATCGCGGCCGCGACGCGGATCGCGCGGTGATTCCAATCGATGCTCGCGGCCATGTCCCTCCGGCGGCGCGCGCGATGGTCGGCCGCCGGGATGGCGGCAGCGAGCGGGCGGCTATAGCCTTTCCTGATTGGATCGAATTACTTTCAGCGGCCTCCCCCGGTTGGGCCTTTATGCCTCGACCCCCTCTCTCGCGGACATGGAGGAACTTCTCGGAGTCCACGTCCCGCCTCCGCGTGAATCGTTCGAGATCCGCGAAGTCCACGTCGCTTCGGCGCTGCGGCGCGATCCGTTACCTGGAATCGACTATTCCTTCAACCCATACATCGGATGCTATCACGGCTGCACCTTCTGTTATGTTCCGCGGCTCCTCCAGATCGACCGGAGCACGTGGGGAGCCTCCGTGGTCGTGAAGCGGAATGCCGCGACCGTCCTCGCGAAGGAACTGAGGCGCCTTCCCAGGGGACTCGTCGCAATCTCGACCGCGACGGATCCGTACCAGTTCATCGAGGGGAAGTATCGAATTACCCGCCACGCGCTCGAGGTGCTCCTGAGGGCTCGGTGGCCGGTCTCCGTCCTCTCTCGAGCGCCCCTCATGATTCGGGACCTCGACCTTTTCACCCAGTTCCCCGAGATCGAGGTCGGCATGTCCGTCCCAACACTCGATGACCGGGCGAGGGCGCTTCTGGAACCCTGGGCACCGCCGATCGACGCGCGGCTCCGCTGCCTTCGCGCTCTCGCCGATGCGGGTCTCACCACATTCGTAGGTTTTGCTCCTTGCTATCCGCCGACCGGCGGTTGGTCTCCGGACCGGATCGCGGAGGTTTTCGCCGAGGCGGGGGTCAAGAAGATGTTCACCCGCGCCCTCGATACGCGCTGGGGGGTGCCCGAAGCGATGGCGAAGCGCCTCGATGGATCGGACCTCGCGGTCGACCTCGCACGTATCGGCGATCTCGAGACGATTCCCCCGTTCGTGTCCCGACTCGCGGAAGAATGCAGGGCTCGCGGGATCGATTTTCGAAACGCGTTCGAGTTTCGCATGGCCGATTTCAATCAGGGCTTCGGATCGCCGCCAAAGGCTTTGGGTAGCCGATAGATCCCCTTCGGATGCCGCGAACTATATTCGTCGGCGTCGCTTCCCTCTTGCAGGAGACGCTGCCATGCCGAGCCCGCGGAAACCCCGAAGCCTGACGATCGCTCATGGGGAAATCGACGCATCCGACAAGACCACGAGCCTTTTGTTCCCGAGTCAGGAACAAGGTCCGTGGCTGCCGTTCGAACGGTTCGCCGAGACGATGACGACATCGCGCACGAAGCTCGGGCGTCATGCCCACCAGGCCGAGGAGGTCGTCATCTACTTGGTCGAGGGGGAGGTCGACCACGTGGACGGCTCCGGCCGGCGCGAGGCGCTTACGCCGGGATCCGTCGCGGTGCTCACGGCACACGAGGAAATTTCACACGATATGGAGATGCTGAAAGGCAAGCGTGCGCGCTGGTTGTCGGTCGTCGTCCGCTTGCCGTGGCACACAGAACCGCCGCCGACCACGATCCAGATCAAGGCGGCGGGAGACGCAACGGAAGAATCCGATGGGACGGTTCAGAAGCCCGTCGTCGGCCCTCTCGCTCGTGCGGATTCGTCTTCCGGGCTGGAATGCATGGACATCGAGTTCGCGCGGAAAGCCACCGCGTTCTTCCGACTCGGCCGCAATCGCCGCGCGGTGGCGTACGTTCTGGAAGGTTCCGGGATGATCGACGACGTCCCCATCAAATCGGGATCGGGAGCTCTCCTGGAGAACATGTCGGCGGTCGCGATCGGCGGGTCGCCCGGATACCGGGTCGTCCTCGCCTCCGTTCCTGTGCCCGCCGAACATGTGGAGAAACGCCCCGATTCCGTTCGTCTCCGGGTGAAGTGACCCGCCACACGGTCGATGGAGACGCATGAAAGCCGCTCAACTCCTGGTCTCCTGCCTCGAGAGCGAAGGGGTTCGCTTCGCCTTCGGCATCCCCGGCGAAGAAAACCTGGAGCTCATGGATGCGCTGAGGGGAAGCTCCGTCCGATTCGTCCTGACGCGGCACGAAGGCGCCGCGGCGTTCATGGCGGACGTCTACGGCCGCCTCTCCGGCCGCGCCGGCGTCTGCCTCGCCACCCTGGGCCCGGGAGCGACCAACCTCGTGACCGGCGTGGCCGATGCATTCCTCGATCGGGCGCCGCTCGTCGCGATCACCGCCCAGGCGAATCTGTCCAAGATCCATCGGGAGTCCCATCAGTACGTCGACATCTTGCAATTGTTCGGCCCCATCACGAAGTGGAATGCCCGCGTGGAGAGCCCCGACGTCGTCCCGGAGATCGTGCGAAAGGCGTTCAAACTCGCCGAGGCGGAAAAGCCCGGGTCCACCCATGTCGAACTTCCGGAGAACGTCGCGGAAGAGGAAGCCGACCCGAACCAGAAGCCGCTGCCCCGGGAACCGGTCAGCGCTCCCACGCCGGCACGAGCGAGCGTCGAACAGGCCACGCTCCTTATGGAGAAGGCGGTCCGACCGGTCATCCTCGCCGGGAACGGCGTGATCCGCAACGGGTCGTCCTCGGAGTTGACGCAGCTCGCCGAACGCCTGCAGATCCCGGTAGTGACCACGGTCATGGGAAAGGGCGCGATCCCCTGGACCTCTCCGATGAGCCTCTTGACGATCGGAATTCTCCCCCGAGATTACGAGCTCGCGGGATTCGATGACTCCGACCTCGTCATCTGCATCGGATATGACTTCGTTGAATACGACCCGCGCACCTGGAACCCGCGGGGGGACCGGAGAATCGTTCACGTCGATGCGCTCCCCGCGGAGATTTCTGCCCACTACCTCCCCGAAGTCGAAGTGATTGGTGAGATCCGCGAATCGTTGCAGGCTTTGGGGCAGCGAATCCGGGACAATCGGAAATCGGCGCGGTCGGTTCCATCCTCGGAGGCGATCCGGAAAACCTTGGAATCGGAGATTGGCGTTCACGGGGAGAGGCTGCTGAACCCGCGACGGATTCTGTGGGACTTACGCGAGATCCTGGAGCCGGACGATCTGCTCATCTCGGACGTGGGCGCCCACAAGCTCTGGTTGAGCCGCTTCTTTCGCGTCGTGAAGCCCAAGACGGTCATCATCTCGAACGGCCTTTCCCCGATGGGCATCGCGCTACCGGGCGGCATCGCCGCCAAGCTGATGGAGCCGGGCCGCCGGGTCGTCACGCTCAGTGGGGACGGCGGCTTTCTCATGGGCGTTCATGAGCTGGAGACTGCGAGACGGGAGCGCGCGGCCACCGTGAACCTGGTTTTCCGAGACGGCGGATTAGGGAGCATTCGATGGAAGCAGATGGCCAAGTTCAAGCGAACCGTCGGCACGGACTTCGGCAATCCGGATTATCCCGATCTCGCGAAGGCCTTCGGAGTTCGAGGCTTTGGAATCGATCATCCGTCGGAATTGAATTCCGTCCTAGCGGAGGCGTTCGAATTGAATGTTCCGTGTGTCGTGGATATCCCGGTGGACTACGGGAAAAATCCCTTCCTCGATCTCCCGGGCTAGCCGCAT
>DATMDM010000103.1:0-14154 GCA_035557795.1 Thermoplasmata archaeon | reverse complement strand
AGCGCCGTGGTCCCCGCTTCCCGAGTATCGGTTGGACCCGTCTCCTTCGTCCCGCCGAACGGCAGCTGGACCTCGGCCCCGATCGTCGGCGCGTTCACGTACGTGATCCCGGCCTCGAGCTCGTGCATCGCGCGGAACGCCCACCGAAGGTCGTTCGTGTAGATCGACGAACTGAGTCCATACTTCACGGAGTTCGCGATCGCGACCGCGTCTTCGTAATCTTTCGCCTTGAGCAGGCTCAGTACAGGTCCGAAGATCTCTTCTTGGGCCAGGCGCTTCTTGCGGTCGACCGCGAAGACCGTCGGGGAGATGAAGAATCCGCGGTCGTACGCTCCGCCCTTCAACTTCCGTCCGCCCGTGAGGAGCTGGTCCCCCTCCTTCTTGCCGATTTCGATGTACTCCAAGACCTTCTTCTCTTGGTCCGCGGATGCGACGGGACCCATGTCCGTCTTCTCGTCGATGGGATTGCCGACCCGGAGCTTCTCCGCCCGCTCGACAAGTTCGTCGGCCACTTGATCATAGACTCTCTCGTGGACAATCAGACGCGATGCCGCGGTGCACCGTTGCCCCGCGGTCCCGAACGCGCCAAACATCACGCCATCCATGAGCAGGTCGACGTTCGCATCGTCCATCGCGATGATCGGATTCTTACCGCCAAGCTCGAGTCCGACCTTGATCATCTTCTTCGCGGCGCTCTCGTACACGTGCTTGCCGGTGTCGACGCCGCCCGTGAAAGAGATCGCGCGGATGTCCGGATGAGCCACGAGACCGTCGCCGACCACGGCGCCGCTTCCGGTCAGCATGTTCACCACGCCAGGCGGGAACCCCGCTTCGTCGAGCACCTCGACGAATCTCGCGGCGCAGAGAGGCGTGAGGCTCGACGGCTTCAGGACGAACGAGCATCCCGCGATCAGTGCGGCCCCGCTCTTCCAGGCCGGAATCGCCATCGGGAAATTCCAGGGCGTGATGAGGCCGACCGGTCCGACCGGGAGGCGGGTCGTGAGGCACATCTTGTTCGGCAGCTCGGACGGAACCGTCTCCCCGAACATCCGTCGGCCCTCGCCAGCGGCGTATTCGTAGAAGTCGATGACCTCCTGCACATCGCCGCGGCCCTCCGCGATGATCTTGCCCATCTCCGTCGTCACGGTCCGCGCGAGGTCCTCCTTCTTCCGGCGGAAAATCCGCGCCGCCTCGAGGAGCAACTCGCCGCGCCGTGGCGCGGGCGTCTTCTTCCACTTGTCGAAGGCTTCTTTTGCATGGCGGACCGCCTCGTTGAGCTCGTCCTTCGTGGCGAGCGGGAACGTCGCCAGGGTCTCGCCCGTCGCCGGGTTGTGCGTCTCGAAGCGCTTCCCGTCCGATTTCCGCCACTTGCCGCCGATGAAGAGGCCGTACTCCTGGACCATGTCCTCGCCGAGAGAAGCAAAGTCAGGCCAGGCTATGACGTTATCGTGGGATCCGCGATGGATTTGCGGGACGCCTCGACGACCGGGTCCTCCGAATACCGGACGATGGCGCGGGCGGCCTCTAGGAGTCCATCCGCGACGACATCCGGAGACAATGGCCGAACTTCGGCGGCGAATCGCTTTCGCCATGGCTTCGGACCGACCCACGCGGTCCGACACCCGAATGCGCGACCCGTCTCCACATCCGAGGGCTTGTCGCCGACCATCCACGCAGCGCGAGGACGGACGCCCAGGTCCCGAGCCGCCGCGAGGAGCATCCCGGGCCGCGGCTTCCGGCATGCGCAGTCCGACAAGACGTTGTGTGGACAGTAGTAAATCTCCGCGACGTGGACGCCCTCCTTGTCCAGCGACGCGAGCATGCGGTCGTGGACCTTCGCGAGCTGTGGCTCCGGGAGCAATTTCCACCCGGCGGCATCCTGGTTCGTCACGATCACCAGCTGCCAGCCACGGTCTTGGAGCAACCGCATGCCGTCCATCGCACCCGGGAGGAACTCAAACTGGTCCGGCGTCCGAACGTACCCGGCGCGTCCGCGGTTGATGACGCCGTCTCGATCGAGGAACACCGTTGGACGGTCGGAACCGGTTGCATGCGGAGCCGAGCCGTGATGTTTCACCTTCAACGCGGCTCGGGCCTCAGCTGATTGAAGGAAGAAGTCGACGAGGGCCCATTTCGCGAACGGGTTGCGGGTGAGGGTGAGCGCTTTGTCGACGGTGAACCACGCAGCATCTTCGATCTCGTCCGGTTTCAGGCGGAACGCTTCGGAGTCGAGGTGGCCCTTGTAGACGAACCCGAGGGTGTAGGCCGGCTTGCCCGGGAACCCGGAGACGTAGATGTTCAGAAGGCCATCGAGGACGATGTCCACCCCGATCTCCTCTTGCGCCTCGCGCTCCACTCCGACCTCGGGGCTCTCGCCGTAATCCATGAATCCGCCGGGGACGTTCCAATACCCTTTCGAGAATCCACGGACCGCTTTGACCATCAAGACCCGCGGCCCTCTCGAGAGGATGACCTCGGAAACGCATCGGATCATCGTGGTGTAAATCGCGCGCTTCACGAGTGGGTCGACATCGCTCCGTTCGAAAATCGCGTCTCGACCGAACCACTCGTCCGGATGGTGATCGAGCAGCGGCTTGTGCCGTCGGACGCGGTCATCGCCGAAGTCCATCACGCCATCGGGCTCGGTCGGAAAGGGGAGGGTCTCGCCGACGCGGGGGAACCGGAGCGTGCCGCGATCGCGAACGAGGTAGACTTGGCCGTCCGTCTCGACGAAGACGTGGTCGCGGCTTGGTTTCCGACCCATGCAAAGGCATCCATGCCCATGCGTTGTATAAAATGCTCACGGGAGGAACTTCGTCAACAAGACGCCGAGCCCGGCGGAGCCGGCAATGAAAGCGGCTACTCGTGGATCTTCAGAGCGACGGAGACGCCATCGCGAAGAGGGACGATCGCAGCGATCATCCGTGGGTCCTTCGACAGCCGTTCGTTGTAGGTTCGGATGGCCTGTGTCTCCTTCGATCGGTCTTTGCGGGCCACATCGCCATGCCACAAGACGTTGTCCGTTACGAGGAGTCCGCCAAGTCGGAGCCGCTCGATGGCGGGGTCCAAGACCGCGGGATATCCGGCCTTGTCGATGTCGTTGAAGATGAAGTCGAAGGGACCTTTGAGGTCCTTCAGAATTCCCTGCGCATCGCCGACGAGAATCTTGACCTTCGGGGCGACGCCGGTCTTCTCCATGTTCTTCCGGGCAATCGCGGCGGTCTCGGGATTGTGCTCGACCGTGACGAGCTCGCCGTCGTCGGGTAGCGCGCGACCGAGCCATGTGCCCGAGTATCCGATCGCGGTCCCGAGCTCGAGGATCCGGCGGGCGCGAATCGAGAGCGCGAGGATATGTAGGAAACTTCCCTCCGCCGCGGCGACAATCGGCCAGCCTTCCTTTTCGCCCTGTTGTTCCACGGCCCGCAACGCCGGGTCCCCTCGGTTTGCTAACCCATCGATGTACCCGTCGATTTCCTCGTATACGATGCCGCGCGGCACGCCACCACCGCCGCGGCGACGAGCGTCGTGTTCCGCTATGAACCTTCGCGGTCTCTTGACAAACGCTTTATCCCGGATGAGCGACCTTCGAGGCGCGGGATGGGATATGTGCAAGCTCACGAAGACGGACAGCGCCGTCTTGTCGTTGTATCTGGAGACGCAGTATGTGAACGAGATCATGGCGCGCGGCTACGCGGTCCCTCCGAATCTCAACGTGCCCGCGCCCGCCCGATCGAAACCTACGGGTTAAGGGATTCCGGGATCGGCGTCCGCACAATTCCGTCGAGCTCATCCGCGCGACGCTCCATCGTCGTCGCCTTCGTGAAGAGATACCGCGAGCGGTCCTGAAGTCGGTTCGCTTTCACCCGCGCTCTCGCGGCCTTGTGTCGCAACTTCGCGGCCTTTGCACGATCCCGGAGTTCGTGCTCGGGCGCCCTCGGCCGAGGCGACGGCGGGAACACGGCGCGCTGCGACGGCGCAGACGTCGGCGCGCTGTCCTGGCCTGACTCCATGGCGCCTCGAACGGCGCCTCCCGGGATAAGAGTTGTGGGGTGCGCACCGCGCAACACGAAAATAGCGGCCCGTCCTTCCTGCCGGTCCGTGAAGGTCTTCGTCGAAGCGTACGGTTGCACCCAGAATTACGGGGAAGCCCGGCTCATGCAAGAGGCCCTGCTCGGAAGCGGCCATACGATCACGACCGAGGAGGCCGACGCCGACGCTCACGTCCTCGTGACGTGCACCGTGGTCGAGACCACCGAGAGGAAGATGGCGCGCCGCATGGCGGAACTGGCGGCGTACGAGAAGCCGTTCGTCGTCGCGGGCTGCATGGCCGCGGCCCAGAGAGACCGCGTCCAATCCATCGTACCGCGGGCCAAGCTGCTGCCGCCGCGAAAGTGGCCGCAGATCGTCGAGCTGCTCGGTGCGGGAACGGCGTGCGGCGACCGCGCGGCGGAGATCGAGTCGACCTCGTTCGGATGGAGGGATGCGATCGTCCCGATCGCCCAGGGATGCGCGGGCCGTTGCACGTATTGCATCACGCGGGTCGCGCGCGGGCGGGTCGCTTCGTACCCCATCGATGCCATCGTCGCGGAAGTCCGCCGGCATGTCGAGCGTGGCGTGAGGGAAATCAAGCTGACGGGGCAGGACACCGCGGCGTACGGACTCGACGCCGGCACGAACCTGGCCGCCCTGTTGCGCGCCGTCGACGACATTCCGGGCGAATTCCGCGTCCGGGTCGGCATGGCGGACCCGTTGACGGTCTACCCGATCCAAGACAATCTCGTGGACGCGTATGCGTCTGAAAAGGTGTTCAAATTCCTGCACCTCCCTGTCCAAAGCGGGGACGACGGAATCCTCGAGGCGATGCGCCGGCAGTACACCGTTTCGGAGTTCGAGGAAATCGTCCGGACTTTCCGCCGCGCGTTCCCGGACATCACTCTCTCGACCGACGTCATCGTGGGCTTTCCCGGCGAATCCGAGGAGCAGTTCGAAGCCACTATGGAACTCGTCGGTCGAGTGCGACCGGACATCGTGAACGTCACTCGTTTCTCCCCGCGCGAAGGCACGCCCGCCGCATCGATGCCCGGCCAGATCGTGGGATGGAAAGTGAAAGATCGTTCGCGCCGCCTCACGCGACTTCGGTTTCAGATTTCCCGCGACGAGCACGAGCGATTCGTCGGACGGGAGGTCGAGGTGCTCGTCACGGAGCCGGGCAAGCCGGGCACCGTGCTTGCGCGGACGCGGGAATACCGACAAGTCGTCTTGCGGGAACCCGCGACGATCGGCGAATTTCTCCGGGTGAAAATCGATGGCGCACGGGCGACGGATCTCTCCGGCCAGATGTTGACCAATGGACTTTATACGCCCGTGCAAATCCACGCTCACAGCCCCGTGGTGTAGTGGCCAAGCATTCGGGTCTTTGGAACCCGCGACGGCAGTTCGAATCTGCCCGGGGCTATCCGGATGAAGGCTCGCGCGCAGCTCAGTCTCACGTTCGACGATGCGGCCACCGCCGAGGCCGTGGCGTCGTCCGTCTCCCTGGACGACGAAGGGTACATCGAGACCAGACGGCGCGGACGGACAATCACCGCGAAGGCGACGGCGGACGGCCCGATGAGCCTGCTCCACACGCTCGACGACTATCTCGCCTGCGTCAGCGTCGCGGAGCGGACGGCGCGGGAGGCACGCCCTCCCGAACGTGCGCGGCGACGCCGCGCTTGAAGGCGAGCATCTCCCGTCGGTTCATCGTCGCTTGCGCGACGGCGCACAGTTCGTCATCGGCCGAGACGACGAGGGCCTCGTCGCCGGGACGAATCTCAGGGTCTGCGTCCCGCACGAACTTCGCGAAGACATTTTTCCCCTTGCGATGGAACGGGACAGCGTCATCCTCAACGACAATCCGGAGCTTCGGGGCAGGGAATGCGTTGCTCAGACGCCGGGCACCCGCGGCTTTCAGCGTGAACCATCCGTCCTCCGCGCGCAGGGAGAGGACATGTTCGCCATTCACGTGGACGTTGCGAATCTTCCCCGTGTTCTTCGAAATGACGTAAGATACGGTGCCGTTCAAGAGCGCGTCCGCGGCACCGCGCCCGAACTGGAGATCGGCCGTCGCTCGGATCCGCAGCGCGCTCCAATCGACCGTCCGTGCGCCCGGGGCCCGGGTCCGGAGTTCGTCGAGGGTCGTCTCGCCCTCCCAGAGGAGTCCGAACGAGAATCCGGCGCCCGCGGCCCATTCGCGGAAGAAGACTTCCGCCGCCTCGAGAGCCTCCAGGTCGAGCACCTCCGGGACGACCGTCTGGCACATCGGCCAGACGTGATCGAGCTCGAGGGGCACGGGACCCCACACCGACTTGACCGCCATGTGCACGTCCGCCACCTGGAGAGCCTGGTCGACGATGTGAGCGAGACGCTCGCTGAACGGTCGGCCGCCCTCGGGGAAGACGAGGAGGCCTTTCGCGGGAGGCGCGCGGTACCGTTCCGCCAGCCTCCGCCTCAATCGGTGGAGGATCGGGCGGTGCGCGGTCTCCGGGCCGACGTAGTACAGCGCTCCCTGCCGGGAGACCGGCTCGAACTCTTCCAGGAATTCGTTGTGCCGCCGCAACTCCCGCACGGCGTCGAGCAGCGCCGGATGGGACCGCGCCCGGCGCTCGGCGAGCCCCCACAGGTCGCCCTCGGCAATCGCCTGGCGGACCTCGCGGATCGCCCCGAAGCACGCGTGCAGATTGTGCTCGGCGAGGAGGATCTCCTCGGCCGCGATCTTCTCCATGGGATGCGCCGTGCAGACGGGGCAGAGGCAACCGCTTTCTCGGACATCGCTCGCGCGGCGCGTGCCGTCGGGGAAGAGCATGCGACCGTCCCGGGCATACTTCGCGTACGAAGCGGAGTCAAACAGGTCGCACCCCAGGAGGGCCGCGAGCGGGAAGACGAGCGGATGGCCCGCGCCGAACAGGTGGACAGGCTTCGAGGGATCCAAGCCTTTCTTCGACGCGATGATGACGCGGACCAGATCCCGGAATCGGTATGCTTCCAGGAGGGGCACGACGCCTCCGATGGCGCACACGGCCACATCGAGGGACGACACCGATCTCGCGCAGCGCTCGCGTAGGTCGGCGTGGAGGCCGCCCTGGACGGCGCCGACGAGGGCCATGTCCCCGCGAAGGGAGACCGCCTCTTGCGCGCGGCGGAGCGTTTCGTCGACGTCCTTCGCGGCGCGGCTGTGATCGTGGCCCGGCTCCGAGAACACGTCGAGCATCGTCCCGAAGTCGGCGTGGATCGCCTTCTGGAATGCCATGACCTCCGCATTCGTGACATCGACATCGCCGTACACGTGGGATTGGAACGCCCCGGAATCCGTCATGACCGGCCCGGGGAAACCCAGGAACCTGTGGATGCCGTCGCGCACGATCGCGTCCCGGCCCGGGGATTTCCCGAGGATGTACGCGTTCGTGATCAGGATCTGCGCGCCAAACCGCGTGGCCAGGTCCCCGGGAGGAATGATCGGTCGGTTCGGGTTGACCACCGGTGCGAGGGTTGGCGTCGCGACCCGGCCGTGCGCCGTCTCGAGCACCCCGATCCGGCCGAGCCCGTCGCGCTCCCGGACCTCGAACATGCGCGGCCATCGGAGCGCCGCGAATAAGGCTTTTCCGCGGCTTCGCGCACCTCCCCGGAAGGGCTATGCCTCGCGCGCCGGTTCAGCTCCCGCGCATGCTCCGCGAGACGTTCGTTCACATCCCGGGAGTGGGCTACCGGACCGAGGAGCGGCTCTGGCGGAAAGGAATCCGCACGTGGGACGATTTCTCGGTGGCATCGAGACCGCGCTACGTGCCCGGGCGTGTCCTGCGTCGGATCGCGGACGAGATCGTCCGATCCGACGAAGCGTTGCGCCGACGGCGGCATCGCTACTTCGCGCGCAATCTCCCGCCCCGGGATCACTGGCGCGCCTGGCCCGAGTTCGCGAACGCGATCGCCTATCTGGACATCGAGACGACTGGGCTGTCGATCGGTCGGGATGCGGTGACCGTGGTCGGGGTGTTCGACGGGACGAGGAGGCGATCGTTCGTCCAAGGCGACAACCTGGAAGATCTTCCCGCGGCCATGGAACGCGCGAAACTCCTCGTCACCTTCAACGGCTCTCGCTTCGACGTGCCGTTCCTTCGGAAGGCGTTCCCGCGGATGGCCCTGGACCAGATCCACCTCGACCTCGTGCATCCGCTGCGGCGACTCGGGTTCGTCGGCGGCCTCAAGGCGATCGAGTCACAGGTGGGGATCCTGCGGAGCGAGGAGACGACGGGCCTCGGGGGTTTCGACGCGGTGCGGCTCTGGCACGCGTACGACGCGGGCGATGACAACGCCTTGGACCTGCTCCTCGAGTACAACATGGAAGACGTCGTCAATCTAGAGCCGCTCGCGGAGCTCGCGTATGAGGGCTTGCGGTCGTTGTGCCTGGATGGCGGGTTCGTGACGGCGGATCGGCTTCCGCATCGAACCGGGCAACCTTCGCGCGACGTTCAGAAAAAATCA
The DNA here is from genome assembly GCA_035557795.1 of Thermoplasmata archaeon. Lineage (GTDB taxonomy): Archaea > Thermoplasmatota > Thermoplasmata > RBG-16-68-12 > RBG-16-68-12 > RBG-16-68-12. The sequence continues at coordinate 5,637 of DATMDM010000103.1, read as the reverse complement.
GAACGGAGCCGAGCGAGCTGAGACCGAGGCGCCGGGGCGCTGTACATCGCGTAAACGAACGCTACCCGGTCAGGGACGGTTCGCGAAGGTTCATGACCTGCTCGGTGACCTCGTTCTCGGATGTGGCGGCAAGGCCCATGGGGGCGAGCACGACGCGGGCTCGAAGCTTTCCGTCCTCGATCGCGATCTGGACGGATCTCAGTCGAGATCGGTAGAGCTGGAGTCCTCTCCCGTTCCGGGAAGGTTCCGCTCGCTCTCGGTACACGAGGCCCAGGCCCTCGAGCTGCTTGATCCGGCGGTAGCACGCGGCGATCGGGATTCCGAAACGGCGACCGAGTTCGATGGCAGAGGCCGGGCGGTCGAACGTTCCTAATAGGATGCGCGCGGAATAGTCGTCCATGATCGTCTGGGTCACCTGCAGTGCTTCCATGAGCATCTACTCCCGTTTGAGCGCAAGGATTCGCGCGACCAGGCCCGTGATCTCGTCCGCCTCGAACGGCTTGTTGAGATAGCCGATTGCCCCGCGGCGCACGCTATCGATCTCGGTGAAGGTGTCCCCGAACGCCGTCATCAGGATCGCCCGCAGCCCGGGCTTCGCGCGGCGCGCGGACTCGATGAGCTCGACCCCGTTCGGGCCGGGCATCCGGAAGTCGGTCAGAAGAAGGTCCACTTCGCGGTTCCGGAGCTCCTCCATGGCCTCCGTCGCGTTCGCGGCCGTCAAGACGGAATACCCGACCAGTTCGAACAGCTCCGCGAGGTTCTCTCGCACCCCATCGTCGTCGTCGACGACTAGGATGCAAGATCCCGCAACTCGGGTCTCCGGAGGCAGGGTAATCATCGTCCTTCCTGTGTCGATGGGGGCGGGCGATTATATATAGCGGCCAGTTGAGACGACTTGACAAGCCTATCGGCAACGAACGCCGCGCCCGAATCACGATTTTGAGATCAGGAGAGAGGGCGGCTTTCGGTCCGACAGGGCCCGGACGACCTGCCACGCCCGCTGCCCGGCCTCCGTGACCACGTACCGGCCGGCCTCGCCCTTCGCGAGGAGCCCGTCCGACTGCAGTTTTTGGAGGTGAAAGGAAAGCTTGGACGACGAGTCAACGAAGTTCTTCTTCAGGATGCCGGAGTACGCCACGGGTCCGGACGCGACCACGAAGGCGACCACCGCCCGCCGGATCGGGTTGGCAAGGGATTCGAGCATCGCCTGGAGCCCCTCGGAGGGGACGCCGTCCTTCTCAACTTGCTCTGCGAGCTCCCGGTCTATGGACGCCAAGATGAGGGCTCCACCCTTCGCCCCGCACCGGCCGTTCATGTGTCGGACCCAGGCCTTCATGTCCCCGAGACCGTGGACGCCCTGCAAGAGGGAGAGGTCCGCCGCGTAGACGACCGGCCGCTCGACCCGTCCGACATGGGCCTCGATCGCGGCGTTCAATTGGAACAGCTGATTCGCCGCGAAGACGTTCGGCGGACGGCCCTCTTCGGCGATCCGCAGAACGAAGGTCGCCCCGGCCGGCGGTTGAGCGCGAGGGCCCACGACGGCGAGGAGCACATTCCGAGTCGAGGCATCCGAAAGGACCCGGGCGATCGCGCCCTCGGCCGCGGGCGCGCCGAGCAAGGTTCGGGCCCGTTGCTCCTCCCGAACTGTCAGGAGCGTCCGACGGAGGGCGTCGACCTCATACGGCTTCTCGACGAAGTCGACGGCACCGGCTTTCATCGCCTCGACCGCGGCATCGATCGTCCCTTGGCCCGTAATCACGACAACGGCCGTCTCCGGCCGGGCGACCCGGAGGCGGTGAAGCACCTCGAGCCCGGACGCCTTGGGCATCCGCAGGTCGAGCAACGCCGCGTCGAACGATTCTCGCTCGACGAGACGCAGCGCCTCTCCGCCGTCCGACGCGCCGACCACGTCATGCCCGTCCTCGCGGAGCAAGGCCGCGAGCTCGTTCCGCAGGACCGCGTCGTCATCGGCGACCAGGATCTTCATCGATGTCCCCTCGGGGGAGCAGGACGGTGAACGTGGAGCCAACGCCCGGCTCGGAGGTCGCCTCGATCGTACCGCCGTGGCCCCCGACGATGTGTTTCGCGAGAGGTAGGCCCAGGCCGAGTCCCTCCCCGCGAGGCTTCGTCGTGTATGTGGGATCGAACACCCGGCCCAGGACGTCCGGCGACATTCCGATCCCCGTGTCCGAGATCACGATCGCGTAGGTGCCCGGGCGTTCCTCGAGGCGCACTCGGACCGACCCGCGATCCGTCGCGTCGATCGCGTTCTTCACGAGGTTCACGACGGCTTCTTGAAGCTGAAGCGGATCGCCCTTCAGCCGCAGAGGCACCTCCCCGAGACTCACCTCGATCGGCACGCGTTTCTTCCGGTAGGACCGCACCTGGTCGAGCGCCGCCTCGACGATGGACCGCAGGTCCGAGTCGATCGCCTGGATCTGTTGGTTCCTCGAAAGGCTCGTGAGATTCCGGATGATCTCCGCGGCCTTTCTTCGTTCCTCATTGATCTTGTCGAGTTTCTCGTGGACGCCGGCGGCCTTCGTGCGGCGCGCCGCCGCGTCCGTGAGGAGCGAAATGTTCGTGAGGGGCGTATTCAACTCATGGGCGATGAACCCTGCGAGTTGCCCCAGCGTCGCGAGCCGCTCCGATTGCCGGAGCCGGTCCCCGGATTCCTTCAGGGCGGCTTCGGCGGCCTTCTGCTCCGTGATGTCCCGCACGACGACGACCACTTGGTCATTGATGAGGGGGATGATCCGGGCCTCGAACTCCTTCCGACCGGCCTGCACCTCGAGGCCGTATTCTATGGTCGCGAGGGAATTCGTCCGGAGGACTTTCTGCATCGCCCGCGCGAACGGCTCGCCGACCTCCCGCGGGAGGACCTCGTGGATCCGGCGGCCCAGGAACGATTCGGGCGGGACGTACAGATCCGCATAGCGCCCGGCGTAGTAACCGAGGATCGTCCCATCCGCCGCGAGGCGGAAATACAGGTCGGGGACGGCCCGGAAAATCGCCTGGAGCTCGGACGATGTCTGGACGAGACTCTCCTTGGTCCGCCTCCGCTCGATGGCTCCGGCCACCTGCTCCGACACGAAATTGAGGATCGCTTTGTCTTCTTCCGCGAACCGGACGCCTTCTGTGTAACTTTGGACGACGATCACCCCGATCGTCTTGCCGAGACTCGCCAGGGGCGCCCCGACCCAGTCCACCGACGCCGGTCCGACCGATTCGACCTCCCCCGCGCGCACGAGCTCCTCGAAGACCGTTTGGGAGGCGAGGAGCGGGCGTCCGCTCCGGAGGACGTATTCGGTGAGGCCACGGCCCAGCTTCTGCGGCGGCGGAGGGCTCTCCTCTTCGTCCACGAAATACGGGAAGCTGAGGGTCTGAGCCTGGTCGTCGTACAGCGCGAGGTAGAAATTCGTGGCGGGCATCAATCCGCCGATGACCTTGTGGATGTGCCGATACAGTTCCGGAAGGTCCTTCGCGGCGTTCGCCGCCTCGGAGATCTTGTACACCGCAGACTGGATCGCCTCGGCCTTGCGTTGCTTCGAGACGTCCATCACCGAACCGATCATGCGAACGGGGTGTCCGGAGGCGTCGTGGAGGACGTACCCGCGGTCGACGACCGTGGCATACGTGTCGTCCTGACGGCGGAACCGGTATTCCGCGCTCCATACGGACCCGCCCGTTCCGATGAGATCGTCGACGCTGGCCCCGACCCGCCCCCGGTCGTCCGGGTGGAGGCGCTCCTCCCACCACGTCCCAGTGGGTTCGATGTCTTCCGCCCGATACCCGAACATCGCGGCCACGTTGTCGTTCATCCACATGCCGTCGGTCTGGAGATCCCAGTCCCATACGACATCGTTCGTCGCTCGACCGAGGAGCTGGAATCGCTCTTCGCTCCGGCGGAGGCTCTCCTCCGTCCGGGTGCGCTCGGACACGTCGAACGCCACCCCGATCGTCCCGAGGATCGCGCCTTCCTTGGAACGAAGAGGCTCCATGTGCACGTCGTAGGTCCGGCCTTGCCACTCGATCTGCGTCGCGACGCTCTCGCCGAGGAGGGCGCGTCGGTGGGAGACGATCGGCTCGATGTCGTCGTCGTGGATGTTGAAGTACTCGTATACCGAGAGGCCTCGCTCCCCCGAGCGGGGAAGGTCGAGAGCCCGGAACCCGGTCCCCATCGCGGACGTCACGCGGAGATCCCGGTCCGTGCTCCACAGGAGGACGGGCGCCTGTTCGAGGACGAGCTTCAGGCGCGCCTGGCTCTGGGACAACTGTTCCTCGACCGTTTTCCTCGCGGTGACCGCCTGGGCCTGGGTCTGCTCCGTCTCGACGAGACGCTTTCGATTCCGCGCCTCCACGACATGCTCCTCCACGATCGCAGGGAGCAGTTCGTTGTACCGGGGCGTCTTCACGATGTACGATTGAGCTCCGGACTCCATCGCTTGAAGAGCAGCCTCTTCGCCGCCCAGCGGCACGACGAAGATGATCGGCGTCCCCGGCAGTCGACCGCCGAGGGCCCGCAGGAGTTCGATGCCGCTCCCATCGCGCAACTTGCTTCCGATCACGACCGCATCAAACTGATACTCGAGCGCGAGCTGCAAACCCTGTTTCCGAGAGGCCGCGGTCCGGACGATCCAGCCTTTCCGGGTCAGGGCCGCGATGCTCAGAATCTGGTGGTCTTCGTTGCCGTCAATCACGAGGACGGCAGCGGGGGCTGCGCTGTTCGCCCCCGCGACCTCAGAGGGAGTCGTCTGGGCCATGGTGGATCGGTGGGCGCCTGAACCGACGCGAGGATGCCCTCGCGAAGGACGTCGCACCAGTTCCCCGGCGGGTATAAAGGACTAGCGGGGACATTCGCGGTTTCGTCACTTGATTCGACGGTGTTCCGTGGACGTATCCCGAAGAAGTGACGAATCACCCTACGCCGTCCCGCTGACGGCCCGTGTCACCTCGAACGACCCGTCTTCGAACGAGAACGCGTAATACCCGGTATCGTGCTTCGTGCCGCGCATCTTCACGACCCGCAGGCGACGCTGCACGAACAGGTCGGACGTGGAATGCATCTCGAGGGCGAGGATCCCATCCGCGAGGTATGCCTCTTCGGGCGACGAGCCGCCGGTCCCGAGGTCGAGCGGTTTCTCCGAAATCAGGAACGTCAAGGGGCCGAGGTCCCGCAGCCACTCGAAGAGGAAGTAGAGTTCGGACCGACGATCTTGCATCTTTGCCATCGTCTCGAGGACGTCGAGCGAGTCGACGACGAGGACCGAAACCGGGTCCGCCTTCATCACGTTCTTGCAGTACATCTTGAACAGCTCGAGCCAAGTGCCGCGGCCCTGGAGGTAGCTCAGGTTCTTGCGGATGTTCCCCATGTCGAGCGTCACGATCTGCTCTGCCGCGCGCGGGTCGGCCATCGCCATCGAGGCCATGTGCTCGAGGATCAGATCCTTCCCTTGCTCGAGCGTGAAGTAGGCGGACTTCCGGCTCTCTTGCAGTGCGTTCTGATACAGGATCGAGTAGGTGAGAGAGGACTTCATCGTCCCGGGTGCCCCGCTCACGAGAACGACGTACCCTTCCGGGACTCCGCCATTGAGGACGTCGTCGAAGCCCCGCACGTAGGTCTTGATGCGATTCCGACTC
>DATMDM010000102.1:0-6776 GCA_035557795.1 Thermoplasmata archaeon | reverse complement strand
AGATCGGCGTCGGCGACTGGGAATTCTGGCTCGACTGGAAGGACTACGCCTGGGCGCCCTTCGTGTATACGTGGGCCGTCTGCGTCCACTTCCCGGTGTATTCGTGGGTGTTCCAGAAGTTCTTCAAGATCAACTTCGGCGCGACCCTCGTCCTGATGTTCTGGTTCCTGCAGCGGAGCCTGATGGTCCAGATCTTCTACGTCGGCATGAACAACTATCCGTTCAACTTCGTCCAGCTGCCGTCGTACTTGCTCCCGGCCATGGCGACGGACTTCACCTTGGTACTGTTCGGTCTCCGCAAGCACATGGGGTTGTACGTCCTGATCTCCTGCTTCCTCGCCGGAGTCCTGGTCGTTCCGGGCCACTTCTTGTTCCTGAACGTGCCGTTCCTGCTGACGAACGTGGTCTATCCAGATCCCCTGAACGCGGCGACGAACCATGTGATGCCGATGTGGTCCGTGATCCGGATGGTCATCCCGAAGGCGCCGATCCCAGCGTACATCGCGGAGCAGTTCACGTGGCCCCTGCCCTATCGGTCGTTCTATGATCCATATATCATCATGACCGGTTTCATGGGCATCATGGGCGTCGTGTGGTCCGGATTTACGTATATCTTCCTCAAGGCGATTTTCTACGCCATAGGAAAAACGACCAAGCATTTCGTCGAGCCGGCGGGGGCGTGACCCATGGTGCTGCCAATCACCGGGGGCGTCTTCCCCGACGTCTGGTACGACACCGGCGTGAACGCCATCGTCGGGACGGCCTCGTGGGTCATCGCTGGTCTGGCGACCGCCTACTTCGTGTTGAGATGGCTCAAGAACTCGGAGAAGTTCTACGCGAAGCTCGAAGGACGCCACGGCTCGGGCGGCATGGGGAGGTGAGCGACGTGCAGCACCCATCGATTGCCATAGCGCTTGCGGTCGGGATGGTCATGACCGGCGTGCTCGTCTTCACGACTGGCGCACGCGCCCATGAGCAAGAGACTTCCGTGGACTGGGAAGTTGCATATGCGAACATTCGGGTCCTCGCTGCGCCTGTGTACACACACTACACGACCCAGACCCTGCCGCTCGGAGGCACTCGGTTCGCGTACAGTGGTGTGATCAGTTCCTCCGGTGCGTATCCCACGATTCCGACGTCGCCGGACCCTGGGTTGGCAACCGGAGACTACCTCGTCATCACGTGGTCGTTCCGGTACATTGGCGGTTCCGCCGTCCGCGGGGATCTGTTCTGGATCACCCGGCTCGGCCTCGACTATGGAACCGTGGGCCGCTACATTAACGGCGGGTGGATCGGCGCGTCCTCGTTCGAGATGGTACCGAACACCCAGTTCAACGCGACCTTGGTCATCCGCTCGATCCAACCGAGCTTCCGTCACCTGCACGTCGGCGTCGCGGTGCAAAACGTCGGGAACATCCCGGCGGCCCCGACGACCCTTCCGATCCCGGTGGGCGGTCCCGTCTTGTACGGGCTGTTCACCGACGCGAGAGGACCGGTCTTCGAACCGCTCCAGGGTGTCAGTGTGGCGCCGTTCGGGAACCTGCAACTGATCGCGCCGTGGCCCTGGGCCGTCGCGAGTCTGTTCGGCCAGATCGTGATCGGATTCGCCTTCATCGGGATCATGTGGTGGTACGCTCGATACGAGAAGAAGCGGGGGGCGCGCGCATGAACCGTGACGATGGGATGAACCTGATCCCACTCGGGTTCTTCGCGTGGCTCCTGTGCGTCGCGGGCGCGGTGATCGCGAGCCTGCCGCAGTGGTTCATCGTCGCGCTGCACCAGCCGGCGATCACGGCGGAGTTCGTCGGGCTCCCGATCCTCTTCATCGGGTCGTTGCTGCTCGTCGTCGCGTGGCTCCCGGAGAGGAAGCGCAGGTATCCGGAGGTCTTGGAAAACACGATGACCCCGATTCCAAAGTATTACCTCGAGGAGGCGGCGAAGGAGGCCTAGGCGGCTCGTCCTCGAATCCGGGCCTCCGAACACAATGACGTCGCCTCCGCCGACGCCGAGCCAGCGACCTCCTTCGGCGCTCAACAAACGGATCATCGCCGCCATGGCGGCGATCGTCTCGTTGATCATCGTTGGGCTCTACCAGTTCGACCAGATCGTGGCGAGCATCTACGCCTATTTCTACGGCGCCTTCCCACGCATCACGAGTTCTCCCGTTCCCTCGGGCCTTTGGACCGTGGCGCTTCTGAATATCTTTCTCGTGGGTCTCTTCCTCGCCCTCTCCCCGGTCCGAATCAAGGAATCCTGGAAGGCCCACGGGGCGTACATGGGCTTCATGATCTCCCTCTTCTCCGAGATGTACGGCTTCCCCCTGACGATCTATCTGCTCTCCGGCGCCGCGTATCCGTTCTCGCCGCTGTTCGTCGGCTACGTGTGGGCCGTCGGCCAATTGGTTGGCTCGCCGGTCGTCATCGCGGGCATCCTCCTGATCTACAAGGGTTGGAAGGAAATCGTGTTCCAACGGGGAGACGTCCTCGTCACGGATGGAATCTACACCGTAGTCCGGCATCCCCAGTACTTGGGCTTCATGCTGGTGACGCTCGGTCAATTCCTCGTTTGGCCCACGATCGCCACCGCGATCCTGTGGCCCTTGCTCGCGGTGCTCTACTACCGGCAAGCGAAGCGGGAAGAAGCCAAGCTCTTCGAGAAATTCGGGGAGCGTTTCCGGGAGTACGCGAGCAAGACGCCGATGTTCCTGCCGAAGATCCCTCTGCGCCGCCGCCCCAAGCCGGTATCGCCGTAGACGATCGTCGTCGGATGGCTCAGGGGATGACGACGCCTCGGCCCTCGAGCGTCCCTTTCTTGAGCTGCTCGAGGATGTCGTTGACTTCGTCGAGTTTGCCTTTCTGAGTGATCACCCGAACTTTCCCCTGGCGCGTCAGCTCCATCAGCTCTCGAAGCTCGTCCCAATTCCCAACGAGGCTCCCGAGCACGGAGAATTCGGAGAAGATCACATCGATGGCCTTTACGCTCAGGGTCCCGCCATAGCCAACGATGATCAACGTCCCGCCCTTGTGAAGCATCTTCATCCCGTTCGCAAGGGTCAGGTCGTTCCCCACAAGGTCGATCACGACATCGGCGCCGCGATTCCCCGTGATATCCATGACCTGCTTCACGGGATCCCGGCGGGCGTCGACGACACGATGGGCTCCCATTTTCTCGGCGAGCCGAAGTTTGCTTTCGGCGACGTCGGCGGCGATAATCACGGCGTTGGTCATGCAGCGTAGCAGTTGAAGCGCGATGTGACCGAGACCGCCGACGCCCATCACCACGACGTTACTGCCGCTCGTGGTCCTGCTCGCGGCTTTCTTGACCGCGCGAATCGCGGTGAGCCCGGCATCGGCCAGTGGGGCGACGTCATCCGGCGCGAGGTCGTGGATTCGCACTAGCGACCGCTCGGAGGTCCGGAGAACCTCCGCGAACCCTCCGTCTGCGGTAATCCCCGGGAACACGAGGTTCTCGCAATGCATGTCCTCTCCGATTCGGCACGGTCGACACGTGCCGTCCGTGATGACCGGATGCACGATCACCTTCTCGCCCTTCTTGAAGGAGGTCACGGCGTCGCCGACCTCCTGCACCACGCCGGCGTTTTCGTGGCCCAAGGTGTACGGCAGGGTCACTTGCACCTTCTCCCGCCAAACGCCCTCCACGATATGCAAATCGGTGTGGCACACGCCCGCGCCCGTCACCCGCACCAGAACCTCGCTCGGATTCTTGATTCGCGGGGCTTCGACATCAACGACCTTGAGAGGCTTATCGTACGAGAAAAGCCGAGCCGCCTTCATGCTACATCGTATCGCGCGTACTCTATTTGGCCCTTGCTGGGAACACGGCTGAGATGCGACGATATTTCGAGTTTCGGGCCCGCTTGGAGGCTCGGCTGCAAGACCCAACCGGATTGGATTCAAATCTGGACAGAACCGTCTTGCTAGTCCGCGGGGGGTCGCGAAGGCGTTCCCTCACCGACAGATCCCGGTTCGCTTGGTCGTGGCCCTGGCAATCCGTGCAGACCGTCGGCCGGCGTTCGATGGCTAGAGGGAACACGCGGGAGCAGCTCCCTAGATAACCTTGACCTCTACAGTAACCGTCGCAGAGTGAGTGATCGACCCAATCGTCGCGGTTACCGTCACCGTGTACATGGCCGGGGTCGTGAGGAGCGAAGTCGAAACCGTGAGCGTCGACGTCGCGGTTCCGTTGGCCGTCAGCGTCACGCTGCTCGGGTTGACCCCGACGGTTGGCCACACCAACACCAGGTCGGACGAAGAGATCGAGGCGCTTAGGCTCCCCGCCCCAGCCAGGCCGTTCAGGCTTGTTAGTGTGATCGTGGACACGCCGGACGCCCCGATCGTGACGGTCAGAGAGCTGGGTGAGGCGCTGATGCTGAAATCGGCGGGAGGAGGCGGAGGCGTCAGCCTCCAGGCGGCCAACGGATGGAGCTCCCAGTGATTCGAGTCCCAGTAGACGAATCCTTGGAGATCGAGGGAGACGGTTCCCGTGGACACGTAATTCGCGATCGTGACGTTGTTGCAGTACGAGACCGTGGATCCGCAAAAGCCCTTTGCGAGCCAATCCTGGTCGAACTCGACGTGAATATAGCCGTTCGTCGTCCCCATGGCCCGAATGTCCCCGGTGTTGTCGCAGAACGTCTGGTTGTTCGGGTAGCGACCACCGCCGTTCACCGCCTTGAATCCCTTTGAACAATCGCCGCTGTTGAACGTGTACACGTAGAGGTAGACTCCGTTCACCTGGACGTAAGTCGACACGGCCTGGTTGTGAATGGTCGTAATCGTGCACGGCGGGGAGAGCGCCCGCTTGTCCGGGATCCCGCCGGCGGTTGAGTTCACCTGATATGGACTTCCGGCGAGGGCCTGCGCGGGGTACGCCGAGCCGAGGATGTCCTGTACAGTGACCAAGGATGGCGAGCAAGAAACGTTGGGATTCCATGACGTCAGGGTCGCGGAAGCTGCTACGGCGTTGCGATGCGGGGCGGACGAACTCGTGCTGCTCACGAGGACCAGCGATGCAGCAATCGCGAGAATCATCGCCGACGATATCCAAGTTCGTGGAAGGTGAGCAGCCGTCATCGTCGCCACCGTCGGGTGCCCGAGTGCAGGGGGACGTGTATGAGGCGTATGTTTACACTCATTCACAGACGGTTACTTTCGGTAGCGACGACGCCTTTTCCCAGCAACGCAGAACAGCGCAACCGGACTTCTCTGTATGAACTGTGCCTCAATTCAAGCGTTAAATAGGGAACGGGGTGATTCCCAGCCGGCGGTGTATGGGTGCGGAGACCAGTCGTTCGTTCGTCAAGAGTTGCGGCTGTGGTATGCGTCGCGATCTTCATGACCTTCGTCTTTGCTTCTTCGCGAAGCTTTGCAGCAACGAAGTATGATGTGAACATCGGTGGTGTCGCCGCGGGGGCGCCTCTCGCGCCGGGCGGGGTGGTCTGGTTCAATGGATATTCGCCTGGCACGATCCGAATCACGGCCGGCGACACAATATCATGGCATTTGGTTGGCGGCGTCCACACGGTCACGTCCGCCGACACGTTGACGAATGGCAGCTTCGCCTACGACTCAAGCCCTCTGTTCACGCCCGCGGGGGCCTTGGCGGACATGGGCCCAGGGAAACTCCTCGCGCCGGGTTCCGTATATGAACTCGATACGAGTGGCTTGGCGACGGGAACGTACCACTACTTCTGCAAGATCCACCCCGGCATGACGGGCACCCTGATCGTCGTCGCGGGGGTCTCGACAGTCACGCTAAGCGCGACCGCCGGTTGGGGCGACTCCGTATACGCGGTCCAGGCGTTCGCGCCGGAGAACATGACCGTCGTCCAGGGAACGATCGTCCACTGGAGGCTCGCCAACCCGACGGAGCCCCATACAATTACCGGACCGGCTCCCGGCGGAGGCCTCGCTTGGGACTCGAGCCCGAACTTCAACCCGCCAGGCCCACCGCCTGTGCTCGTCGTGCCCGGGGCGACGTTCAATCACACGTTCAACACCGCGGGCACGTTCACCTACCTCTGCAAGGTCCACGCTTACGAGGTCGGTAGCTCCTGGGTCGGGATGGTCGGCACGGTCATCGTCGATCCCTCCGTAGCGGATACAGTGAATACTCTCTCGGCGGTGAGCTATGCCGCACTCGGGGTCGCAGTGGTGGCTCTGCTCGTTGGGATCTACGCCCTCGTTCGGAAGCGCAAGCCCTAAGGCAATACGCCACGTTGTCGTCGGCGACGGTTGACGGTCACCGGGCGCCTGGCCATGAGTGGAAATTCGAAGACGGATCTTCCGCGGCTGACGCGCCAGGACGGCGACACGTTGATCGTGCTCGCCCCCGGATGCGTCACCGAGCTGGCCGTCCAGCTGAATCGACTCGGGCGAAGCCGAGCATACGTCGTCACGGGTTCCAGCCTCGCCTCCGGTCGTGTGGGGCAGACCATCCGCGATGCGCTCGGACAAATGATGGTTGGAATGTTCTCCGGGACGCGCCCGCACGTTCCGGTCGAGACCGCGGTGCAGGTCGCGACCGAAGCGCAATCGCTGAACGCGGACGTGCTCATCGGCCTGGGCGGAGGGAGTCCGATCGGGACCGCGAAGGCGGCCGTCTCCCGCTTGGCGGGAGGAGGCACCGCGGGCGACGTTCGTTGGTTGGTCGCGGCGATCCCGACCACGTACTCTGGATCCGAAGTCACCCCCGTCTTCGGCACGACCGATGTCGTCCATCGTCGCAAGGAGGTCGTCCGAAATCCCGGAGTCCGG
>DATMDM010000101.1:0-1878 GCA_035557795.1 Thermoplasmata archaeon | reverse complement strand
GCGGAGAAGGAACGGGAACAACTGCTCCGGCGACTCGGCCGCCTCGGGCTCTTGCCGCTCGAAGGCACGACGCTCGACGACGTCCTCGCGCTCGACGTCGAGGCGATCCTGTCGCGGCGTCTCCAGACGCTCACGTTCCTCAAGGGCCTCGCCTTCACGCCGCGTCAAGCGCGTCAATTCATCGTCCACGGGCACGTCTCGATCGCGGGACGCCGCGTGACGATCCCCGGAATCCTCGTGAGCCGCACGGAGGAGAACGGCATCACATACGACGAACGCTCCGTCATATCGAGCGACCTCCACCCCGTCCGGCAGACCGGCCAGATCCCGACTCCGCCGGCCGCGGAAGGCGGCGAGGAGGGACCCGAGGACGAACCGGGGCCCGGGACGCCTGGGCCCGCATCCGGACCCGGTAAGGAGGCCTGACGATGCCGCGCTGGGGGATCGCCCACATCTACGCTTCGTACAACAACATCATCATCACGCTCACGGACGTCACCGGATCAGAGACGATCACGAAGGCCACGGGCGGCATGGTCGTAAAGGCCGCGAAAGACGAGGCGTCGCCGTACGCCGCGATGAAGGCGGCCGAGCGCGTGGCCGATGCCGCGAAGGAGAAGGGCATCGACTCGATCCACGTGCGGGTGCGCGCGCCGGGCGGCAACAAGTCGAAGTCTCCCGGACCGGGCGCCCAGGCGGCGATCCGCGCCCTGTCGCGGGCCGGCCTGCGGATCGGTCGCATCGAAGAAGTCACGCCGGTGCCGCACGACGGCACGAAGGCGAAGGGCGGTCGCCGGGGGAGGCGGGTCTAGATGAAGGTCAAGGTCCTCGCAAAGGCCGATGAGTCGATGCGACTCCTGCTCGAGGAGACGGAGCCAGCGTATGCGAACTCGCTCCGGCGGGTGCTGGTCTCCGACGTACCGAAGATGGCGATCGAGGACGTCGAGTTTCACCTGGGACCGATCCGGGCGGACGACGGGAAGGAGTACGAAAGCGTGGGCCCGCTGTTCGACGAGATGATCGCCCACCGCCTCGGCCTGGTCCCGATCCCGACGGACCTCGCGCTCTACAACCGCCGGGAGGACTGCCCGACATGCCACGGCGAAGGGTGTCCGAACTGCACGATCATCTACTCGGTGAACAAGCGCGGTCCCGGGGTCGTGACGTCCGCGGACCTGGAGCCGATTGGCGACGCGAAGCTGAAGCCGAAGGATTCGAAGATCCCGATCGTCAAGCTCGGGGACGGCCAGGCGATGCTCATCTACGCGACCGCAATCCTCGGCTCGGGGAAAGAGCACGCGAAGTGGCAGTCGACGCATGGCGTGGGATACCGGTACTACCCGATCCTCAAGGCGGGCAGCAAGACGCTGGATGCGCTCGATCCGAACGTCCCATTCTGCGAGAGCCACATGCAGTCCACGTCGACGGAGGAGGAAGAGACCCTCGAACTCTCGTTGGACTGCGAGACGTGCAAGAAGTTCATGGACCAGTACAAGGTGGAGTCTGTGAAGGCGGCGAACGACCCGACGCGGATCGTCATGGAGTTCGAGACGGATGGGTCGCTGAGCGCGAAGGCGGTCCTGTTGGCGTCCCTCGACATCCTGGCGAAGCGGTTCTCCGAACTCGCGACGCAGGCCTCGGCACTCGCCTAGTCTGGCGTCGGCGCGCACCTTTCTTGGACAAGTTTTAACTAGATTACTATCGATGTAGTAGTCATATGGAGCTTGGCGAGCTTGAGCTGGCGGTACTGCGGGCGGTCCGCAACCTCGGACCGGCGACGTCCGGGGCGATCTACGACGAGGTCCGAAAAGATCGCGATGTCGCGTACACGAGCGTCACGACGACTCTCTATCGGTTGGTCGACAAGGACCTCATCGC
>DATMDM010000100.1:0-35848 GCA_035557795.1 Thermoplasmata archaeon | reverse complement strand
TTAATTGGTTTGAGGGAGGAGTAGCGTTTGCTTCCAAAGCTTCTGCGCTCGAAACACGTGCACGCGGTATTGGTCGTCTATGTGATGATCGCCGCGGGTCTTGTGTTCGTGCTGCAGGCCCACCCGGCCGCGGCCGTTGCCGGGTCGAAGGATACCCTGACGGTGGGCCTTCAGAACGACATGGTGAACCCGAACTATTTCGATACTGCCACGAATAGCGTCTGGAAACAGTATCACGTGGAGTTCAACTTCGAAGGGTTGTTCTCCCACGATCCCGATTTTACGACGTTTAACGTGTTGTCAGATCCGGCCCGCGGTGGGTCGGTCTGTCCCGCCGGGAGCCTCCCGAGCGGCCCAGGATATTGCATTGATTCAACGGGCTTCGGTGTAACCGTTTATATCCACAACAATGCGACGTTCACGAACGGCCAAGCACTGACGGCCGACGACGTCGTGTTCACGTTCCAGACGTTGCCGTGGTCCACGTACCAGCTGGGGATCTTCAACGCGGTCTGGTCCGACACGCAGAAGTACCCGCTCTGGAACGCGACCACTGGTTGCAGCGGCGCGAAGTGCGTGTCCCACATCGGCGTCACGAAGATCGACGCGACGACCGTGAAATTCCATCTCTCCAAGACGTACGCCCTGTTCTTCTACGATACGATGGAGATTCCGATCATCCCGTCGGGCCTGTGGAAGAACCACCTAGGCACGTGGCCGCAGCTGAACCTGTCCGACCCAGCCAGCCGGTTGACGGACACGTTCGACAACTCGATCGATACGACGTACAATGGGATCGACGCGGCGACGGGCTCGGGGCCCTTCAAGCTGACATCGTGGACGCACAACGCCGACGCCACGATGGACGTGTCCCCGAACTACTGGGGCAAGGGACAATCCCACACCTGGAGGGGCGATGCGTATCCGTTCTACCCGAAGGCCCTGCGGCACATTCGCGCGGTGATCTACGGTAGCCTCGACGTCATCAGTTTGGCGCTTCAGCGGGGCGACATTGACACCCTCGTCTGGCCTCTCACGCCCGGCTTCCTGAGCCAGGTCCAGTCCAACCCGGCGATCAACATCGAACAGGTCACCGATTCCGGGTTCTTCTATCTGTCCTTCAACATGCGCGAGCGCCCCTGGGGACAGGCTCCCTGGAGCCAGACCCTGCGCAAGGCGTTCTCGCAGGCGATCAACAAGGACTACATCGTGAACACACTGATGGGCGGATTCGGCGTCAAGGGCACGGTCCCCATCGCGATTTCGAACCCGCTCTACGTGAACACGACCGCCACTCCGCCGGCATTCGACATCACGGCAGGCCATGCGGCCCTCCTCGCGGCCGGCTTCAAGGACTGCAGCTCGCCGGCAGACGGTTTCCTTGAGGCTCCGGACTGCTCTCCAATCAAAGCGACCATCCTGACGCCTCCGAAGGACTACGACCCGATCCGGGCGGACGCCGGCATCATGATCTCGAAGAACCTGAAGCTGATGGGCTTGGACATCGACGCCGCGCCGACCAGCTTCGACACAATCGTGGCGAAGGCGTTCTCGGCCCCTGTCTCGTTTGACATCTACGTCCTCGGCTTCTCGCTGGGTGACTTCCCGGAGACGTACATCTGTGACTTCTTCTGCACCGAACGGGACGTGAACCTGGGGACCGGCGGATCCAACTCCGCCGGCTACAGCAACACGGCGGTCGACAATCTGATCCACAACGCGCTGACCGACACGGACACCACGAGCCGGGTCAAGGCGATCAAAGACGTGGAAGGCATCCTGACCGATCAGCTGCCGTGGAACATCCTCTACTACCGCAAGAACCTGAACGCGTACCGGAACGACGCCTGGACGGGCTGGGCGAACTACCCGAACGGCGGCGGCATCTACAACCCGTGGTCCATTCCGCACATCGTCCCCGCGGGCACCGTGACGCCACCGACCGGCGGTTCTCTCACCGTGGCCCTCTCGATGCCGGACCAGGTGTACGCACGCCAGGTGGCGCCCTTTGACATCCTCGTCTCCCAGGGCACCGCCCCGGCGAGCGGCGCGGCGGTCACCTTGACGTTGCGGTACGGCTCCCAGTCCGTCGTCCAGAGCGGGACCACGGATGCGGGCGGGCGCGTCCACTTCACCTGGACGGTCCCCGTGATTCAAGGTAACGTGATTGTATCCGTCGTGGCGACGAAAGGATCTCTCACCGGCACGAACGGCAAGGTGATGGAGGTGACGGTCGCTCCGCCGGCACCAATCTCGACTCTGCGGCTGAGCACACCGACACCCGTCATTGCGCCGTCGGGCACGGCCACGATCACCGCGACCCTCACGGACGCGGCCGGCACAGGTATCGCCGGATACACGGTCCGCATTGACACGACCCTGGTGTTCGGGACGATCTCGCCGGCCTCGGGCGTGACGGACGCGACCGGGAAGACCACGTTTACGTACACGCCGCCCTCCGCGACCGTGTACCCGAACCAGCACTTGACGGAGGTCATCAAGGCGAACACGACCGTGCCGAACACGATCGCCGCCGACACGCAGAAGGCGTCGATGATCCTGTTCGTCCAGAACGACGTCACGCCGGACTGGCTGATAGTCAGTGCCGCGGCGACATCGGCGAACGGCCTCGTTGTGAGTCCTCTCCTGAGCCAGGCGAATTTCACGGTGACCGTGAGGAACTGGGCAGGGACCCCGATCGCGGGCGTTGATGTCGACCCGCAGGTCTCAGACGCCGCGAACCTGACCGTCGCAGCCACGAGCGCTAACTCGAACAAGACGGACGCGAGCGGGCACGCGACATTCACGGCGACGGAGACGAGCGCCGCAAGGACGGGCTTGCACAATCTGAACGTGGGATTGCGCTTCGTGGCCCGAAACAAGGTCTTCGCCACGTCGGACCAGCTCGAAGTCCTCGTATCGGCCGGCCTCGCCACTGCAGGCCACGCGGCATGGGTCACGTTTGACGCACGGACGATGGCATTCAATCCCACCGGCAAACAGAACAACGTCACCGCGCACGTGGTCGACCAAACGGGAGCCAACGCCACCGGGATCCCGGTGTTCTTCCAGATCACCTACGGCGACCTCGGCCTCCCGGCGGAATTCGACTGGGCGTATCACTATGGCTGCAGCACGACCTGCGGGGCGGACCCACCCACCTACCAAAGCGTGGGACTCGATCTGAACTCCTTCGCGATGGGCAGCTTGGGCGGATCCTTTGCGAACTCACCCGTGATCGGTGACCCGACGGTCGGCACCAAATGGGGTGTCACGAACTTCGTCGAGGACGCCGAAGTCGTCGGTAACCTTGCCGTCGTCGATTCGTGCGACTCGAGCACGTTCCCCGCCGGATTCAGTGGCCTGTATACCATCAATGCGACGAGCGCGACCGATGCGACGGGCACATTCAAGGCCCACTTCACGGCGATGCCGCACAAGATCGACTCGCGGGTCCAGGTCAAGGCGTACATCGGCGGGACACCGGACATCTCGGCAGATGCGTGCAACTTCGTCGCGGCTGCCGAGAACTACGCGTTTGCGATTGATTCAGGTGTCGTGATCCAGCGGGCGCCGGTCTTCGGACTCGCGTCGGTGACCACGACCCGGCCAATCTTCACGTCGCAGGCCTTGGGCATGACGATTTCCGCCCTGTTCAAGGGACTAAACGGCGCGACCGTGGCCAATCCGGAAGTCTTCCTCGTGCAAGGCGCCGGTCCCTGGTGCGGCACCTGCACGTCGGCTCGCAACGTCCTAGGCCGGTTCGGCGGAACGATCACGGGAACGTCCCTCGGCTACGTGAACTACACGCGGAGCGAAGCGCTCGTGAGCCTGTCGCAGTCGTTCCCGCTGAGCTTCATCCCGTCGGACTTCCGCTACGCCTACGGTGGGACCGACCAGCTGTTCGCGGGCGCCTTCGGCAAGTACTGGTTCGCCCCGACGTTCGCGGCGCCGCTCGCGAAGATTCCGTTCGACTTCACGGTCGGGTACCTGTACCTGCCGACGACGCGAGCGTTCCTGACCGTGTCGTTGGATCGCACGCTCTTGCCGCCCGGCGGCACCGCGACGGCGACGGTCCAGGTCTGGAGCATCCTGACGGGCGCGCCGATTGCCGGTGCGGACGTCTGGAGCGGCAGTACGCAGGTGGCCACGGACTCGGCCGGTGCGGCAACGTTCAACGTCACGGCCGCGACCCTGGGTGCGACGGAAGGACTCGTCGTCGCGACGACCTCCTACGGCGGCGCCGCTCGCGGTTGGTACGGATACGTCGCGTCGCCACCCGTGGTCACGTACGGTACGCCAACCGTGGATGCCAAAGTGGCTGGGACATCGTCCACGATTACGGCAACGGTGACGAACACGTTGAGCGTCGCCGGTTCCCTGCCCGTCACGTTATACGTGGATAGCACGCCCGTGGCGGTCCAGACCGTGAACCTGACGGCGCTGGGCAGCGCGACCGTGACCTTCACGTACATCTTCCCGACGGCGGGCTCCCACACCGTAGCGGTGGGAAGCTCGTCGACGACGGCGAGCATTCCGGCTCCGCCTCCGCAGGACCTGACGACGCTGTACGCGCTCGCGGGTGGACTGTTGGTGGTCGGCCTGATCGTCGGAGTCGTCGTCGGCCGCATGATGAGCCGCGGTCGGAGGCCACCCAAGGCCCCGGGAATGATTGACGACACGAAGGGCGGAAGCCAAGCCGAGGAGGAGTTGCCGCCGGAGGAGAACCTCTAGGCCCGAACGACCGGGGCGAACGCCCCGGTCCCTTTCCTCTTTCCATTTTTGGGATCCCTCGGTCCGGTCGGGGGAACGTACAAATATGCTGGCGACCGTTAGAAGTACCGGAGTCGGGGGTGAGTCGGGTTGGCGTCGCTGAGGCGGTATCTGATCCGTCGCGGCATTCAGGGTGTCATCACGATTTTCGTTGTGACCATCATTATCTTCTTGCTGTTCCAGGCGTTGCCGGGAGGCCCGCTCGCGGCCTATACGCAAGACCCGACGTGCCAGGCGCCCTGTCGGGCCCAGCTTCGCATCCAGTTCGGCCTCGATCAACCTTGGTACGTTCAGCTGTGGATTTTCCTCGGGAACATGTTCACGTTCAACTTCGGTCGCTCGTTCTCGGAGGGACGGCCCGTCTCCGAGATTCTCGCCATCGCGTTGCCCAGGACGCTGTTCTTGTTCGGTGGCGCGCTGATCGCGGAGTACTTGGTCGGCATCGCGATTGGGCGGTTCATCGCGTGGCATCGCGGCAAGACGGAAGGCCTCGCGATCGTCTCGAGCCTGTTCTTCTACAACATGCCGTCCTTCTGGATCGGCCTCATCCTCCTGTGGGCCTTCGGGTTCGCGATCCCGATCTTCCCTCTCAACGGATACAGCGATCCGACGTGGACGGCGCAGCACTTCCCGTCCCTGGCCCGCGGGAGCTTCCTGTTCCAGGCGGCGGACATCGTGATGCACGGCGCGCTGCCGATGCTTGCCCTCGTCCTGATCAGCGCGGCGGGTACGATCCTCCTCATGCAGACCTCGATGCTCGAGGTTCTCGGCGAAGACTTCATCCTGACCGCGCGCGCGAAAGGCTTGTCCGCGCGAAAGGTCCGCAACCGCCACGTCGCTCGGAACGCCTACCTGCCGATCGTGACGACGTTGGCGATCAGCCTCGGCTTCGTGATCGGCGGGGCGATCATCCTCGAGCAGGTCTTCTCCTACTACGGGATGGGCTGGTACTTGCTTCAATCGATCTTCAAGCAAGACAACATGCTCGCGGGAGCGATCCTGTACCTGATCTCCGTGTTGGTCATCTTAGGCAACATCGTCGCCGACATTTTGTACGGAGTGCTCGATCCGCGTGTCCGTCTCTGAGGTCGAGGCGCCCGTCGCGAGGCTCACCGGCTCCGGGATTCTGAAGCAACTTCGGTTCCTCGTCAAGCGCTCGTGGGACAGCATTCGTCAGAGCCGTCTCGGGATGGCGGGCGCGGCGGTCGTCCTCGTCTTTGCGATCATCGCGATTTTCGCACCGTTCATTTCTCCGTACCCGAAGACATTCGAGGCGCCCGCGTCGGACCGCTTCATCGTGAACTCGTACAACATCACGCTGCCGACGCTTCCCGCCGGCTCGACGTACGGCGTGCCGGTCATGGGGCCGACGACTCCGCTCTCGAGCGATCGGGCGGGCTCCATGTGGCTGATTAATTACGCGAGCTCGGGATTCATTCGGATGGATTTGCTGCGTTACACGTTAGGAGTGAACGAGAGCCCGTTCCAGGCGGGGAACGAGTCGCGGTGGCTGGACGTCCATTCGGACTTCGGGTTCATCCCGTTGATCGATTCGCCCCTGTCCAACGTTTATTACATCGTCCCCGGGAAAAACATCACGCCGACCGGGCTTCCCGGCACGTTCGGTTCCGGCCGGGACAATGGCGCCTTGGCCTTCTTCTCCGGACGGGATTTCGCCGCGGTCAATCCGTTCCTGAAGACGAATTTCACCCGCGATCGCCTCGACTTCGACCCCTTGTATACGGGCGAAGACCCTGCGTCCTCGGGGAACCTCCTCGTCCAACCGCTCGAACGCATCGTGTCAGTCGGCATTTCCAATGTCCCGGTTGGCCCATATCGGTACTTCTACGCCTCGGACCTGAACCATACGCGCGTCTACGAGCTCACGTACGTCCATGAGGGAGATCCGGTCGCCCCCTCCGGTCGCATCATGTTTGCGTCGAACGCGAGCCTGAGCGCTCCGCCGTTCGTCTACTACAATCAGGAGCGCGTCGACAAATGGGAAGCGTGGCGGGCCGGCCGCGGCGCGGCGGTCCTCTTGCCCCTTACGAACAACACGCTCGAGGTCCGGAACATCACCGGCGTGCACCGGGCTTGGATTCCGCTCTCCCTCGGGGGTGAACCGGCGACGGTTCAAGGACAGATCGGCTTCACGCGTTCCAGCTTCCCCATGCTGTTCTACCTTCCTGTGAAATCCGCTTCGCACACGGGGATTGCGTATCTCGACCTCAACGCGCTGTCCCTGGTTCCGGCCCGCGAGTTCGCGGAGCTCGACAGCTCGTGGGAGCCGATCGGGCTTCCCCTCAGCACCCGCGGAGAGGCCGTCTACGCGGCTTTCTATCGCTCCGCCAACGACACGAGCTATCTCGTCGGTCTGAACCAGACCGGCGCCGTGATTCCCCAGTTCCAGGCGTACTTCAAAGGCCCGCTCCGGGATTACTTCGAGGTCGACGCCCGGACCTCCGTCTTCATCTTCACGGCCGACCGCGAGATTCTGTCGATGGGCACCACGTTCTCGATCGGGGCGGTCGAGAGGCCTGCGGCCCTCGGGGTCGTTCCTCCCCCGAACGTTCCGCACGTCGTCTACGCCGGGGCGTTCGGAGGCACGCTCATTGGGAGCGCGATCACCCCGCAAGAGGTGAACGGCGCCTTCACGGATCCCGTCTCGCGGGAGGTGCGCGTCTTCCAGCTCCTCGGGACCACGCGGGCCCCGCTGCCCCCGGGAGTCTACCCCTCCGGAAACCGATACATCCTCGGGACGGACTTCATCGGCCACGACATCCTCACGTTGGTATTCTACGGGGCCCAGGTCGCGTTCCTCGTCGGGTTGCTGGCGGCTCTCCTCGGGGTCGGCATCGGAACGATCGTCGGCCTCGTCGCGGGCTACAACGGCGGGATCGTGGACACCCTCTTGATGCGGCTCACCGACATCTTCCTCGTCCTCCCGTTCCTGCCCGTCGTGCTAATCCTGGATTCCATCTTACGGCCGAGCATCTGGACGATTATCATGGTCCTCAGTCTCCTCGGATGGCCCGGCATCGCGCGGGTCATCCGGGCGCAGGTCCTCACGCTGAAGGAACGTCCGTTCGTCGACGCGGCCCGCGTCTCCGGTGCGTCCGATTTGCGTCTGATCTTCCTGCACATCGCGCCGAACGTGCTCCCGTTCAGCTTCCTGTACATGAGCCTCGCCGTCGCGGGGGCGATCATCACGGAGGCGGCGTTGAGCTTCCTCGGCCTCGGCGACGCGACGGTCGTCTCCTGGGGCGGAATCCTGTCGAACGTCCTCACACAAGGCGGCGCGCTGGCGTACTGGTGGTGGCTCCTCCCGCCCGGCTTGTCGATCACTTTCCTGAGCCTCGGCTTCTACCTGCTGGGACGCGGTTTCGACGAGATCATCAACCCGCGCCTCCGGAGGCGCTGAGCGTGCCCCTCGTCGCCGTCCGGGACCTGCGCGTATACTTCCGGATTCGCCAGGGGTGGGTGCGCGCTGTCGACGGCGTGAATCTGTCGATCGATCGCGGAGAGACCGTCGGACTCGTCGGGGAGAGCGGCTGCGGGAAGACGACCCTCGCGTATGCGATCACCCAGCTCCTTCCCTCCAACGCGTACATCCTCGGCGGTCAGGTGATTTGGGACCCGGATGGGAAACTGTACCCGTATCGCGAGGAGTACTGGAAGATCGCCGCGGAACGGATCGCGAGAGACATCCAGGTGATGCAAGCCCGGCTCGCCGGGATGCCGAAGCCCGAGGAAGGGGGCAAGCCCAACGACGAACGAACGGCGCTTGAAGAGGAGATCGAACTCCTTCGGCACCCGCTCAGCCTGACGTACCGGACCTACCTCGAGCCCGAGATCCGTGCGCTCGAGGCGAAGGTCGCTGAGCTCGAGGCGCAGATGGAGCAAGGCAGCCGCGGGGCCAGTAGGCAGCTCGCCCAGATCCAAGCGCGGTTGGCCGCCGCCAGTCAAGAAGGCGATCTCGTGGCGGTCACCCGCCGGAAGGACGGGCGGCTGCGGGAGTACCACCCGAAGCTGTCCGCCGTCCGATGGGCCCAAATCTCGATCGTGTTCCAGGGGGCGATGAACGCCCTGAATCCCGTATACACGGTCGGCGATCAGATCGTCGAGGCGATCCAGACCCACGAGCAGATGAGCGACGTCGAGGCGCGGAAACGCGTCGAGGAACTGTACCGGCTCGTCGGCATCCCGACGGATCGGATCGACAACTATCCGCACGAATACAGCGGCGGGATGAAGCAGCGCGCGATGATCGCGATGGCCCTGGCCCTCGGGCCCCGGCTCGTGATCATGGATGAGCCGACGACCGCGCTGGACGTCATCACGGCGGCGAAGATCATGGACGAGATCCTCCAGCTCCAGCAGACCCTGAAGATGACGTTGATCATCATCTCCCACGACGTCTCCACGGTCGCGAAGGTCGCGGACCGGATCTGCGTGATGTACGCCGGCGAAATCATCGAGGAGAGTTCTTCGAAGAAGATCTTCTCACAGACGTTGCACCCGTATACGGAAGGGCTGCTCGGCGCCTTCCCGAGCGTGAAGGGAGAGAAGAAGCGGATCGAGTCGATCCCGGGCAGCCCGCCGAGCCTCGTGACCCCACCCAGCGGCTGTCGTTTCCATCCCCGCTGCAAATATGCGAAAGACATCTGCACGACGACCCCACCTCCATACGTCGTGCCGGAGCCGGGCCACCGGTCGCTCTGCCACTTCAGCCAGGACTTCTACACCCAGGGGGGATTGACGCGGACCTGACGGCGGCTCCCCTTCCCGAGTTTTCGGGCGACGTCCCGCTCGGCCCGGTCCCACCGCCGCCTGGGACTGTCGTGAGCGTCCAGAAACTCAAGAGATACTTCGAGCTGAAGAAAGGGTTTCTCCGCTCCTTCCGCGGCGAGCAAGTGTACGTGCACGCCGTGGACGGGGTCAGTTTCAACCTGATGCAGGGAGAAATCCTCGGCCTGGTGGGCGAGAGCGGCTGTGGCAAGACGACGACCGGACGGCTCATCTCGCGCCTCGAGACTCCCACCGAAGGGTTCATCCTGTTCCAGGGGACCGACATCGCCTCGTTGACCGCGCGGGAGATGTTCGACTTCCGGCGGGACCTCCAGATGATCTTCCAGGATCCGTACGAGTCGCTCAACCCGCGGTTCTCCGTCTTGCGGGCCGTCTCGGAGCCGCTCCTGATCCACGGGATCGCGAACGATCGTGAGCAGCGGGCCGAACTCGTGATCCACGCGCTCGAGGACGCCGGCCTTCGGCCGGGGCAGGACTTCCTCGACCGCTTCCCGCACGAGATGTCGGGCGGGCAGCGGCAGCGCGTCGCGATCGCGCGGGCCCTCGTCCTCAACCCGAAGGTGATCATCGCGGACGAACCGGTGTCGATGCTTGACGTGTCGATCCGCGCCGGCGTGATGAACCTCATGCTGGACCTCCGCGACAAGTATCGAATCCCGTACGTGTTCATCACCCACGACATCGCGGTCGCGCGGTACATGTCGGACCGGATCGCCGTGATGTACCTCGGCCGGATCGTGGAGAGCGGCCCGACGGAGGACGTCGTCTCGAAGCCGACCCACCCCTACACCCGCGCCCTGTTGTTGGCCGTGCCCGTCCCGGATCCGGAGCACACGTACACGCAGGTGCCGATCAAGGGCGAGCTGCCGAGCCCGATCGATCTGCCGTCGGGCTGCCGCTTCCGCACGCGCTGTCTCTTGGCCCAGGACATCTGCAAGACGACGGCGCCTCCGAACGTGGAGGTGGCGCCGGGTCACACCGCGGAATGCCACTTCGCCCAGGACATCTACGATGGCCGCCTGGTCGAACCGCCGATGCCGGAGCAGAGCGTCGTCGAGGACATCGCGCAGAAGCTGTTCGCGTCCCACGGGCCTCCCGCGAAGTGAGGACAATGGGCTGGGTCGCACGCCTCGCTTCCCGATGGAAGTACCCGGAGCAGCGGGTCTGGTTCTTCGTTGCGGGCTGGGTCGTGGTGCTGATGGCCCTTGTGGTCGTGTCGTCCGCCAGCTACTCGTCGGTGGTCCTCGCCCACACGTCCGTCGAGCTGACGCCGTCCCGAACCGTCTCGTTCACCGGCACGACGTCGATGGGTGCCCTGCTCGCCACCGGCTCCGTCAACCTGACGATCCGGCTCACAGTCACGAACCCGAGTGCGAGGTCCCTCGCCTTGTCGTCGATCGCCTATAAGGCATGGATCGAGGATCTTCCGAGGGAGGCCGGGCTTCCGAACCTCGGCCGAACCGACGAGGTCGTCTTCAACGGGACGGGGCCCCAGTACTTCTTCAAGGCCTTCTTGGGCTCGGTCGACGTCCCGCCCGTACCGATCCCGCCTAGGGGAACCGGGATGGCGACTTTGTCGTTCGTCCTGACCCGGAACTCCGATGCCTTCCGGTTTGGAGTGGTGCAGAACATCACTGAGTATGCGGCCCAGGTTCGAGGCAACGGAACGGTCATGCCTTGGATCCATTGGGTGCAGTTGGTCGTCGAGGTCCGGGATTTGCCAGTTCCAGCTCCCGATGCGAATGTGTTCCTCAGCTCCTTGATCCGCATCGTACTCGAAGAGGGACCGAACCTTGGCTAGCCCGATTCGGAGCAAGAGGCGTTCGATTGCCCGGACGGTCGCGTTGGCCGCGGTCCTCGGCGTCGCGAGCGGCTATGTCATCTTCTACGGTATTTTCCCGGTGAGCGGCGTCCCGGCATCGGGGGAGGCCTCCGTGCCGTGGATGCTCGTGCTCCTCGGAGTCACGTCCATCCTCGTGGGCCTCGCGACCGAGAATCTGTCCGAGATGATCTTCGAGGTGTTCCTCGGACTCCTCCTGGGCGGTGCGGTCGCGACCGGGATGGCCCTGTCCCCGTTGCTCGTCGGAGTCGTCTTCGTCTCCCCCGATTCCGTGCCCGCGTTCCTGTTCCACTACGGATTCCTGCTCTTCGTCCTCGGCTTCGTCGTCGACTTGGTCGGCACGAGCACCGGACTCGCGCTGAGGGAGCGCTACTTCCTGCGCCGCGGACGTCCGGTCTCGTTTCGCCCGGAACGCAAGTGATTTAGGCCCCGCCCCGATGGTGTCGGCGTGCTCGTCGCCATCACCGGGACGCCCGGGACAGGAAAGTCCTCCGCATGCGATGTGCTCGCGAAGCGAGGCTATGTCGTCGCCGACCTGGACGAGATCGCGCGGCGCGAGGGCCTCATCGTCGGGCGCGACGTGGAACGAGGCACGGACGAGGTCGATGTGGATGCCTTACGGGAGGGATTGCGCATCCCCGCTAAAGTCGCGTTCCTCAAGAGCCACTACAGTCACCGGATGGACGTGAACCTCGCGGTGGTCTTGCGGTGCCGGCCGTCCGTCCTCCGCGCCCGACTCGACGCGCGCGGTTGGGCTCCGGAGAAAGTCCGCGAGAACGTCGAGGCGGAGGCGATCGACGTGATCCTGCAAGAGGCGGTCGCCCGCCTTCCGTTCGTCTTCGAGATCGACACGACGAGTACACAACCAACCGACACCGCCGAAGCGATTCTCGAGATCCTTCAAGGAAAGACGAAAGGCCACGAACCGGGGACCGTCGACTGGGCGTCCGAGGTGCTCTCGTGGTACTAGACCGGTACCGCAAGGCCGCAGACTGGTTCCTCGTCCCCGTCGCTTCCCGGATGTTGCGCGTCAATCCGAACGTCGTCTCGTGGATCGCCTTCCTCGCGGCGGTCGGCGCGGGTATCTCCTTCTTCATCGGCGGGCCAGGGTTCCTCAGCCTCGCGCTCGTTCTGATCCTGGCCAACTCCTACCTGGACGCGCTCGACGGCAAGATTGCGAAGATGGCCGGAAAGGCGTCCGCGCGGGGCGATTTCCTGGACCATGTGCTCGACCGCTATGCGGACGTGTTCATGCTGGGAGGGGTCGCATTCAACGCGATGTACTGCCATCTCCAGGTCGGGATGCTCGCCCTCCTCGGCGTCCTCCTGACGTCGTACATGGGGACCCAGGCGCAGGCCGTCGGGCAAGGCCGGGCGTACGGCGGCGTCCTCGGCCGCGCGGACCGTCTCGTGCTCCTGTTCCTCGGCGCCTTGATTCAGCTGATCATCGCGTCGTCCGGCGGTGCAACGTGGGGCGTCGGCGTCCTGACGTTCGGGCCGCTCGAGTGGTTCATGGTCCTCTTCGCGGTCCTCGGCAACGCGACGGCCGTGCAACGCGCCGTGAAGACGTGGCGCGGTTTCTCCGCCTAGGTCGCGGTCGACGCACTCTCGCCTCGGGGCCGTTGCTCGCGCCCCTTCACGCGATAGTACTGAAGGGGATGCTTGATCGTCAGGCAGATCCGGTCCGGTCCCGGACAAATGCCGTACGACTTCATCGTCGCACACTCTGGCGGCGTGTACTCCGTCGGACTCGACGTACCGGTGATGTGTTCGATCTGGTACTTCGTCACGTCGGCCGCGAAATCCGGCACGTCCCCGAAGACGCGGAAGATCTCCTCGTTGCCCAGGCCGATGTGATGGAGGAATGCAACGATCGCGAAGCGGCCCATGTGCGGGACGTTCTCGTGGTTCTGGATCTGCGCGAGGAGGTTGTACATGCATGGCGGGAACCGGGTGATGCTCACCTTCCCGATGTCTTCCGCCTTGAACGTCGCCTTCTTCGCCTCCAGGATGCCGCGGATCTCGCGGAGGTCCGTCCGGAATGCCGTGACGATGTCGTCGTTCACGGGGAGGGGCAGGCCTTCCTCGATGTGCCGCTGGATCGCGTTTCGCATGACTCGAAGCGCCTTGGCCCGTTGCAGAATCACGTACCCGCGGTCCACTCGCTGATTGATCAGTTTCCAAGGCGCGTCGCGCATCGTGCTCGTAAAGCGCAGGAAGTCCGTGAAGTGAAGGCGGAAGCCGCCGTTCTCGCGCCGTAGGTCCATCGCCAGCTGCCCGGCCATGTGGATCGCGAAATCGTCCGACTCCGACTCGAGACGTCCCTCCGCGGCAATCGCCTCCCGCAGAGCGAACCTCCGGATCAGATACGTGTCCTCCAGGGCCGAGACGAGGATTCGGGACACCGGGTACGCGAGCAGCTGGGCCAGCTGGTCCGCCGGCGCGATCGCGACTCGATCGGACGCGGCCCCGCGCTCGAGCGCCTCAAGGACTCGCGCCTTCCCGAGGCTCCGGGCCCGGGCGTAGGCAGGTTCCAGAAGGATCTCTTCGAGGCTGACCTTCTCCGCTCGAATGAACGCGGACGCTTCGCGTAGGAACGGATACTTCGCGAGGGTTGCTAGCTCCACGTCCGAAGGAACACCGCGAGGCCATAAAAGGCCAACGCGAGGACCCGCGAAACGGGAGCTACGAATTCGGGTGGGACCTTCACTCGGTCTCGGTCTCTGGTGCCCCGGGCGGAGGCGGGGCGACGCCCAGCTGCACCATTAGGCCCGCGACGTCCCACTGTCCCCAGTGCTCGGTGCTCTGCCCGTTCTCGAACCGCGTGATGTCGATTCCGGAGATCTCCACGGGCTTCCCGGTCGCGGGGATTCCCATGAACTCGCCGGTGTGAGTGCCCGTCATCGTCCCGCGGACAACGACCTTGTCGCCTTCCGCGATGATGTCATCGATTGTCGTGTGACCGTCGGGGAAGGCTGCGCGCAGCATCATGAACCATTGCTTCTCGCCTTCGCGGCCGGGCGGCATTCCTGGCGCCGCGGTGTGGTCGACGTAGTTCTCGGCCGTGACCTTGTCAATCACGCTGATGTTGCCTCGGTTCACGACTTCTTCGTAAAACATTCTCGCGGTCGCTTTGTTCTCTTCTTCTCCCATGTTGTTCTCCTCCTGAAAACCCCTAACGTTCGCCCCTAGGAACCGCCTGCTATATAACGACGCCCGTACGCCGCTCGTGTCGGCCACGAAACGGGTCGTTGCCCGGGAACGCGGATGTCCCATCCGAAGGTCTTTGGGGAAGCGGACGATGAGTCGCGCGATGGAGGAACTCCGTGGGTACTTCGCGGTCCATTCCCAGGGCCTCGGCCACGCGACCCGAGCGGTGGCCCTCGCCCGCGGCCTCATGGAACGCCGGCGGGACTTGTATCTGCTCTTCCTCGCCGGTTCGCCGGCGTTGGATCTCGTCGTGTCGAGCGGATTCGATGCCCTCACGATGCCGCCGGCGCCCGACTGGCAGACGACGGATGGAGTCCTCGACCCGGTGTGGCGGTGGTACCGAGACTACGGTCGATACCTGCGGATCGCCCGTCGATTCTTGGAGGGCGAGGCCGACTGGGATTACTATCGCTTCCTCCTCTCCGACAGCGAGCTGGCGTCCGCGCGCGAGGCGATTCGTCACCGGATTCCAACCGCCTTGATCCTCGACGCCACCCGCCACGACTTTGCCCGGGATCCGTTGTCGCGGTTGGTCGAAGGCCCCGCGAACTTCTGGGCCTCTCGGATCGCACGGAGGGCCGACCTCGTCCTCGCAGCGGAGTCCCCGCCGGACTGGCCGAACGTCCGTCGCATCGGACCCATCGTCCGCGCGTTCAGTGCATCCCGAGAGAGGCTCCGAGAGGACTTTGTGTTCCGGAAGCAGACGATCCTTGTGACCGTCGGCGGCACGGCCGTCGGTGAATTCCTGATTCGCGAGGCCGTTCGTGTGTTCCACGAATTGAAGCTGGACGACGTTTCGATGGTCGTCGTGAGCGGCCCGAAACTAAAGGCGGACCCGGGATCCGGCGTCTACACATACGGATTCTTGCCGAATCTCCAGGACTACGTCCTCGCGGCGGACCTCGTTATCACGACCGCGGGGAAGGGCACGGTCAACGAAGCGCTCGCGGCCGGGACGCCGGTGATCGCGGTTCCCCCGAAGGGTCACGCCGAGGCCGAACGGAACGCTGCGGCGCTCGGCTATCGACCCGACGACATCCGCCGCTTGAAGGAGCTGATTCCCGAACGGCTCGCCCTCGGACGCCTTCCTCCGAAGCCCATGGGGAACGAGGAGGCGGTAGGCTTCTTGATCGACTTTCTTGATCGCGCGGCGAATCGCTAGAGCGCCCGCACGACCAAGCTCGCATCGATGTCCTTCACATTCGCACGGCCTGCGAGCGCCATCGCCGTGTCGAGTTCCGTGTGCAACTCATCCAAGACCGCTCGCACTCCATCCGCGCCTCCCAAGGCGAGACCCCAGAGTATCGGCCGACCCACGAGGACCGCTTTCGCCCCGAGGGCGAGGGCCTTGAGCACATCCGTGCCGCGCCGGATTCCGCCATCGAGGTAGACCTCGATCCGTCCGCGCACCGCCGCGACGACGTCGGGCAACGCGTCGAGGCTCCCGAGCGTCGAGTCGAGTTGCCGGCCCCCGTGGTTCGAGACGACGATCCCCGCGGCCCCATGCTCGACCGCGAGCACCGCGTCTTCCGCGGTCATGATTCCTTTGATGACGAGCGGGAGCGGGCTGATGGACTTCAGCCAATCGACATCCTCCCAGGTGAGCGATGAATCCAGGAGATCGGTGACGTACTTCGCGAAGGCGGAGCCGTGCTCCACCTCCGGCATGCCGTCGAGGCCGGCCCCTTTCAGATTCGCGATCCCGAATCCTGGCGGGAGCGTGAACGCGTTTCGCTCGTCTCGCTCGCGACGGCCGAGGACCGGTGTGTCGGCCGTGAGGCAGAGCGCCTTGTAACCGGCCTTGACCGCTCGTGCGACGAGCTCCTCCGTCACCGCGCGGTCCCGATAGACGTACAGCTGGAACCACCGAGGAGCGTCGGCTGCAGCCGCGACTTCTTCCAGGGGCTTCGTCGAGATCGTGCTCGCGATGAGGATCGTTTCCGCGGCGGCGGCGCCCCGGGCGGTCGCGACCTCCCCCTCGGGATGGACGAGGGCATGGAACGAAGTGGGAGCCACGCAGACCGGCATCGACACGCGCTCTCCGAGGAGGACGGTCTTCGTGTCGCGCTTCGAGACGTCCATCAAGACGCGGGGCCGCAGGGCCCATCGCCCGAACGCTTCGCGGTTCCTTCGGAGGGTGACTTCGTCCTCGGCTCCTCCCGCAATGTAATCGAAGATCGCGCGAGGGACCTTCGCCCGCGCCATCTCCTCCAGTTCGAGGAGATTCGTGAACTCGACGGCCACGCCGACGCGAACGGGTCCCCGCCCTTAGCCTTTGTCCAGTTCTGGGCCAAAGCCTTGCCCGGCCTATCGCGTGTATGTCGGATGCTCCGGCTTCCTTCGTTGTTTGTGTTGTGCCCAGACCGCCATCTGGTAAAGGAGCGACGAAAGGCGGTTCATGTATCGCAGGAGCTCCGGGTTCAGTGCGTCCCGCTTCGAGAGGCCGACGACCCGACGCTCGGCGCGTCGCGCCACGGTGCGCGCCCAGTGAAGTCGCGCGAGCTGTTCGGAGCCCCGGGGGAGGATGAACTCCGTGATCTTGCCGACATCGAACGCTTCGATCGCGTCCTCGAGCCGCGCCACATGGACTCGCGTAATCTGAGGGACCTTCGTCCGCTCCGCCGCATGGCTGATCGCGAGCTCCGCGCCGACCGTGAAGAGGTCGTCCTGAATCTTCGACAGGAGGTCGCGGATTCGCCGTTCGCGTTGCACGGCCATCGCCAGGCCGATCACCGCATTGAGCTCGTCCACCGTCC
Source organism: Thermoplasmata archaeon (assembly GCA_035557795.1). Taxonomy (GTDB): domain Archaea; phylum Thermoplasmatota; class Thermoplasmata; order RBG-16-68-12; family RBG-16-68-12; genus RBG-16-68-12. The sequence goes on along the minus strand of DATMDM010000100.1, from coordinate 18,460 downwards.
CCATCGCCTCGATTCGCGGGTCATCCTTCGAAACGCGTTCCGGCCCGAGGAGGCCCGTCTCGCCCGCGTCGCCTCGACGCGTGTACAGCTTTGCCATCAGCTCACCCGCGCCGCAACCGTATCCGGCGGTTTCGGAAAGAGATCGGGCTGCACGATGTGCGCGAGGATCTCCAATCCGTCGACGAGCCGGGGCCCCGGCCGGTTGAAGTAGCTGGAGCCGTCCACGATCCACGCCCGGTCGGCTCGCGCCGCAGGCAGGTCCGTCCACCAACGCGTCCCGGTCACGACCGACGCCTCTTTCCGCGTCCGATCGAGATCGAAGCCGCAGGGCATCAACACCGCCACATCGGGCGAAGCCGTGACGACCTCGTGGCCCTCCACCCGGCGGGATTTCTCTCCCGCCCGACCTAGCACGTCGATCCCTCCCGCGAGTGCGACCATCTCCGGCACCCAATGGCCACCCAGGAACAACGGATCGAGCCACTCCAAGCACACCGTCTTCGGACGGACGAGCGCCGTCGACGCACGTTCGGCCACGCGGTCGATCCGCTCTCGGAGGGCGGCGACGACTTCGACCGCTCTCGCCTCGATGGCACACGCGCGCCCCACGCGAAGGATGTCCTGCAGCATATCGTCCAACCGGTGTGGATCCAGGGGTTCGATGGCGGGCGTCCCCGGAAGTCGCCTCGCGACATTCTCGACGTCTCCGAGGGTGGGTGCGCAGACGTCACAGAGGCCTTGCGTGAGGATCAGGTCCGGGCCCGAGGAACGGAGCGCGGACTCGTCCACTTGGTACAGGGCCTCGCCCGACTCGAGTCGGTCCCCGACCATGCGGCTCGTCTCGCCGCTCGTCTTTCCTTCGTATTGCAGAAGGGCATGGCTCACGATCGGCTTCACGCGCGCAGCCCCGGGGAAGTCGCATTCCGGCGAGACGCCGACGACTTCATCGCCAAGGCCAAGGGCGAAGCAGATTTCGGTCGCCGCGGGGAGAAGGGAGACGATCCGCATCGGATTTCCCCGTCTCGATAGCGGACGGACCGCTAAAAGGATTGTTCAAGGCGGGTCCGGAGGACCGGCAAGACGACTTGTCTAAATAGCTCCCAGCTTGTCCCTTCGCGCCATGGAAGAGAAAATCCTGACGTTACACCCTCAAGGGAAGAGGGGTGTCAACATCAGCCGAACAAAGTATGAAACGATGAAGAGGACGATCCTCGAGGTGCTTGGGAAAGGGGATCTCACTCACGACGGACTCACCGCGGCGGTCGAGACGAGGCTCAAAGGGAAGTTCAACGGCTCGATCCCTTGGTACATGGAAGGCACGAAGCTCGACTTAGAGGCTCGTGGGGTCATCGAGCGCGTGCCCGGCCAGAAGCACGACGTGTATCGCGTGAAGCGCTGAGGCGCAGGAAGAAAAGAAGGAAGGGCCGGGTGGTCTACCCGGCGTTGTTCGGGCCGTGCTGGTGCTCGAAGCGTTTCGAGGACGAGGTCACGACCCCGTGTTCGATCTGCGTCTTGCCGCCGTTGGCGACCTCAATCGCCTGCGTCGAGAGGGCGATCGCCTGCTCGACGTTGAGGTCCGGACGGTACCCTTTCACGATCGTGTCGAGGGCCTCGTCGGCCGCTTGACCGATCGCGAACGCGGAACCTTTGAACGTCGTCCCGCTCGGATCCACTTGGATGAGCTGCACCCCGAGGGCGTCGACGCCCGCGATCACGACCGATGCGCCGAACGGACGCACGGCGTACATGGTGAACTCATGCAAATACTCCGAGAGATTGCGGGAGAGCGTGCCGACATCGACCGGTTCATCGTACACGAGCCGGTGGCGCTGGGCCGCGACCCGAAGTTGGTCCAGGAGCGTCGTCACGTCGCCGATGTACCCGCTGCCCGTCGCCCCGATGTGCTCGTCCACGACGAAGACCTTCTCCGCGGGCTCCATGAGGGGCCGCGTCGGCTTCACCTGACTCGACAGCAAGGCGAAGTCCTTCGTCTTCAAGCCGAGCGTCGTCGATCCACGGCTGACCGCCTGGAGGGCGTAGTCCACTTGGACGAGCCGACCTTCCTGGTTGTAGAAGAACGGCATCCGTCCCATTTCCGTTGCCATCTCAGTTCACCTCCAGCGCGTGACCGTTCGGGATCGCGAGCACGTCCACTCCGTTCCCGCTGCCCGGATCGCGTTCCATCGCCGCGCGCACGGCCGCTTCGGCGAGCTTCGTCGCCTCATCGAGCGAGAACTCCTTGCGGAACCCCTGCTCGAGGACACCGTACGCGATCGGAGAGCCGCTCCCCGAGGACATGAAGTCCTCCGAGGTGATGGCGCCGCTCATGTCGCTCGTGTACACGTGCGGGCCCTCGTGGTCCACGCCCGCGACGACGAGCTCGACGTAGAACGGGTTGTAGCTCTTCATCGACGAGTAGACGATGTTCGAGATCAGTTTCGCACTCTCCTTGACGGACACCGGGTAGCCGCGACGCAAGGCGAGGAGCCGCCGTTCGGCCTTCGCCAGGTTCACGAGGTACTCCGCATCCGACATCGCACCGGCGATCGCCACCGCGGTCGCACCGTCGAGGGAGAAAATCTTCTGGACCACCTTGGATCCGACGAAGAACCCCTTCGAGGCGCGCTTGTCCGCCGCGAGGACGACGCCGTCCTTGCTTCGTATGCCCACCGTTGTGGTCATGTTGAACCTCGGACCTCTATGTGAGCGGTCGGGTAAGTTGATTCAAGTTCCGGAGACTAGGTCACACGGTGGCAGGACGGTCGCTCAAGGCGCTAGGCTTTCGAACTCTCCCGGGCGGCGGTGGTCCGAGGTCAATGCTTCCTCGACCGAAGCGTCCAGGCGACCAGCAAGAGCGCACCGAAGATCCCTGCAGGGACCGCCACGAGGAACCCCAACGTGTTGGCGTCCATTCCGGCCGGTCCCGCGCCGGTCGGTTCCGAAATCGAGTGAACTTGGACTTGGTATTCGCCGCTCGACGGATCCCGGGCTTCGTTCCCCCAACGGTCGTTCGCGAGGACGTGATAGAGAACGGTCCCGGGACGATACTGCGGGGTGATGTCGGCCCGATACACGTCGCCCCCTTGGGGTCGCATCGGCACCGCATCGAAGTGGTCCAGGCCGATGCCTTGCAACCATAGCGCGACATACGTGACCCCGCTCGGATCCGTAATCACCGCCGAAACCGTGATCGACTCGGCGACGTAGCCGTCGCTCGCGAGGACCTGCACGACGGTCGGAGGGGAGGCGTCAAACACCGGCTGCATCAGAGGATATCGGTCTTGGGCGGACCCGTTGATCAGATAGGGCGTATCCCCGAAACCGTCCGGACCCGGGCAGAGATTTTGGGCGGGCCCGGTGCACCGATCCACTCCAGTATAGTCGGACCAATGGTTTCCCCCGCGGGGATACGCGGCGTGCCACGCATTCATGCCGGGCTGCGTGTCATTCGCCTGAAATTCGTTCGAGAGGAAGTCATTGTGGTCCACCTGGAAACGAAGTGAAGAGGCCAGGGACAAACCGCTTCCGTGACCCGGAATCGAGTGACCGTTTCCAGAGAACCGGTTCCGCACGATAGAGCCGTCGGTCGCTCCTTCGAAGGAGGCCCCAACCCAGCCGTTCGACGAAATGTCGTTATCGGCGAGGGTGAGGTTGGCGGAGGAAGCGACGACGAGCAACCCGTAGGTTCCACTCCACGTGATAGTGTTGTTATCGACGATCGTGTTGTTCGCTCCGTCCAGCAAGATCCCGCGGCCCGTGTACGAAATATCGTTCCCCTCGATTCGGACGGCGTCTCCAGCGTAGGCGTTGATGCCCTCTTCCTTTCCGATGCGATTCCCCTTGATCGTGATGAGGGATGACGAATAGAGCGCAACTCCCGTTTGGCCGTCGACTGCGCTATCTCGGACCAGGATGTTCGAGGACGACCAAATGTATACGCCGGCCTTGCCGCGAGTCGACACGTTCTCGACGGTCGCGTTCGATGCAAAGTCAAAATAGATGCCCCAGAAGTTGGGGAAATTCGCCTCGATCGTGAGGTTTCGAATCACGACATGGGCGCGGGTCTGTCGGATGGTGATGCCGTTGGATGACGTCGCATCAATGAGCCAACCCTCGATGACATACGGGTCGATGACGCCTCCCGTGCCGGCGGTGACTCCATTCGGCGCGGTGAAATTGTGGTCTCCATCGATTACGATGGGCGCATGAGGGGTCAGAGTCGCGGACGTGACCGGCGTGGAGCCGATGCTGGGAGAGCCGAGGACGATCAGGACGGCCAAGACCCAAAGCGGAGCCCAGGATACCATCCCGACCTCGCGGCGCAGCGCCCCCTTCCTCGCCGTCATCCCCCCATTCCTCATGGGTCCAGGCGGTATTTCACGATTCCCTCTGATCGGCCTGCCAATTGCGACCACATGATCGCTATGTAACTGCGGGTTTCATTCTCCTCGTTCCGGAGGTCGTCGTAGGCGTGTCAGGAGTCGTTCCCTCGCGTCAGGGATGAACAGGAAATAGAGGAGGGCCATCCGGAAGAGGCTCGTCGTTTTGATACCCCCCATCTGCAGAACCGAGCCTAATTCGGGAAAGCAATCGAAGAACAGATCGTGAGCGAGTGCTTCATGGCCCATGGTTTTCATGGTGGTCAAGAGCGATTTCATTTCCTGCTCCGACATCGTCCAACGTCTGTCTTTCCGAGGCATGGCAATCCCCGGATTTCACAACGAGATGCTCGCCTTAAAGCTACGAGCCGCTCGCAGAGGCAAGATACAGTTACGTGTCAAGAAGCAAGTCGTATTTTGCGTAAATTGCCACGGGGAAAGCCGACTTACGCGCTGATTCCGCGATCCGCCTTTGAGGAAATCTCTCGCGACACGTGGTGGAAGAGCTCGTAGCCGAGTCGCGTCGCCTCGTCGAATCGGCTGGGCGAGTCCACCTTCGCGGTCATCGTGAGCTGACCGGGCCGGACGAGGATCTCGATTCCGATCGTGTCGTCCTCGAGCGCCCAGCCCAGCCGAAGGCCCTCGTCCGACTCCGAGAACCCGTACCACCGCAACGGTCCGATCCACGTGCCGCGCAGTGCGCCGACGAGCCCCCGCAGGTCGACATGGGCCGGGAGCGAGGTCTGCAGGATCGTCGCGTTCGGCCCGGCGGGCTTCAGAGAGCTTGGACTCAAGAAGCCAAGGGCTCGCCGCGAGACGCGATACCCGAGGTCCGTCCGCTCGACGAGCTCGCTGTCGGCGAGTCGATGGAGCGCGCGGGAGAGCTGCTCTGGATGGATGCCGAGGCGTCGCCGCAATCCTTGAAATGCGACCTGAGAATCCGGATCATGGGACAGGAACTCGAGGACCTCGCGGTCATGGTCGCGCAAGTCGTCGAGAGCCTCTCGCGCCGACGGGTCCACGGAGGTCGGTACCATGATGAGCGCACACACGGCGGCGGTTTGCCTTAAGCCTGAGGGTCACGCGTCGCGCGATTGAGAATGATCGGAATAAAGTGCTTGCTCTGAACGAATCTCGCGGATGGAGGGTTGCGTCGGGTCCTTCAGGCCGCGAGGCGTCCCTTGTCGACGACGACTTTCTTCCCGACGCGCACTGTCGCGTTCGTGAGACGGCCCTGGAATCCGAAGTTCGAGTGGTTCTTACCACCATACTCCGAGTTGTCGCCGATTCCGATCTCGAGCGCGCCCGCGACGAGGTCGTCTTGGAGGAATCCGTAGCTCGCCGCCGGGTTCAAGCCAATCTGGATCCAACCCAATCGGTCCTTCGCCCCCGTCGCCCGGTCATATTGGCTGCGGATCGAGTCCTCGTTCGTCCCGGCGCTCCACGTGGCCTTGCCGTCCTTGAACTGGAAGGCGACGTCGGTGACCTGAAGTCCCAGATAGGGAACGGGCCGGTCAAATCGGACGATGCCCTCGGCGGACGTCTCGCCCGGGCACACGATCACATACCCCGGCGGGACGTTCGTCATGAACTCGCCGTCCTTCACGTCTTGCGCGTCAACGATACCATCGTCCGACTGTGCGGCGCGGCCTTTCAGCTCGCAGACGAACCGCGTGCCGTTCGGCGCGCTCACTTCGACCTCGGCGTCCTTCGAAAGCAGCGCTGCCAGTTTCTTCCCCTTGCGAGCAATCGCGTTGAAGTCGACCGAACTCGCACGGAGGATCATGTCCCGCCACGCATCGAATTCGAAACCGTACGACCGCGCTCGCTCGCGGCTCACATACCCTAGGAGGACCCGTGCGCCGCGAAGCCCCGCCCGTTCCGCGCGGCGATACCAGTCCGAGTTGTACGACGTCGCGGCCTGGGATTTCTCCATATTCTTGCGGTACCGCGCGATGTCCGCGGGCCCCGGGAAGAAGACGTACGCGTCGGCCTTCGACAGCGCAGCCCATTCCGGGGCGGAGACTTGCCCTAGCTTCGTGGACGGGAGGTTCTCGACGGACCGCCAGTGAGTCTCCTCGTCCTCCAGGAGGAGCATCGGTCGGGCGCCGACCGCGCGCAACTGGTACACGATCTCCTTCGCGGCATCGAGGCCGTGGTTCCAGCATTCGACGATCACGTTCTCCTTCGGTTGGATGTGCAGGCTTCGACGGACGACGTTCTTCGCGAGCGCCTCGTAATCGGACATGGCTATCGCCCGGCGCCGCCGAAGCAGGGCCGCAATAAATAGGTACGCTCAAGAAGGGGCGAAGGGCCTTAGCACGGCCCACCGTTCCGGTCGCCCCGGAGGGGATTCGTCGGAACGTCGGGAGGCGCTTTCATCCGAGGAGCGATTGACGCTTCGACACCTGGTCGATGCCCTCGTGCCGTCCGTGCCGGTCGAATCCGATCCGGATGGGTTCTACGGGCGGAGAGCGAGAGATCTCGCGATCGACGACGATGTCGCCCGCATCATCGAACGCTATGTCTCGCCGGACCAGAGGGCGGACTTTCGTCGGCTCCTTCGGACGATCGAGAGTCCTTGGGCGAACCTCCTCCTCTCGGGACGTCCGCATCGTTTCTCCTCGGGGAGCGACGCGGAACGGGAACGATTTCTCCTCGGTTGGGCTCACAGCCGGCTTAGGATCAAGCGACAAGGGTTCCACGCCGCGAAGCGGCTCGTCCTGTTCCTCACGTATGCGAAGGCCCTCGAGAGCGGCGTCAACCCGAACTGGCCTTCCATCGGCTACGCCACGCCTCAGCCACATGCCTCCCAGGCTACCCGCGAGCCTTCGGACTTTTCGATCGAGTGCCTGCGGCCCGCGAATGAAACGAGCCTCGAAGCCGATGTGTGCGTCGTCGGCACCGGCGCAGGCGGTTCCGTGATTGCCGCGAAACTCGCAGAGTCGGGAAACCGGGTCATCGTCCTCGAGGCGGGGCCGTACCGAACGGCGGGCGCGTTCACGCAGCGCGAAGCGGAGTCGTACGACACGATGTTCCAGCGCCATGGCGTACTCACGACACGCGACGTCGCGTTCAGCGTTCTCGCGGGGCAGACCGCGGGCGGCAGCTCGACGATTAACTGGATGACGTGTCTCAAGCCGCCTCGATGGGCCCGAGACGAATGGGAGCGGGAGTGCGGCCTAACCGGCGTGGCCTCCGCCGCCTTTGACTCGTTCATTGCCGAAGTTTGGAGCCGGCTCCACGTGAACGTCGACGAGAGCCTCGTCAATCCGTCCAACGATGTCTTACGTCGCGGGAGTGAAGCGCTCGGCTATCGACTCGGCGTCGACTACGACGTGATCCCGCGGAACGCGTTCGGCTGTGGAGGCCGCTGCGACTTCTGCTTCTTCGGCTGCATCTACAATGCGAAGCAGTCCACGCTCGTCACCTACCTTCCGGATGCGTACCGTGCTGGAGCTCGGTTCCTGTTCGACGCGAAGGCGGATTCCATCAGCATCGAAGGCGACGAGGTGCGGGGGGTCGAGGCCACGTTCCGGGAGGATGGCCGCACCATCCCCGTGCATGTGCGGGCCCGGACCGTCGTCGCCGCGGGGAGCGCCATCCAAACGCCGGCCCTCCTGTTGCGGTCCGGAATCCGGTCCCCGGGAGTCGGCCTCGGACTGCGATTCGATCCGACCACCGCCCTCTTCGGAGAATTCCCGAGCCCAATCCGAATGTGGAGCGGGCCGATGCAGACCATTGTCGTGAACCGATTCCAAGATGCTGACGAAGGCCACCACGGCCCCTGGTTGGAGAGCGCACCCGGGCATCCTGGACTCTCGGCGCTCGCGATTCCGTGGTCGGGAGGACGCGCCCACAAGGACGCGATGCGTCGCCTCGACCGGGCTGCGTCGACCATTGTCCTCGTGCGCGATGTCGCTGAAGGCCGTGTGACGATCGATGCGCATGGCGAACCGGTCCTCGACTATCGCCTCTCGACCCGCGACCGTCGGAACCTCACGCGAGGGTTGCAGGAGGCCGCGCGGATTCAGCGGGCGGCCGGCGCGCTTCGCATGGGGTCGCTGCACCTTCGAGACTGTTCCGTCGGGGACGGAAGTTCGGCAATTCGCGACGCAGACTTCGATGCCTTCATTGATCGGTTGGGTCGTCTCGGCATTCGAGAGAACGGGGTGGCCCTGTTCTCGGCTCACCCGATGGGCTCCGCGCGAGCGGGCACTAACCCGAAGACCTCGGCCGCGAAGCCGACCGGGGAGTCGCACGACGTACGGAATCTCTGGATCGGCGATGGAAGCTTCTTGCCGACCGCGCCGGGCGTGAATCCGATGATCTCGATCATGGCCCTCGCGGCGCGGACCGCAGGGTTCATCCGAGAACGGCTCTCCCAGTCAATTAACCTCGGCTACTCCTCGATCAGGTAGAACTCATTCCCGTCCGGGTCCTTGAACATCGCGTACGTGGCCCAGTCCTCCTTCGTCGTCGGGGTGGTGAACTCGACGCCGAGCTTCCGGAGGGCGGCTTCCTCCTTCTTCGCGTCTTTCGTCGTGAAAGAGATTCCGCTGTTCCCAGGCTCGAGCGGGTAGAAGCCCTCGCACAAATGGAACGCGATGTTCTCCGTCTTCGGTGCCACCGTGATCCAGTGACCTTGGTGTTCTCGGATCTCGAAGCCGAGCTTCTCGGTGTACCATTTCGCCGACTTCTTCGCGTCGGATACGACCAGGGCGATCGTGGTGAGGCGCATCATGGGAACGGGATTTGATTCCGACCGATAAAGGGAACGCTCGGATGGAAACCCTGATGCTTCGGTCACGATTGCGCCCATGGATGGCGACGTCACGCCGGCTTGGACTTGCCAAGCTGATCGCGGCCCAGTTGCGACACCGAGAGGCTCGGAATCTCATCGCGGTCGGACTGTACGGCTCGGTTGCGCGAGGGGAAGATCGCGCGCACTCAGATGTCGACCTGCTCGTGGTGGTTCGAAAGAAGCGAGCCACAATCCGTCATCTCGTACGAACAGGCATTCTCGTCACGATTCTCCAGCAGACCCCGGCAGAAGCGAGGGCGGAGGTTGTGGGGTCCCGCGCGGACCTGAACGTCGCACTCGGCGGATGGCAGTCGATGCGACCGCTGTACGATCCGTCAGGACTTCTCAGCCGACTGAAGAAAAAGGCGAAGCACCCTAGCCGCGAACAATTCCGACAGGCCGCGCGAGGCGCGTTCCTCGAAACCTACGAGGATCTCGGAAAGCTACGGAACGCAGTCGATTCCAACGACGGAGACGAAGCTCGCGAGATGGCTATCTGGTACACCGGGGGCGCGATGGGCATCCTCCTCGACCTCAACTGTCGCGTGTTGCCGACCGGCCGGCGAGCCTTTGTTGAGATTCGTCGGTATGGGGCCGTCGGCGACGCGATACGGCGGCTGCGGTACGAAACGCTCTCGCCACGGGAGACCCTCCGGCTCGCCGAGTTCACTTGGGCCGAACTCCTCGCCCGCGCTCGTAAACAGCGAATGTCCCTCCCGGAGTTCGGTCGGCAGTCCCCCGGAAGCCTTTAGGCGTTGAGAGTCCGTTTGCCTCCTGGAGAGAGGGTCCGACATCGGCGTACTCACGTTCACCGCGCTCCAACTCGGCTTGGAGTCGGCCGGCGTCGTCGCCTACCTCTTCGGCCTCTTCCTCTACGCCATCGCCGCGGCCGTCATCCTGCCGATTCCGGTCGAGCTCCTCCTCCTGCTGTATCCGGAAATCAATCCGGCGTTCAAAGCGATCGCCCTCGGGCTCGGGAAAGCGGTCGGCGCGATCGTGGTCTTTTTCGTCGGGAACAAGGTCAACCCGTACATCGAGCGCTGGATGGACCGGCATCCGATCGGCAAGAGAATCCTGAAGGCCCTCGAAAAGTTCGTCCGCCGGACCGGTTGGGTCGGCCTGACAATCTTGCTCGCGATCCCGTTCATGAGCGACACCGCGGTGAATTACTTCTTTTCCCTGCTCAACGAGGAAGGACACGCGATCAGTCGATGGCACTTCGTCCTCGCCAACCTGATCGGCGGAATCGCTCGGGCCTACCTGTTCCTCTGGCTCCTTCCTCGCTAAGCGCTCGGTCCGCTCATTTGGGCGCGATGCCGCGTTTCGACGCCCGCGCGAACGTCTCCAAGAAACCCCACGTCAGGTCGCTCGCCGTGATGATGCCTTCCACGTTGTCGAGGCGCGTGACGACGATCCATCGGGTCTTCTTGTCCAGCATCACCCGGGCGGCGGCCCTCAACGTCGTTAGCGGACTCACCGTGGCGACGGGAGAGGTCATGACGTCCCGGACCAAGACCTTCGACGGGTTCTTTCCCTTCGAGGTGACCTGCCACAAGATGTCACGATCCGTGATGAGGCCGATCGGCCGTCCGTGCTGGACGACGACGAGCCCGCCGATCTTCTTCACCGCCATCCGCTTCGCGGCATCGAGGACCGTGCGATCCGGGTCGATGACGATCACGTCGCGCGTCATCACTTCCCGGACGAAGACCAACCCCGGCCCCCAACCGGATATCGCGGCGGCGCATCAAGACTTCCGCGCTATGCGCCGTCATGGGCGTCGTGGCGAGCGTTCATATAGCCCCTGAATCATCCGAGGGCATCCTGCCTGGGTGAGGCGGGGGTTGCTTCGATGCCTTCGAACATGATGGATATGAAGATGGTCCAGTGCGACTGTGGCTTCATGATACAGAGCCACAACGAGAACGAGATCGTCCAGATGACGCAGATGCACGTGAAAGAGACGCATCATCAAGACACGTCTGCGCGCGAAGTCAAGGGCATGATGAAGCCCGGCATGATGATGAAGTAGGCCATCGGATCCGCGGACGCCGCGGGTCACGTGGCCGGCGTCGGTGACGGGAGCCGCATTGTCTCAGGCAAGCTTTCTGTTTCCGTCCACGGCAGCCGTTGTCCCTGCGCACTCAGGCGCAATCGTCTGCGGCACGCGGGGAACCGGCTGCATCCGAGGAACGACCAGCCGTTGCGGGCGCGCCGACGCACCATGCGACCGTCCGGACAGGCGTCGCACGGACCGTAATCTTTCTCCAGGAACGTCGCGTCGCGGAGCCACCGGACCAGGGAGGGCCGGTGGGCCCTCAGTTCCGCGAGGACCTCGTGCAAGTCACGCCGCGACTCGTCGACGACCTCCGCGAGGGTCGCCCGGCCTTCCGCGATCGCGGTCATGCGGTCCTCCAGATGGCGGGTCATCTCTGGATCCGTGACGTCGGGACCGTAGATCGTGAGCGCGTCCACGAGGGCGCGTCCCGCGGCCGTCGTCCGGATCGAGCGGCCGCTGATGTATTGCCGGCGGAACAAGAGGTCCAAGATTTCGTGCCGCGTCGATTTCGTGCCGAGCGCGAGCCGCTGCATCGTCAGGAGAAGCGTCCCCTGGGTATGGAGAGGCGGAGGCGTCGTCCGATCTTCGACGACGCGCACCTCGCGGACAGTGAGTTGTTCGCCCTCCGTGAGGGCCGGGAGCTCCAACATCGGGCGGTCGTCCGGCAAGATCTCCCGCCAGCCGGGTTCGACCAGCGCGCCCCCAACCGCGAGGAACCCGGTATCTCCGAGACGGAGATGGACCTCGGTGATCGTGGAGAGGCTCGGAGGTGACAAGGTCGCGAGAAACCGACGAGCGATCATGTCGTAGACCGTTGCCCGCATTCCCTCTCGCCGCTTCGCCGGCGCGGCGGTCGGATGGACGGGCGGATGATCAGTCGTGTGGATCGGCCCGCGGCTCGGCTCGAGTTCCGGGCGCGCCAACAGACGTTCGACGTAATCGTGGTACGGGGATTTCCGCAAGCGGTCGAGGATCTCGCGGACGGGCAACGAAGGCGGGTACACGGTGTTGTCCGTCCTGGGATAGCTGATCTCGCCGCGGACGTAGAGCTCCTGGGCGGCGGCCATCGCTCGAGATGGACTGTGCCCCATGCGCGACGCTTGGGCCAGAAACGAAGTCGTGTTGAATGGCGCCGGCGGCGGTTCGCGGTGATCTCGACGTTCGATGCGCTCGACGGTGACGGTGTCCCCGAGTCCGGCCAACGCCACGAGCGACCGCGCGCCGCCTTGGTCCCAGAAGGGTCCCCCGATCGCGGACGCTTCGAACGCCGGATTGCCCGCGACGAGCACGACGTTCCAGAAGGGCCGCGGCACGAAGTCTTGCCGGTCCCGTTCCCGATCGGCCGCGAGACGCAACGTCGGGGTCTGGACGCGACCGGCCGAGAGCACCTGCCGTTCGGAGCCGCACTCGACCGTGAGGAACCGCGTGAGGACGGCGCCCCACGCGAGATCGATCCGCTGCCGGGCCGCAGCCGCCTCCGCCAAGGCCCAATCCGGCTCGACGAGGTTCTCGAAGGCGCGACGGACCTCGGATGTCGTCATCGCGCTGAATCGGGCCCTTCTTGCGGGAAGATCGGGATGCTGATGGCGAAGCGTCTCGAGTGCCTCGACGCCGATCAGCTCGCCCTCTCGGTCGTAGTCCGTCGCCAGGACGACCTCGTCGACCGAGTCCGCGAGACCTCGGAGCGCGTCATGCAACGCGGGGGGCGACTCTTGCCGGATGGGCTCCAGGTCGACCAGGGCATCGAGATCGGTTCCAACCCAATCCCGGGCCGACTCCGGATAGTCGATCTCGACGATGTGACCTCGGAGCGGAAACACGATGACGTCGTCCCCACCGGACGAGAACGTGAAGTAGCTGGAGACGTCTGCCCGGACCTTCTCAGCCATCCCTTCTGACAGGATTTGGGCCAAGCGGCGGGCAGCGCTGAATTTCTCGGCTAGGATGAGCCGCCGCAAGTCCGCGGCTCATTTGTCTATGCTGTACTTAATAATGTTGATGTCGGACATTGACTTTTCGCGCGTCAGCGCGAAGGTGTCAGACAAAGGGCCGCCATGCGATCGAGTCGCGGACAAAAGAGGGTGTTCGCGTACACACGATGGAGGGCCCGCGATCCGTCCGCCCCAACGTGGCGAATGATTGCCACTTCCTAGCGTCCGACGGGGGCTCTGCGACGTCGTCAGAATTCGAACAGGCTTACGGGATCCGCGGGCCGAAGGCGCCGGAGTGGATGCCGGCTCTCCGCAAGCCGCAGCCGTTCATCGACGAGGGCGGACACCCGCTCATCCTCGAGCGGGACGAACGGACGAACGCCAAGCTCCCTCGCGATGGCTTCGGCCTCCCGCGGATACCGACTCAGCAGGTTGGACAGGGCGAAGGACTCGGCCATGCCAACCGAGCGGCTCGACAGGAAACGCTCCAGGGCCAGGAGGTCCTGCGCGTACGATGCGTCGGGCTCGTAGCGGCGCTCGAGGATGGCGCGACGGACGAAGTCCGTCCGGGTAGCGATGGGCTCTCCCTCTGCCATGGGCGAGCCATGCGGACGCGAGGAGGGAGTTATAGCTTTTGTCGTGAGATTATCCGTCAAATGACGAAGTTCCCGTCAGGCGTCGAAGACCGCGCCGTTGCAGCACGATTCACGGATCGCTGCAGTCTCGCGTGTACCCGCATCGATGGCAGATGACCTTGCAGTTCCGTTCGTAGGTCGGTCCGCCGCAGACGTCGCACGGGTCGACGGCGGCCGGGGTCGCGGCCTTGAGCGGTTTCGTGGCGCTCGGTGCAGTGGTCATGCCGGATGGTCATCGCAGTCTCGGACGAAAAGCCTCGCTCGATTCGCGCGTTGGTCGTAAGAGGAAGTTGAGGGTACCGATGCGGTCACGAGCGAAGCCGGGCGAAGTCGCCCAGGACGACCATCGCCGCGTTGCGGCCCGGAGCGCCCGTGACGCCTCCTCCCGGGTGAGCGCTGCTGCCGCAGAGATACAACCCTCGCACGGGCGTCCGGTAGCCGGACCAGCCGGGGAGAGGCCGGAAGGAGAACAGCTGGTCCGGCGTCATGTCGGTCTGATAGATGCAGCCCCCCGGGAGGCCCCATTCCCGCTCCATGTCGAGCGGCGAGATGACCTCCCTGGCTTCGACCGCATGAGGCACGTTCGGAGCGAACCGTGCGAGCGTCTCGAGGATCGTGTCCCCGACGTCTTCCTTGCGATCGTCCCAGTCCCCGTTCCGGAGATGGTACGGAGAATACTGCGAGTAGATGGACAACGTGAATTTTCCTGGAGGCGCGAGGCTCGGATCCGTCACGGAGTGCAAGACGCAGTCGAGGAACGGCTCCTTCGACGGCTCGCCCCACTTCGCATCGTCCCATGCGCGCTCGAGGTAGTCGACGGACGGGCAGATGTCCAGGTACCCTTGGTGGTGCGGCTGCACGGTCTTTCCGGGTCGAGCCGTGAAGTCGGGCAGCTCGGTGAGGAGGCAGTTCAATTTCGTCACGACGCCGGTCGCTTTGATCCGGCGGACCTGCGCGAGGAACTCCGGATCTAGCGCGTCCGGAGGGACGAGCTTTTCGAAGGTCGTCTTCACGTCCACGTTCGCGAGGATCGCGCGGGCCATCACCCGCTTCCCACCCGCGAGTTCTACTCCGATGGCTCGCCCGTCTTTCGTGAGGATTCGCCGGACCGCCACACCCGTTCGGATGGTGGTCCCGTGGTGCTCGGCCGCCTTCGCGAGCGCTTGGGAGATGCCCCCCATGCCGCCCTTCGAGTATCCGAACGTCTGCTTGACGCCGTTGATCTCATGGAGCAACATGTGCCCGAGCATGAGGGCGGTGCCCGGCGTCTTCGGCCCCGCCGGGAGGCCGATCGTCGTCGCGGTGGCGAGCATCGCCTTGACCTCCTCGGACTCGAAGAACTCGTCGAGGAGGTCCGAGGCACTTTGCAAGAGGAGTCGCTTCGCCAACGCTTCCGCCTCGGCGCCCTTGAACATCCCGAGCAAATCCGGCAACGGAGGCGGGGATTCGAGGACCATCGCCTCGATGAGTTCCATGACCTCGGTCCAGAACGCCACGTACTTGGGATAGGCCTCAGCATCTCTCTTCGAGAAGCGCGCGAGTTCCCTGTCGTTCCGTTTGGGGTCGTTCCAAAGGAGAATCGAGTCGCCGTTCGGAAACGGGAGGAAGAACTGTGGATCGAAGGCATGGACCTCGTAGCCAAACCGCGCGAGGTCGAGGTCTCGAATAATCTCTGGACGCAACAGTCCGGCCGAGTACGCGAGCCGCGAGAACTTGACTCCTGGGAAGACCTCCTCCGTGATGCAGGCCCCGCCGACGATCGGCCGCCGTTCGAGGACGAGCACCTTCAGCCCGGCCTTCGCCAGGTACGCCGCGGAGACGAGGCCGTTGTGGCCCCCGCCGACGATGACGGCGTCCCATACCGCAGCCACGGTCCACGGAGCGCGGCACACCTACGTATCGTTAGTGGCGGGTCGATGCGCTGCGACGGGAAGCGAGTCGAAGATATCCTTGAATCGCGACCGTCTCGCGCACCCACTCGCCAATGATCTTCACCTGTCGATCGGTCCTCTCCATCAAACTATAAGCCGCGGTCTTCCTTCCCTGCGGTCGTGGCCCAACGACAGGGAGGCCGGCGTAAGACTTCCGCGAAGATGGGCATCCTCGAGCAACTCGAAAAGGGCGTCGTCCTCGGCGATGGCGGCTACCTCCTCGAACTCGAGAAACGCGGCTACGTGCAACCGGGTCCCTTCACGCCAGAGGTCGTCCTCGAGCATCCGTCCGCGGTAAAGGAGCTCCACCAGGAGTTCCTCGACGCGGGCGCGGAAGTCCTGCAGTCCCTCGCCTTCTACGCGAGTAAGGAGAAGCTCGCGACGGTCGGGTACGCGAACAAGGTGCGCGACATCAACCGCGCCGCGGTCCGCCTCGCCCGCGAGGTCGCCGGCGATCGGGTGCTCGTCGCGGCGAACCTCAGCTTGACCTGGATGTACGATCCGAAGGACAAGGGTTCCGCGGACAAAGTGCGTCGCCTCTTCGACGAGCAGCTCGAGGCCCAGCTCCAGGAGACTCCGGACTTCGTGATCGCGGAGACATTTTCCTGGCTGGGAGAGGCCCTGCTGGCCATGGAGCGGATCGAGAAGACGGGCATGCCGTCCATGGTCACGATGTCGTTCGACAAGGATCCGAAGTCGTACGACGGCCATTCGCCGGCGGAGTGCGCCCGCGCGTTGCGGGACGCCGGTGCCGATATCATCGGGGTGAATTGTCTCCGGAACCCGCTCTTACTCCTCCCGCTCGCCCGGGAGATGCGCCAGGCGGTGTCCGGGTTTGTCGCATGCCAGCCGACGGCGTACAGCACACCGCCGGACGTCCCCGACTTCACCGCGACGAAGGAGTTCCCGTTCGAGACGGAGACCCTCGTGCTGTCGCGCAAAGTGATGGGGGCCTTCGCCGCCGAGGCCCGGGCGGCGGGCATCAACTACATCGGCTCGTGTTGCGGCTCGATGCCCGTCCATGTGCGGGAGATGGCCCGCGCGCTCGGGAAGGCGCCGGTCGACCGGACGTGGCGCGTGGACTATGCGAAGCCGATGTCCGCGTACGAATTCTACAAGCACCGGACGTAGGGCGTTCGCGGCATACCGATGCTTGGAGGTATACAGCCAATCCTCGTACGACCCGTCCAAGGGTCTTCCGACTCAGCGGAACCGGTTCCCGCAGAAGAAGCAGAACATGTTGTCTGCGCTGACCATCGTCCCACAACTCGGGCAGCGCTTCTTGGCGGCCGCGGGCTGCACCACCGTGACCGGGGCAACCGGTTGGGCCGGCGGAATGGTCTGAACGAGGGTCGGCGGACTCGCGATCTGCGGCTCGATTCGGGGGGCGGATGGTTGAACCGGAGGCGGGCCGGATGGGGGCGCAGACGGCCGGACCGCTTGAACGTAGTAGCTCGGCGGGTACAGGGTCTGCGGGCGGGCGAGTGCACGACGGGCCCGGGCGGCGCGGCGCTGTGGGATGAACGCGACGACCCCCGCGAGGACGAGGATGAACAGCGCCAAGTACAGGAGGTTCGAAGCGAGGAGCTGGTATAGGACGAAGAGGAAGTCGGGGAGGCTCGAAGCCGTGACCGTGTACTCGGGTGAGGAGAACGCGCTCCCGTTCACGGTCGCGACGACCTTGAAGTACAACGCGCCCGCGCCGGAAGGCATCGAGAAGCCGTTCGCCGTGTACGACTGGTGCGTCTGGCCGGACTGGGCGCCGGTTGCATTGCCCAGCCGCCCGGAGACAGTTCCCCACATGACGTGGGTGTCGGTCACGGAGAGCCCGGTCGGCCCGAGGATCGACCAGGTCACCCCGAACGTCGAACTGCTCGAGACCGACCGGGGGAACGAGTTCACGGAGATGAACGGTTGGCTCAGGGCGTTGATCGCGTTCCAGACGTTCACGACGCCCCAGCCGTAGTTCGTGTTGTAGCCGCTGCCCACCGGCTGGACGGCCGTGCTATTGAGGATGTTCCAGAGCTCGACGTTCGTCAGGCTCGGGTCGACGGACAGGAGCAGCGCCGCGGCGCCGCTCACGAAGGGCGTGGAGAACGAAGTCCCTTGGAGGTAGTGGACGTTGTTTTGCTGGTTGTTGCCTCCGTTGAGCGTGACGATCCGGGTCCCCGGCGCCGAGATGTCAAGCCCGCTCCCGTAGTTCGAGAACGAGGCCCGACGCCCCGATTCATCGATCGCCGCAACGGACACCACGTTCGGGAGGCGTGCCGGGTAGTCGAGCGTCCCGACCCCAGAGTTCCCCGCGGCCGCAACGATGAGCGCACCCTTGGACCACGCATAGTCGACGGCGAGTTGGATGTCCGTCGGCCCGATGAACGTCTCATTGGTCCCGAGGGAGAGGTTGATCACCCGGGCGCCGCGGTCGGCCGCCCAGCGGATCGCCTGTGAGGTGTTGAACGAGGAACCTTGACCGTTTGGGCCGAGGGCCCGGACCGCGATGACGCTGATCTGCGCCGTCCCCGCGATTCCCTGACCGTTGTCCGTGATCGCGGCGATGACGCCGGCCACGCCGGTCCCGTGGTAGACCTGTCCCGACGGGTCGACATCCATCGGGTTCGAGTCGCCATCGACGAAGTCGTGCCCGTGCGTGCCGTCGATCGGGTTCGTCCACATGTTCGCTTGGATGTCCGGTTGGGTCCACCAGACGCCGGTGTCGACGAC
>DATMDM010000099.1:0-3460 GCA_035557795.1 Thermoplasmata archaeon | reverse complement strand
TCGAGTTCGCGTCCGTCATCGTGAAGGACAAGTCGATGCCGCGGGCGAGCTCGTCGAAGCCGTCGCCGTTGCGGTCGAGCGCCTCATACCCCGTGGCGTTGACCGTCGCGGTCTCGTTGTGCCCGTCGTGGTTCGCGTCCCTTGTTCTCGCAGTCAAGTCGAGCGCCGCGCGGTACTCTGTCGTCCCGTTGTCCCCGATGTCGTACGTCTGGTAGACATGGAGCTCCAAGTCGACGGCGTCCGGGGTGCCGGTGCTTGCGGCGTCGGTCATGCAAAGTTCTGCCGTCACGGTGCGGACGAACTCCGCGTTGCCGCTCTCATTCCGGTCGAACCGCTGCTCGCCGGCGAACGTGACCATGACGGATTCCGGCTTCTTGTCGCCGTTCGAATCCTTGACGCTCAGCGTCCAGACGGCCTGGGCCGTGTACTCGTGGATGCCGTTCTCGTTCGGGTCCGCAAAGGCCTCGACGCCCTGGCGGCCTTCGAGCGCGTTGAACTTGCCATCGGAATCGTTGTCCCAAACCTGGAAGTCCCGGGCGATCGTCAGGCCCGCCTCGGGCACGCCATTGTGGTCCGCGTCAACGACGCAGGTGCCGAGCATCCGCCCGTGCACGTACTCCGGGTTGCCGTCGTGGTTCGCGTCCGTCGCGGTGAATTCGTTCCGCCAGGTGCATCCGCTCTCGTTGTCCTGGGGCGCGATGAAGTGCATGAGGTCGGGCGCGCCGCGAACATGATCCGCATCCTTCGGGAGAACTCCAAAACCGAACGAATCGAGGGAATCGTTCGCAAGGTCATCGCGGGTCGCGTTCAATTCGCGGAGGGCGGGCACGTCCGTTCCGACGGGATCGGGCTGCCGGTCCGCAGCGCTCGCAGGGGCCGACTGAGAGCCAGCGGGAGCATCGGACGGGCTCGACGAAGCGACCTGGGCCGCGGGCGGAGCCGGCGTGGGGCCGGGCGCGCTCGACGCGGACAGGACGGCCTGCGATCGACTCGCGTCCGTCGCACTCTGGGCGGTCAAAGTCGCGCCGCGATTCGAGGGCGTGTAGCCCAGGAGGCGCAGATACGTTCCGTCGCGCATGAGTCCGCCGCCGACCATAGGGAGGACGGCCGCACTCACCGCGACCACTCCGAGCGCGACCGCCAGCGCCAAGAAGACGGCGCGGGGCGGGCGTTTCGAGACGCAGTAGGCTTGCATCGGGATCCACCTTTGCGAAGATACGCGAGGCCGGGGGCTTATCAAGACCCGCAAGAGTCTTCCCGATGGCTTTATTATGTAGAATGCGCGGCATGAAGCGCGATCATTTCCGGTCCTGATTCCGGTATGCCTCCCGGGCCATCCGAGCCTTATCCGCCCGTCTGTTCGATCGAGTGCGTAGGCCCCGATTTCGCGTGGAGAAAATCCTGCGGTTCGCCTCCAAATTATCCGGTCACCACCGGATGTATTCGGTCTTCCACTCACACCTACATGAGCGTCCACGTCAATGCTCATCGGCGAAAGGGGGAGGCTACGTGGCACGATTGGGTCGCCGCGCCGTGGACGCGCTTCGGGCCTACTTGCTGCTCCGAGGCCCCGCCACCGCGCAGGACCTGCGCGGCAGTCTGCACCTGTCGCGCGCGGAGACGTATCAAGTGGTCCGCAAAGCGGCGGATCGAGGCCTCATCAAGGTCGTCGCGCACGTCCATACGGACGACAACCATCGATCCCAGGCCTGGGACGTCGATTCCCCCGACGGCGAGCTCCTTTGGCGTCGGCAGGAGCAGCACATCCGCGGCCGCTATTGTACGTGCCTTCCGGTGGGCCCGCGGGGCGGGAGGACCTGAGAGGCATGAAGGAGTCCTGCTACCTGGTCGTCTGGTGGGTCTGTCAGACTCCCCAGGTCGCCCTGTTCGACCATCTCGAGGCCGCGAAGGCGGCGGCCAGTGTGCGGAACGCCCTCATGGTCACGGTAACTGGGACCGCCGTCGAGATCGATGAGGTCGTCGACTGGTATCGACGCAACGATGAAGGCGACCCGCTGCCGGCGGAGTGGCGCGATGGCTTGGGGCAGCCTCGCGTGCCTTGGGGTCCCCAACTGAATCCGCGGCCGAGTGCGCGGCCTGTGGCCGCGCCCAAGGGTTGACCGATCGTTCATTGTCGCCCAGAGAGTCCCCGGCGCTCCGAGGTGGCGGAAGGCTCAAGCGGCGCGTATCGCCTTCGTCGCCGACGCAGCCCGAAGGTGAGAAATCCTACGCGGTCGGACACATGGACGGCCCTGATGGTCGTGCTCGCGATCGTGCTTCTCCTCCTCATCGTGATTTTCGTTCCTCGACCCAATGTCCATCTCACGAACGTTCGATATCAGACGAGCACATGCGATCCGTTCACATGGACCGTTATCGCCACGGCGTACGTGACCTTCACCAACTCGGGCATGCTGGAGGGCTACATTGTTGCTCGACTCTACGTCGACGGCGAGCGGCGCGCGACGAGCGGATTCCTCGTGGCTGCACAATCGACGATCGAGGGGACGTTGGTGGCAACCATCCAGGGATGCTCTTCTCATCGCTACAGCCTCGACACCTGTTTTCCGTCGGGAGATTCCGCCGGAACGTGCTAGACTCGATTAGATGGAAATTCATCGCCGACAAAGTGACTTGGGAGCAACGTCGTCTCCTCGACCGCTTGCCTCTCATTGAAAGGGGTGCGGACGGCCTGGCGTTTCAACCGCAAACCGAGGAGCTGACCTCTCTTTCGGTCCGCGAACGGCGGGAAGAACGCATTAAGTAGCGCAGCCCGCATCGGCGCGCAACTCATGCCCTCCCGGCCGTACAAGGATCTCATCATCTACGGCTGTTTCGTGTTGAACCGGCTCGTGGCGGAGATGGGAATCGACCTCTACCAGGATGGGCTGGACGCGAAGCTCGCCCTTGTCTTGCCGAACCAACACGGCTTGTCGAAAGAGGAAGTGAAACGCGAGATCAAGTCGAATCACTTCATGACGGATCGGGTGATCGAGTCGCTCCAGAAGGAGGGCCACGCGACCGTCGAAGTCGTCGAGGGCCACTACCGGATCCGCATCACCCGAGAGGGCGTGCTCCACATTCGTCGCTTCAACGAGTTCTACCGGAAGGTCTACCAGGAGCAAATCCGGGACCACTACCGATTCACGAAGGCGCCGTTCTGGCTGCGCGACTGACCATGCCGAACATCCGGAGAATCGGGACGAGTATTAACCTTAAACAAGGTTGACTTGACGGAATCTGGTATTCTGCATTCGCGGTCTTCCTGGGCGGCGGGCCTCGATCGCGATTCAGGCGGCCGTGGGCGTACCCGTTCCGCTCATCGAGGGCTCGACGACGACCGGGATGAAGTCGTACGTGCCGTCATCCCGTTCGATCGCGAGTTCCAGGGAGCATACGAACGTCGAGCCGCGGATCTTTACGCGCGCGGACTCCTTCGTCAAGAAGTCGTACACATCGG
>DATMDM010000098.1:0-62689 GCA_035557795.1 Thermoplasmata archaeon | reverse complement strand
CCGGCGCGGCTCGCGGACAGCTAGTGCGGCTCTTTGGGCGGCCCGTCCATTTCGTTCACCTCGCGGACCGCGACCGTCCTGTTACCGGATTTAAGAATGACGGGACTTGTTCCGTTTTGACCCCGGTGGGCCTCCCTTCCCGTCGAAGTTAAGGGCGGGGCCGCGATGCGCCGACATGGTCGCTTTTCCGGATCCGCGACGTCGTCATCCGTTCCACATGCATGACATGATTCTTGGCCAACCTGCGTTCGTCGCGGAGGCGTTGCAGCGGACGGCCGCTGCGCGTGGGAGTTCCTTCCTCGGGAGACCGCGGCGTCTGGTCCTGACCGGGTGCGGGACGTCGTTCCATGCGGCGATGTACGGGGCGCGTGTGTTTCAAGAGGTCATGCCCTCCGTCCCGGTGCGTGCGATTCACGCGTACGACCTTGCGTACGGCTCATCCGTGCCGGCGAATGCGACGGTAATCGGGGTGAGCCACAGCGGCTCGACACCGACGACGAACCGGGCCCTTCACCGCGCGCACCGGCGAGGTTGCCGCACTCTGGCGGTGTGCGGTCTCCCGAGCTCCGCCATGGAACGAGTGGCGGACCGCACGTTGGTCATCGGCTCGACTCACGACCGGTCGTGGGCGAACACGATGAGCTACACGACGCAGCTCACGGCCTTCGCCGCTCTCGCATCGCAATCACGATCGAACCTGGGACCCGCGATTGAACCGTCGCTGAGAGGACTCGCCCGGTCCCTCGAGACGACGCTCGGTTGCGAGTCACGGGTCCGGCGACTCGCGACTCGGGTCGCGCACGCTGCTCGCGTGACGTTCCTCGGAAGCGATCTCGACGAGATCACCGCCCTCGAGGCCGCGCTCAAGATCCGCGAGACGTCGAGTGTGCCGGCGACCGGCTACCACACCGAGCAATTCCTCCATGGCCCCTATCTCTCGATCGACGACCGGGAGTCCATCGTGATGTTGCGTTCTCGAGACGATGGCCTGCGCAGTGTCGCGATCGCGCGAGCGCTCCAGGCCTCCGGGGCAACGGTCGCCACGGTGGGGGAGTCCGCCCGCGCCAAAATCCGATTACCTGCGATGCCTCGAATCCTTCGGCCGATCCTTTCCATCGTGCCGCTGCAGTTCCTCGCGTACTACGCGGCGCTCGCACGGCGCGCGAACCCGGACATCATGCGGACGGATATTCCCCGACTTCGTGCGGGGGTGGAGGCGCTCTTTCACTGACCCCCGCGTCGGGTGGGACGCCGACGACGGTCTTCGCCTCGGTCCCGTTTCGCAGGAGCAGGTGAAGGTGCATCTTCCCGTTGCCGTACATGATCTGGAACCGGTCGACTTCCGACTTGTAGAGGCGCGCGGGCCTCCGACGGCCCTCCGTGACGAATCCCGCTTCGGAAATCAGGGCCAACGAGGCGAGGCGTCGGATGCGGCGGTAGCACGCAGCGATCGGCACGCGGTACCGGGTCGAAATCTCCTGCGCCGTGAGGCTCTCTTGGTGAAGCGCGATGAGAATCCGGAGCGCGTGATCGTCGAGGAGAGACTGCCCGTCCGAGTCGTACAGCAGGAGGTCTTCGGCTATGAGTCGGGGACGGGGTGCCGGAGAACCTCCGTTGGGCGGTCCCATCGATGCCACGCGGCCGATTCGCGCTCGCCTCTCTAAAAGCCCTAGGCTCCCGTTATCACCATTGAGCGAGAGATAGGCACGACCCACGGGGGTGGGCGTCACCCTTCGAGGGACTTCTTGACGTTCGTCGCGAACTCTTCCGTCTGCCCTTTTAGACGTGTCTTCATGAAATTGTCCATGATCCGCGCGAGCGGGCCCTTCGCCTGGACGGTCATCGTGTAGGTCACCTTCGTCGATCTCCCGTCCGGCGCGAGGTCGATGGTGCCCGTGATGTCCATGTTCTCTGCTTGCCCGCGGAACATCCCGTGCTTCAACGGGACCTGCTCGAGCGTCTCGGTGAGGACCTCGATTTCCTGGGACAGCGGCCCGATCTTCACCTTCAGATTCCAGCGGGCGCGAGTCTCGTCCAGGATTTCGACAGATTGAACGCCGGGGACGCAGCCTCCGATCTTCCGCATGTCGCTCACGAACGCCCACACTCGTTCGATCGGCGCACGGACCTCGAACGTCGCGGTCCCTTCGGGCATGTGGGGTTGTGGAACGCAACGGTTGTCAAATACTTTGCAGCGGCGCCTCCGGGGTTGTGCACGGGCCGTCGGCCTCGATGCAGAACCCAGTCTCGAAAATCCACTCAATAAGAGAAAGGGGCCGAGGTCCTCCCCCATTTTGCCTCGGCGGGTGGGGTTCGCGAGATTGGACTCAGCCTTTCCGCAAGAACGGAAGGCCCGTGCGCTTGTTCACGCCGACCTTTCGGTTCTTCGGCATTTCGTCCATCGGTTTGCCGCTTTTCGGTTTCCGCTTGCTGAAGAAGTAGATCGTTACTTTCGGTCCCTTCTTCAGTTTCACGTCTCGCGAGTACAGCGTCCATCCCTGGTACGTGTACGGCATGTTTGACCTCGTTCCTCCATACACGTAGGGGTCAAAAGCGTTTCCCTTCCCATATCAGTGTCTGACAAGAACGTCGAGACAGCTATTTTGACGTCGTAATATAGCGCATCCTGGGCCCATGGAGGGCGCGTCGGCCAGAAAGCGGACGACGTCTCGGACGTGCCGGAGGGCCCACGAAAATGTTGCCCGGAGTGGTCCCGATAATAACTTGCGAGAACGGCTCCGAATGTGCTTTCAATTCCCCCATGAGCGGCGACGCGGTCATCCATGAGGACGAAGCTCCACACCCTCGAGTGCGATGAAGAAGACCTCATGGGGCTCCCCGATTATCGGCTCCCTGTGCGCCTCGCGCACAACCGGCATGCCATGCCGAGCCGCAAAGCATACGCGTTGCATTACATCGTTCGAGCATGCGTCCGCGCGGGTTGAATAGGGCCGCCGCGTTGCCGTCCGCGTGGGCGCGAGATTCTCGGAGCTCGCGGAGCGTCTCGGGGCAGACCAGATCGCAACGGATTCCGCGATTCTACCCCGATACCGGCTGGATGCGTTCCGAGCCCATCGCGGGTCCCGCCTCCCGGAGGGCGGCGTCGATCCCGCCGCCGTCGTCTGGCCTCGCTCGACGGAAGATGTCTCCATCGTCGTCCGCTTCGCGGCGGCCGCGGGCCTGTCGATCGTGCCGTGGGGTGGCGGCACCGGCTTGATGGGTGGCGCCCGACCGGCGGCCGAGTCGATCGTCCTCGACATGCGTCGGATGCGACGAGTCCTGTCGATTGACCGAGCCTCGAACCGGGCTACCGCGGAGGTCGGCATCGTCTTGGAGGCGTTGGATCGCCGACTGCGAAAGAGGCGTCTCACCCTGGGCCACGATCCTTGGTCTCGCCCGCGCGCGACCCTCGGAGGGGCAATCGGGACGAACGGGATCGGGTACGCAGGATACCTCCGCGGGACGATGGGGGACCAGGTCCTCGGGCTCGAGGTCGTCCTCGCGGACGGGACCATCGTGCGCACCCGTCCCGCGGTGCGATCCACGACCGGCCCCGACCTGAAGCGGCTGTTCATCGGAACCGAGGGGACGCTCGGCATCGTGACCTCGGCGACCCTTCGCGTGTTCCCAATCCCGGAGCGGGAGGAGATTCATGCGTTCGCGATTCGTGATTTTCCGCGGGGGCTCGCTGGCCTCGTTCGAATCTATGACGACGGCCTCGCTCCGGCGGTGATGGATTTCGAAGAAACCTTCCCCGGGCCTTCCCTGCCGTGGCGATCCGAGGGCGGACCGCCGATCCTCTATCTTGGTTTCGCGGGATCCCGCGAGGTCGTCGCCGCCTCCTGGCGGATCGCTCGTCGTCGTCTTCGCGCGGCCGCCGCACAATCCCTCCCGGACCGCGAAGCCCGGGAGTACTGGCGGACTCGGCATGACATCATCTACGCGCATGACGAGGTCGCGCCGGGGGTGACGCGCGCGGACGTGCGCCTGAAGGAATTCATTTTCGACTACGTCCACGTCGCGCTGCCGAGGTCGAAGATCCTGGCCTACCGTCGGTCCGGCCTCGCGATCCTGCGACGTCACGGCGTCCGGCCGATTGGGTTCGGCGTCTGGACGCAACCGGAGCTCGTCTCCCTCGAAATCCTACGATCCGTGGGTCAAGACCGTGCTGCCGCTCGTGCGTCGGTCGCAACCGCGGTCGATGAGGTCATCCGACGCGCCCTCGCGCTCGGGGGGACGATGGAATATGTGCATGGCGTCGGCGTAAAGCTCGCGCACCTCATGCCCGACGAACTCGGGACGGGCCTTGAGGTCGCGCGCCGTGTAAAGGCCGCGCTCGATTCCGCGGGGACGCTCAACCCGGGGAAGCTGGGGCTCTGATCCGTTGATCGTGCGTTCGATCCTCCCGGGGCGGGTCTATCTTGCGAAACCTATATGAGCGGCTCATTCAGCGTAATATATATAAATCAGAACATAACTGCTCCTTCCAAGGTAGGGATTGGATGCGTGAACCACCGCCCCCGATGATGAGTGCGCCAATGATGATGGATCGAAAGAAGATCATGATTGCCGCGGTCATCGCGCTAGGTCTCTTGTTCCTCATGATCGGCGCGATCCTCGTCGACGTGAGCCGAACGGCACCGAGACCCGGCGAGCCGGCGGACGCCGCGCTTGCCCGGGCGGACCTGGCCAATGTCTGGGGCCCGCTCGTCGCCCACTTCGGGATCTTCCTGTTCGTCCTCGGTCTCTTCGCCGCTGCCGTCTATGCGGAGGATCTGGATGTCTTTGTCCGGCTGTTCCTCCTGATCGTCGCGTTCGTCGCCCTCCTGCTGGTCCTCGCGAACTCTCCCACGATCTTCGGGTGAGGTGGCACGATGGCGGGAATGGGCGAGAGACTCTGGGACATCGGCCGGTCGCCGGCCCAGCACATGACCGTCTTGGTGTTCGGCCTGCTCGCGCTCCTGACGGGGATCGTCGCGACCTCGATCCTCGCCGTCGCCGGAGGCGGCGGTGGGGCCACGTCGATCATCATGGCGGCCTTGATCCTCCGAGGCATCGGCGGCTTCTTCGTGACGCTGGCCCTCTTCCTCGGAGCGTATGCGGCGTCGGGCGATTCCTGGACGACGACCGTCTGGCGAATCGCGCAACTGCTTGCGGCCGTCCTGGTCCTGATTTTCGTCTTCTGAGTTCGGGACCAAGCACGAGGCGGCGCGGGCGCGCCGCCTCCTTCCACTTTCGGCCTTCGGCTTCTCCCGTTCCACGCGTCGTTTCGGGCTACTGTGCGATCCCGGCGGTCACGGAGAAGATGGGCGGCAGAAAGTCGCTGATCATCTTCCACGATTCGCCTTCGTCGCGGCTCGCAAAGAGTTGCCCCGTGTTCGTCCCGACGTAGACGCCGATCGGATCGGCCTCATCGACGGCCATTCCCTCTCGGAGCACCCCGAGGTAGGCGCCCGGGCCGGGCAAACCCTTCGTCAAGCGGCGCCACGCCTTGCCGCTGTTCGTTGTCTTCCAGACGGCCATTTGTCCCTTCGGGAAGACGCGGTTCCCCGCGCCGACCAAGGGGGCCACGAACGCGGTGTGCTTTTGCGTCGGATGCGCGGCGATCGGAAATCCGAAATCGGACGGCAGGCCCTTCGTGACTTCCGTCCACGCTCCGCCGTCCGGTCCGCGATGGTAGGTCCCGCAGTGGTTCTGCTGGAAGATCGAGCCGTCCCCGGAGGCATCCCAGGCGAGCTTGTGCACGCACTGACCCCAATCCGGGTATTTGTTCGGGAGGAATTCCGCCCGGACGCCGCGGTTCTCGGTCGTCCAGCTGCGCCCACCATCTCGCGTCTCGAACGCGCCGACCGCACTGATCCCGACGATGAGATGCCGCGGGTTCCGCGGATCGACGAGCACCGAGTGGAGGCACAGCCCCCCGCCGCCCGGTTGCCACTCTTTCCTCGTCGGGTGATAGTTCAACGCATCCAAGTCGTGCCACGTGTCCCCGCGGTCGTCGCTGCGGAACAATGCCGCGGGCTCCACGCCGGCGTAAATCGTGTCCGGCGCTTTCGACGGTCCCGCTTCGATGTGCCAGATGCGGGAGACGCTAAGGTCGGAGCCCTCCTTGAACTTCGGAGCCGCTCGCGTCGCCTTCGGCTCCTCCCCGGCGAGGCCGCGGTAGATCGCCGGTCCCCACGGTTCGCTGCCCATCGGCGCGGACGCGTAGACCGTGCGACCGTCCCGCGGGTCCAGCGTCATGTGATAGACGGACCCGCCCTCCATGAAAGGACCCGCGACCGACCATTTCTTTCGATCCGGAGAATGGAAGAGGAATCCGCCTTTCTTCGTCCCGATCGCCACGACCACGCTGCCTTTCTTGATGGAACGAGCCATGTCAACCACCGGCGACGCTGGGGAGGATGTGGACGACGTCTCCCGGATTCAGTTTCGATTCCGGCAGCGACGCTCCGATCAATTCCTCGTTCACGAACACGTTCACGTACGGCCGGCGCCGGCCCGCCTCGTCGACGACGCGATCCCGGATTCCCGGGAAGTTCACATCGAGGGCGCGCAGCATCGCGGCGACGTCCGACGCCTCCAGGACGACTTCGTCCTGGCCGTCCGTGTAGGAACGTAGGGCCGGCGGGATTCGCACAAGCACCCCCGCGCGGGCGATTTCCCTGGGCGAGACGTCAGGGATGAGTCCTTCCCCCGCACCGCATCGACCAGGAGACGAAAAGCCTTTGGCCGGCGTCCGCAAAGGGCCGGGATGCGGAAGGCCTTATCTCGTCCCAGTCGCTCCCGCGGTCGATGGATACCCAGGACATCTTGGACGCGGCCCTCCGACTCGCGAATCAGTCCGAGATTCCCTCCGACACGACGATCAACGTGCCCGCCAAGAACGTGCGCCGGGCCTTGTTCGGCATCGACGTCGAAGCCGCGGATCTCTTGATGGCGAAGGAAAAGGGGTACGACGTCGTGATCGCCCACCATCCGACGGGGGGATCTGCGGCCCTGGACTTCCCCAAGGTCCTCGTGAAGCATGCGGACATCCTTGCCCGCCATGGAGTGCCTCGGCCCGTCGCGGATGCCGCGGTCCGGGAGATGCAAGAGGACCGAGAGCAGCGAGCCCATGCGGAGAATTACGACCGACTCCCGTCGATCGCGCGTCTGATCGGGATCGGCCTGATGTGCATCCACAACCCGTGCGATGAGATCGGGCGACGCGTGATGGACGAGACGCTCCGCACCAAGTTGAAACCGAATCCGCGAGTGCGCGATGCGATCGACACGCTCTACACGATCCCGGAATTCCAGGCGGCGAAGACGCGTATCGCGGTCCGCATGGGGAAGATCGATAATTCGCTCGGAAAATGGGCGGTCCACCACGGCGCGGGGACGAACGGAGGGCTACCCGTCGCCCGAGTGGCCTTCGAGCACGGCATCGACACGGTTTTCTATATCCACATTGATGCGGGGGCCCTCCGCCGGTTGTGGGAACTCTTCGGGCGAGAGGGTTCGAAGAACCTCGTGGTCACGGGGCACGTGGCTTCGGACAGCATCGGCATCAACGCGCTCGTCCGAGAGCTCCGGACGCGTGGGCTTCGCATCGACACCTATAGCGGAATTGTCGATGTCTGAGCATTATTATTATCACAATCTTGCATAATATTCAATGGGAAGCCTTAACTATGCCTCCCCGATACCGAGGCGAAGGGGTTCCGACTGCCGTTCGAAATCGTCATCGTGAGCAACACCCCCCTCACGCCGCTGAAGGACATCGACGATGTCGCGCTCCTGTTCCTCACGCAAATCGGATACATCCCGAAGGGGTATGATCCGAAGACCGACGCGAGCTCCGTGCGGGATTCCGTCCCGTACCGGTTGTTCGTCGAATGCCTGCTCGGCCGGCTCGACAAGGGTTGGACGGTCGAGCAGCTCGCCGCGAAGTTGAAGACGACGAAGGCGACGATCTATCGGCACATCAACAAGTTGAAGGAGATGGACCTGCTGGACGAGGTGAACGTCACGGAGCGTAGCTCGGTCCGGAAAGGGTACCGCATCCGATACGGGAATCTCTCGAAGGCCTGGAATTTCGTCGAATCGAACGTGGAGATCGCGATGGAGAACTACCGCAAGACGGTCGACCATCTCGAGAAACTTGCGGAGCAACGGAGGTGACAGAGTTGGCCGACGAGATCGTCTCGCTCACGAAAGGTTCCCGGTACCGGATCGAGTCCATGGAGACGCGGGACCGCACCAAGGTCACGAAGGGCATTTTCCGCGGATACGCGACGATCGGGACGGACGACGCAATCGTCGTGGAGCTCGATGAGAGCCATCAGGAGCTCAAAGGAAAGCTGCGCCTGATTCCGTTGCATGTCGTGCTCGCGGTCGACATCCTGGAACAAGTGCCAGGGGATGCGCCGAAAGTCGAGAAGCACGGCACGATGTACGGCTGATCGCATTCGGCGAGGCCAAGGTTCTTGCCCGGGTAGGAGGATGACGGCCGCATGGCTTCTCCTCGCATCGGGCGGACGGGCCTCCGATCGCCCCGGGGCTGGCTGTTCTTCGCATTCCTCGGGGTATGGCTGTACCTCGCATCGCAGTTGCTGCGACTCTATCCCGCACGCGTCGCCGAGATCGTCGTCCTCCCCCTCTCGGAGGTGAGGGAGGTCCTGGCGCTGACGTCCGGTCTCGGCCAGCTCCTCTTCTTCGGCGGCTTGGTCGCGGCGCTCTGGCGGGCGAACCTCGCCGCGGGCGCGTCCAACGCCGGGATCCGAGGGCTCGCGTTCGGCGTGGCGGGGGTCGGCACCCTCGGCGTGTTGGAGTTCGCGCTCTTCCTCGATTGGCTCAGCGCGGCGTTCAACCCGATCGGCGTGTTGGCGCAGACTCCGGTCCTCGATACCGGGGTCATCGCAGGCACCGCACTCGCGTTCGCGGGTCTGGCCTCTCTCGTGGTCGGCTTTGCACAGTCGACGGACCTGTTCGGTCGGCGGGAGCGGATGGTTCCCGCGCACGCAACCCGGAAGGAGGAGACCGGCTGATTCTCGCCGCTCCCGATCACGATGGCGGAGGTCTCGGGAGGCCGAAGCGTTGGCCTTAGCACTGACTCCTTCTCCAGAGGATTCGTTCCTCGCGGCCTTCCTCGCCGAACTAAGAGAGCGCGTGCCCAGATCGAAGGATGAGCTCCAACAATTGAAGCGCCGCGTCGCGCGGTCCCACGGCCTCGTGGGGATTCCGAGCGACTCAGATGTCCTCGGTCGGCTGCCTCCCGCGTGCCGTGAAGAATTGGTGGACCTTCTACGAGTCAAACCCGCCCGCACCGCGAGCGGCGTCGCCGTCGTGACGGTCATGACCGCGCCCCATGCGTGCCCCCACGGTGTGTGCACCTTCTGTCCCGGAGGGCCGAGGATGGGGACGCCGCAGTCGTACCTCGGCACAGAACCCGCGGCGCGACGCGCGTCGGCCCACCGCTACGATCCCGGATCACAGATCGTCGCACGTCTCCGGTCCCTCCAGGAAATCGGACATCCGACCGACAAGATCGACTTGATTGTGCTCGGAGGCACCTTCACATCTCTCGACCGCGACTACCAGGAGTCGTTTGTAAAGGGCTGCCTCGACGCCATGAACGGCTTCGTCTCGCATTCGATCGTCGCGGCCCAGGCGGCGAACGAGACCGCCGCGGCCCGATGCATCGGCCTGACGATCGAGACGAAACCCGACTGTTTCCTCGGGTCGGAGGTCGACGCATGCCTCGCGCTCGGCACCACGCGCGTGGAGCTGGGGATCCAGTCGACCCACGACGATGTTCTCGAGGCCGTGCACCGCGGCCACACGGATTCCCAGAGCCGCGCCGCGATGGGCCGCGCGAAGGCCGCCGGGTTGAAGGTCGGCGCACACATGATGCCGGGTCTCCCGGGATCGGACTGCGACCGCGACTTCGAGTCGTTCCGGACGTTGTTCGACGATCCGGACTACCGCCCGGACTTCCTCAAGATCTACCCGACGCTCGTCCTGCCCGGGACCGCCCTTTACGGACTGTGGAAATCCGGCCGCTACACGCCGCTCACGACGGAGGAGGCCGTCGACCTGATCGCCCGCGTGAAGGCGATCGTCCCGCGGTGGTGCCGGATCCAGCGCGTGCAGCGCGAGATCGGTGCGCCGGAAATCCAAGATGGACCGAAGAAGGGGGACCTCCGCCTCCTCGCACGGGAACGACTTCGTGCGAACGGCCTGAAGTGCGTGTGCGTCCGGTGCCGCGAAGTCGGATTCCGCGACATCGAGCCACGTCCGGAAGCCCTGACCTTGGTGCGTTGCGACTACGAGTCCTCCGGAGGGCACGAGGTATTCCTCAGCATCGAGGACCCCGGGCTCGACGTGCTCGTCGCGTACGCGCGTCTTCGAATCGACACGGCCGGAGCGACGGTGCGGGAGCTGAAGGTGTTCGGTCCCATGGTGAGGATCCATGAGGCGGCGCACGACCGCTGGCAACATCGCGGGTTCGGTCGTCGGCTCATGCACGAGTGCGAGCGCCTGGCTCGGGAGGGATTCGATGCCCGCGCCGTCCGTGTCACCGCCGGAGTCGGCGTCCGCGGTTACTATCGCAACCTCGGCTACGAGCTGCGAGCGCCGTACATGGTCAAGCCGCACTGATCAGGCGACTTCCTTGATCCAGCCGAGCCGTCGGAGCTTGCTCGCCTCGACGTCCGCGGCGTTGCGGAACGACGACTCCGCTTCCGCCAAGTAGTCGACCGCGAGACGCAGGCCCTCCTTCGTCGGTGCCTTGACGTCGATGCCCGCGCGCGTGAGTTGCTGGCGGACGATCGGCATCGCGGCCTCCTGACCTCCCATGAATTCGCAGAAGTCCACGATGATCTGGTCCGTGACCGCGATGTATGGATTCCAAGTCTCTTCGACGGCGTCTCGTTTCGCGACCTTCGCATCCGCTTTCGCGATCATCGCCTTGGCGAGTCCGAAGAACCCCGCTTCGACGTTCAGGCCCGTCTTCGCGGAGCTCACGAAGCCGTCCACCTGGAGGACGTCCTTCAGGTCGTCCAGATCTTCTTGGACCTTCCGACGGGAGTCAGCGAGGTCCACTTTGTTCGCGACGAGGACGATCGGGATCGGATCGGTGACAGAGAGCAGATGCGGGATCCAATACTCGTGGAGGCTCTCGGCCGTCTCCGTGCGCGTCACGTCGTAGACCAGGAGCGCGCCTTTCGCCCCCTGGAACGAACTCTCTTGGATCCCCCGGTACCCCTTTTGGCCCAGGACGTCCCAGATCATGAACGTCATGTCGGTCGCCTTGCTGGGCGACTCGATTCGCAAATCTTTCTTTGTGACTTTCGTGCCGATCGTCGTGATGTAATCGTCCGAGAACTTGTCGACGACGAAGCGCCGGATGAGGCTCGTCTTACCCACGGCGCCGTCGCCGAGGAGCAAGATCTTTCGCTTGACGTGGTCATCGACCATGACGGCATCGCTCCATGCAGGGGCCACTCTTATAACGCTTGCTGACTCAATGTCAGCGATGCGAATACACGGGCCTCAGTTCGGATGAAGTCGGAGCCGCGGGCGAATGAACCGCGCCGCAATCAGATCCGCCTGCGGCAGGAGCGCCACGTCTCCGTCCCACCTCGCGAGGATGTCCGAGTGCGACCGTTCGAATTCCCACACCGCGATTTGGAGTTTCCTTGGCAGGTTGTTCAGGTATCGGCCGACGATCACGGCGGCGAGGACCGTGTGCTCGCCTCGGAGCATGAGGACCTGGCGTTGCCCGAAGCGCAACTGCTCGAGCGTCCCGCCCCGATCGTCGAACGAGTCTCGGACGAACTCCTGGAGGACGATCAGCATCCCGCTCATGATGTCGCTGTCGTGAACCATGCCTTGCGTGCGCGACCAGTGGCGGATCAGCATTCCGCTGTCGTGCATCAGGTACAGTTCCTCGAGACGCGCACGTCGGGTCACGTACACGCCGAGGCCGAGCACCCCCGCGGCGCCGAGGCCGGCAGCCGCCGCCCAGATGGTGTTCACGGGAGGCGGAGGCGCGACGTACTTGAGCGCGAACGTCAGGGACCGATAAATCGTCCGGGGGTTCTGATCAAAGTTGTCCGTGTACGTCACCGTGACGGCGACCGTGGTGAAGACGGGACTCGCGGTCTGCGACGTCTCCGTCGTGTTGGCGTAGAAGGACCAGTCTCCGATCTTGTTGGACACGACCTCATGGTACGTGCCGCCCGCCTGCTGCTGGTAGGCGAGTTCGGAACCGAAGACCGCCGTGATGCTGATCGTCGCGGCCATCGTATCGCTATAGCTCAGATTGTTCGGATACGGCGAATCTAACCAGAACGTGAAGTCCACGTCGGGCGCATGGGAATCGTTCAGGATTACCGCGAGCTGATAGTACGAGCGGCGAGGGACCGCGGAAGCGAGCGAGGCCGTGAGCGTGAACGCGAGAAGGAGGAGGGCGACCCCGGAGATGAAGCGTGGTACGCGCGCTGTTCGATTTTGCATTTGGTTGGAGCCCCCCCAACCGATTGTCCGCCTCGCGGACGCCGACCACGGCGACCATTCGTGAGGGGTCTATTTAATCTTGCTCTCGGTGCATCATCGGAAGGAAATTCGCGGGCTTCGTGATTCTCACAAACGGGATTGAGCGGAGTGGTCAGTGTGCGTCATCGTTCGATCCGCGGAGCCAGTTCCGAATGCCCGCGCCTTCGGCCGGAGTGCGGTGAGACACGCGAGCCCAATCCGGCGGGAGGCCGAGCGAGGTGGCCGCGGCTCGGACCACGGAGCGTGAGAGAGTCGTCCCGCGCGCGATCGCGTGAAGAGGCCAGACGACGGCAGCATGCCTGAGAGCCGTAACTATCGCCGCGCCGGGCCGGGGCACTCCGAAACCGGAAAGCATCGTGCGGCCTTCCGCGCGTTCGAGTGCCGCATGGAGTGGCACCAGGTTGTGGACGTCACGCAGCGGCATTCCCGGATGGGACCGCGCAATCCGTGCGCGGATTCGCATCGCGTCCTCGCGAGTCAGGATCACATACTCGACCCGGTAGTCGAGATGCGCTTTCGCGGCCTTCGCGGCGAGGACGTCGGACGATCCGTCGACGCCGGCGACGACGCAGTCCAGCACGGATCGTTTTCGCGCAATCATCGCGATGAGGGTACTCGCGAGTCCCCCCGAGTAGGCGAGGGCGACGCGGCTGCGACCGTGGATCTCCTGCGCGATCCCATCCTCGAGGCGGCGGACGAAAGCGTCGACGTGGCGTGACGACGCCATGGGCTCACGCGCCGAACGTCTTGTCGCCGGTGAGGAGTTGCGTGAGCGTGTCGGCGAGCTCGGACTCGGTCAGACGAATCTGCTTCTGCGAATCCCGCTCGCGGAGGGTGACCCCTTTTCCTTCGAGCGACTCGTGGTCCACCGTGACAGTGAAGGGCGTACCAATTTCGTCCATGCGAGCGTACCGTCGGCCGATTGAACCGGAGTCGTCATAGAAGGCGGCGAGGCGCTTCCTCAGGCTTGCGTGGAGCGTCTCGGCCTTTTCCGGGAGCCCGTCTTTGTTCACAAGGGGGAAGACGCCAACGCTCACGGGCGCCAGCCGCGGCGGGAGTCGCAAGACGATCCGCTCGCCTTTGCTGTACGACAGGTCGAGCAAGGCCCACACGTTGCGATCCACGCCAAAGGACAATTCGAGGACATGGGGAATGAGCCGCGATCCGTCGAAGGTGACGGACTGCTTCGCGTGAGACATCGCCTCGTGACCCTTCAGGTCGTGGTCCGTCCGGTAGTGGACACCTCCGACCTCCTTGAATCCGCCGAGGCTCTCCTGTTTCACCTGGATGTCGAAGTGGATCTTGTTGTAAAACGCGCGCTCCTTCTCATCGAGCTCCGCAAAGCGGAACGCGTCTCGCGGGACCCGGAGCCGCTCGAGATAGAATCGCTGAACCGCGGCGAGGTGATAGACGTACCAGCGTGGCAGATCGCGCGCGACGAGATCCTTCGGGAGAATGTCGTGCGCACCGGGCTGGTTTTTCTCCGAGGCCCACGCAATGCGGATTGGTGTGGCTGCGATTGCGTCGAACGGCAGTCCGTCTGCGAACGTCGCAGGGTTGAAGAAGATCTGGAGTTCCGCCTGGAGGAATTCGCGCATGCGGTACGCGCCCTGGCGTGGGCTGATCTCGTTCCGGTACGCCCGCCCGACGATCGCGAGCCCCATCGGAAGCTTCCGGCGCAACGCCTCGAACTCCCGCTTGAAATTCAGGTAGACACCCTGGGCGGTCTCCGGCCGAAGGTACGCGCGATCTCCTCCAGTCGGCCCGACGTCCAGCGGGAACATCATGTTGAAGGGTCGTGCCGGCCCAAGCTCGCCTTTGCAGTTGGGGCAACGGATTTTCAACTCGCGGATTCGAGCGTCCAGCTCTGCGGGTGTGAGCCCTTCGTGCTCTTCGTGCGTCGCCGTCTCGAGCAGCTGATCCCCGCGGTATGATTCCCCGCACCGCGTGCACGTGACCAGGAGGTCCGAGAAGTGGTCCACGTGGCCGGAGGCTTTGAGAGGCGCCTCCGGGAGGATCGTGGTCGTGTCGATGAGGTAGTAGTTATCGCTCAATCCCAGGAAGGTCTCGGTCCAGAGGTCTTCCCACCGGCGGCGCAGGAGGAAGCCGTTGTGGCCATAGTCGTAGAAACCCGCGAAGCCCCCATACAAATCGACCGCGGGCCACAGGAAACCGCGGCGGATGGACAACGACATCACGTCGTCGTAGGCGGCCATTGGCGCCAGAAAGTGGCGCCTCAGGATAAAGGATGGGGTGGGCGACGGATGTTTCATCAGGTCGAGCGTGTGACGCCGCGTCGCCGTCCCCGGATCATCGACGCGTCCCGGACCGACGGAGCCGGAGCGGGCCATGGCCGTCCGCCAGAGACGACGAGTCGGATGTCGCTCGCCGAGGCTCGCACAAGGGAAGCAAACGCGTTCGACCCGCCCGGGAGATCCAGGATGACGAGGTCGGCGCGGGCACCGACGCGAATCCCGGAATGACCGTCCGGATCGGCGAGACGACGTCCGCGGAGCGCCATTTCGAAAATCTCGCGCGCCGGCACGCCGCCGTTCATCCGGGCGACGCGATACGCGAATTCCATTTCCCGCAGAAGGGACGGCGTGTTGATCATCGCGTTGTCCGTTCCCAAACGGAGCTCCACGCCGTGCCCCAGCATGCGCGGAATGTCCGGTGTCATCCCGAAGAACGCATTCGAGCGCGGACAGACGACGATCGGGACGTCCGCGTCGGCGCACCGCTCGAGGTCCGCATCCGTCGCCTGGACCATGTGGACGAGGAATGCGGGCTTTAAATCCAGGACCGTGTCAACGTCTTCCCGCACTCGTTCGGAGCAATGGATCGCGAAGATCTTCTTCGCCCGTCGGACGTCCGCCGCGAGCTTCTCGATCGCGTGACGCGGCCAATCGATGTACGAGCTCACCGCGATCCCGTCTGATGCGCGCAGGATTGCCGCCACCTCTCGCGGATCGTATGACAGCTCGACCGGCCGACCGAGGGCGATCCCTTGGATCGGTAGCATGGCAGCCGCCGCATAGAGCAGTTTGAGTCCCTTGAGTCCTCCTTCGCGGAAGTCAGCGAACCCCGTGGTTCCGGTCCGCACCATCGTCGCCATGGCCCGTCGCATCGCGGCGATCACCGCGGCGTCTTTCGCCTTCGCGAGGACCCGATGCTTGAGGCCGTGTGGCGGTGCGACGAGTTCCTCGAGGGTCCCTTTCAGTTCCTGCGTCACGATCGCGTCGCCCAGGTGCGTGTGCGCGTTCCACATTCCTGGAACTATCAGGCCTTCCGCAAGCGGAGCCCGAGCGCGCCCGGAGCGGACCTCGACGACGACGTCGTCTTCCCATCCCACCGTCCCCTCCCGGAACCGGCGGCCGTCGTAATACCAGCCGGAGACGCGCTGCACACCGCGCGATGGTCGGGTCGCGTTTAAACGTTGTCCGGGGGCTGCGGATGTCCTCGGAATCTTTATGGCGTGGGAGCTTTTCCTTCCGCTCGCGCGACCGTAGCTCAGCCGGTTGGAGCGGATCCTCCGCCTTACCGCCTGTACCGCAGCGATCGCGCAAATGCCGCCATAGCTCAGCCCGGCAGAGCGGCAGTTTCGTAATCTGTCGAGACGACGCTACAGATTTTTCTACCCATTAGACGGACGTTATCAGCGGCTAGAGCAGGAGACCAGAACTTGCGAATGTCAATTCGGGGTCTGAAAGATCGAAGACCCAAAGAGTGCTACCTCACCAGTGGGGGCGCGAACTCCGTGGAAGCCTTCGCCTCCTTAACTCGTTCCAGCCAGGCCAAGACCGCAACTGCGCCTTCCTTTCTACGAATAAGTCGTTCTGCGATCCGAAACGGAGACACCTTGGCTGGAGGCAGTGGCCCCCGCGGTACTAGCACTAGCTCTCCGATCTTGGGGTCTTGAAACCATCGTCCCTCGAACTCCTTTAAGATGCATTCTCCCAGGAACGAACCCCACAGAAAAATCGCCCTTCCAAGGGGCAGCGAGGAATACCCGCCCGGTGGAGCCATCTCAATCATTACGGTGGCCGCGTCACGTAACGACGCGATTCCGATCTCCAACTTGATGCGATGCAAGTCCATCGCATATGCGATCATCTCGTTTGCGGCCTGTTCGTAAGCAGCGCGAGGTGTCGAGAGTAGGCGTTGCCCCTCACGCTCTACGACTTCTGCGGTCCCTAGGAACTTGCTGAACACGGAAGACTCCTGATCGTCGCCGTAGGATGTTTTGGCATGAAGACGGACGAATGCGCCGCCAATGTAATCGGGCATGCCTGGAAGGCGCATGGCAGGGAGGTCCTCGAGATCAACCAGGAGGAATCGTGGGTCGGGAGTGTAAATTCTGAGAGCATCTTCCGAGCGCTCTTCCATCCGTACGATGTACGCGGTCCCAGGGCTAACCTTCGACTTGGCGTCTCCAACCACTGCGCCACTGAGGGTCATTTCTTTGAGTGGGCCGTCTCCTTCAAGGACTACAAGAATCATGTTCCGGCCAATCGTGTTGTCTCGCCCGTCCAAGGCCCTCAGCGTTCCATAATCGCGCTGGATGGTTTCAGCTTGACTCTCCGGCTAATAGGTTGCGTGGCGAGGATTGGGGTACCTGGTCCGCGACCTGCGGGATGGCTAAGCGACACAAGTTCACCCGCGGACCGGCTCTTGCGACACACCGATGATCAGGTTCCAACTGCCTGTCTAGATGGCAGTCAGGCCGGGACTAGACCGATAGTCACCCATCAAACCAGCCTTCGAACGCTTTCAACCGT
This sequence comes from Thermoplasmata archaeon, assembly GCA_035557795.1. Classification (GTDB taxonomy): domain Archaea; phylum Thermoplasmatota; class Thermoplasmata; order RBG-16-68-12; family RBG-16-68-12; genus RBG-16-68-12. Next base: position 45,368 of record DATMDM010000098.1, on the reverse strand, counting down.
TGAGGACAGCGCCTTGGGCCAGCGGCTCCTCGTGCCGTAGCCTTGATAACCACCGCAGGATTCTGGGCGACTTGCGCCGCCTTAGCTCAGCCCAGCAGAGCGGCAGTTTCGTATGCGCAGGCGGAAGACGCTTGCACCGAAGGAACTGCAGGTCGAGGGAGCAAAGCCCTCAGGCGGCTCCTACTCTCAAATCGTAGGTGTTTGTGCAAACGACAAATTCGTAAACTGCAGGTCGGGGGATCGAAGCCCTCTGGCGGCTCCCACTTTTACCGGAGGCATCTGCCGTTCGAATGCCTGCGGTGGCTTTCGACCCGTTGTTTCCATGCCGTGCGGCCGATCGGTCCTACTTCACTTCTTGGCGCCGCCAGAGTCGATCGATTCGACCGGGCGTGATGAAGAACACGGGATAGAGCACGTAGGCCCCAAGGCTGAAGACGGGGTTGAGGAAGGAGAGGAGGATGGCCGCCGCGGAGAAACCGGGTCCCATGAGCATCCGGCGCCGCGCCAGCCAGATGAAGCGGTCGTTGAGGCCCGCTTCCACGAGATGATGATGGAGGGTGGCGTACCAGATCGTCAGGAACATGAAAATCTGGATCGCGAGGAGGTTGAGCCCGTAGGCCACGATGGTCACCTGCTGGAACGGGTGGTGTCCCAGGAGGGCCGTCGTCAGCGGGAGCAGGCCGATGAACAGGAGGAAGGAATTGTTGAGCCAGATGAACGTCCGATCCGTGCGCTTCACGATTTGGAATCCAACATGGTGACCGACCCAGAAGACCCCGACCGTGACGAAGCTGAGCGCGTACGTCAGGACTCCCGTCACGATGTCCTCAAGGGCTGGGAGCTGTTGGTTTGCGGGGCCCGTGATGTACGGGATGGTCAGGCTGAGTCCGAGGACCGTCATCACGGCTCCGAAGATGCCATCCGTGAGGGCCTCGACCCTCGTCTTCCCGAGTCCGGAGACGGTGCCTCCTCGCGCGCTCATGGACCGACGGCGCCATCGAGCGGGGAGGTAATAAGGTCGGCCCATGGAGAGGATTCGAAGGCTCCTTCCGGTCGAAACGTTCCGCTCGCGCCGTCCCCTCGGTGGTTTACCTGACGATTCACAACGTCATCGGTTCGCTGACGATCCCCGATGAGCGAGGTCTGTGTCGCCGCCCTCCCGGATACCTTCATATCGCAGCCGTTGGCTAGTCGGCGGTATGGTTGGGAAAACCGAGACTGCCGAGCATGAACGCATGCGGAAAGCGCTCGCCGCGTGGTTCACGACTCAAGGCCTCTCCAACGTGAAGACTCCTGCGGATCCCGTTGCCGACATGGTACCGGATGTCCAAGCGGACTACTTCGGAAAGATCGTCTACGGCGAAGCAAAACTCTGCGAGGATTTTCCCTTACAGGATACGAAAGAGCAGTTGCTAGGCTATTGCGGGGGCCTCCCATCCGAATACAAACTCGTGCTCGGGATTCCGAAAGCCTGCGAACCCACAGTTCAACGCGCGCTCGCCGAGTGGGGATTCACCCATCGCATCCAGCTCGTGGGGCTTTGACCGATCAAGTTCCGGGGAGTGGGCGCTCCCTCCGGAGTCACGGTCTGCGCCGTTCGCTTCCGAACGAGAATCCGCAGCATTACTATTCACATAGGTATCGGTAATCTCATAACCGATAACGCGAGTTTGATCCGAACAACTCTTCGGTCGTTCGCGAAAGGTATTTGGCGGGCCCTTCCCTTCGCCGGAGTGCTCCGAGGAGGGCGTCGTATGCGGTATGGCTTCATTGCGTTGTTCGTTGTGGCGGTCTCTCTCTCCATGCTCGGCTCGACGGTGAGTGCCGCGAAGCCCGTTGCCACGAGCTCGATCACGTTCTCGAACACATCGTTGTTGCTGAGTAGCGGGAGCAGCGAGCCCGCGGTCACGATTGGGCCAGACGGAACCACGGTTTTCACTTCGCTCTCGTGGATCACTTTCGGAACGAATGTGTGGAAAACCGCCTTCGGCTCGTCCCCCGCGTTCCAAGGGATCCCTGACAACGGAATTGTCTCCGGGCAGTTGGGAGGTGAGGATGCGGATGCGGACATCGGGTCGACGGGTACGTTGCACTTCACCTCATTGATTGCGTTGATCAACCCGCCTTTTACCGCCGCTCGGTTCGGCGTCTCCGCGATTACCTGCCGAAACGCGGACACCTCCAACAACTTCGCGAACTGCAAGGCACAAATCCTCGATACGACCCAGGTGGATCGCTCGTGGATCACGTCGGACGGTGCGACGGTTTACCTTTCGTATCACGACAGCGGCTCGAGCACCCTGATCCATGTGTGGCGATCAGATGACGACGGCTTTACCTGGGTGCGCGCCGGAGATCCGATCACTGGCCAGGGCGGCCTAACCGCGATGTCGACATTCAACAACGACCAAGGCCCGATCGTCGCGGACCCGACCACGCACTCCGTGTTCGCGATCTACGCCGCGGGACAGGGCGGCCACCAGAAGGCGACGAGCGCAAACTTCAACAACATCGTCGTCTCACGGAGCGTCGACCAGGGTCAGACTTGGAGTCCGACGATCGTGTTCCATGCGCCAGTCAACACCGCACTGAACAACGTCTTCCCAGCTCTCGCGGTGGATCCGACGAACGGGAAGCTGTACGCCGCATGGTCCGACGCCCACACAGTCTGGTTCGCGGCGTCCTCCGACCACGGGATGAGCTGGACTTCGGCTGTTTCGGTGAACACGGGGGATGCCGCGACAGCGGTCTTCCCATGGATCGCGGCGTTCGGCGGTAAAGTCGACGTCGTGTTCTATGGTACGACGGCGTCGAGCAAGGACGATGCCGCGGCGGTGTGGAACACGTACATGGCCCAAACGACGGACGACGGTTCGCATTTCACGCAGGCCACCCTGTCCGCGCACCCGAACCACGTCGGGGTGATCTGCACATTCGGCACTGGCTGCGCCCGAGGCACACGGAATCTGCTCGACCTGTTTGAAATTGCGATCAACCCGTTGAGCGGCAAGGCAGCGATCATCTTCACGGATGATACGTTGACCACGTACACTCGGAGCGACGGGACGGTCGCTCCGTTGCCGCAGGTCGTCGTTGCCTGGGAGTCTTGAGCGCGGCACTCTGGGCCCGAGTCAAGGATCGCCGCTGACCGCCACCGATGTGGGCCTCGTCAGGGCAGACTCCACTCGGGAAAGCAAGATGTGGAGTCCGGCAGCGAGAGCGAACGAGGGCAGGGTCGCGCCGATCGGGAGCGCAAAGGCCACAATCACGAAATACAGGGCCACACCCGGGATCCAACTCGCAAAGGCGGACCATCGCCACCGTGGGGAATTTTGGAAGAACTCTCCGGGCGCGTAGGTCCCCCGACGCACCACGAACGAATCCGCGATAACGACTCCGAGGAGCGGCACGAACAAACCGCCGATCAGGAACAGGAACCCTTCGTATCCGCCTCCAATTCCCTCGCCCCGGGTCCAGAGGAACGCGGCCCCGGCCATGGCAACGACGGTCGCGGCGGCAATGAACATCAATTGACGTCGCCTCGGCGCCAGATTCTGGATCGACACCGCGGTCGAGTAGACGTTCGCGAACGCGTTGTCGGTTTCGTCCACGAGGATGATGAGGAGGGGGAACGCACCAAGGCCCAGTAAGCCGATGACTGCCAGAAAGTTCGGCTGCCCGAGCGCGATCCCAAGCGCCATCAGCCCGGCACCGAGCATGTAGAACACCGTGTTCGCGATCGTGTAGCCCGCGGCGGTCCCGATCAGCGAGTCTTTCGAGGATCGCGCGAACCGGTTGTAGTCGGAGATCAGCGGCCACCAGGACACGGGCATCGCGATCACCAGGTCGAGAGCCAGGAGGATCGAGGCGGTCCCCGAGAAGTATTGCGGGGCGTATCGGATGCCGAGGTCGGGTCCTTTCAGGATGAGCGCAATCGCGATCGCCGCCGTCGAAGCGTAGACGAGCCAGATCGCGAACTTCTCGAGCCAAGCCCGGATGACCGCGAGCGGGCCTCCGAGGGCAAGTGCTGCGACGACCGCACCGAAGATTGGGATGAAGAGAGCGGCGGTGGACGGCCCGAATACGTTCCCAGCAAGCGTCGCTGCCGCAATCCCCATCACGAGGAGTTCGAACGCTGCCCAGCCGAGGAGCTGGAACACGTTCAGTGCCGTCGGGATGTACGACCCCCGTCGGCCGAGGATCGGACGCAGGCTGACCATCGTCGGGACGCCCGCCCGGCTCCCGTGGTGCGCGGCGGCCGCGAGCATCACGCTCCCCAGGACGGAACCGACGAGGGCGACCACCGCGGACTCGGCCAGCGTCAGGCCGAATCCGAAGCCACCAACTCCGATGAGGAGCGTCCCCGCGGCCAGGACGAGGAGCCCGACGCCGAGGCTCGACCACAGCACGAACAGGTCGAAGGTCCGCAGGACTCGCAACGCCGGCGGCACGGGTTCGACGCCCCATTCCGGCGGTCTGCGCAGACGGACCATCGGGAGGCCAAAGCCTCCGCGTATATATCGGGTTCGCGGACCGACCGGCGACCGGCCGCCTATTTCTTGGTCTTCGCGAATTTCTTGTACGAATGCTTGAGCGCGGTGACGAGCGGGAGTTCTCTCCCCGCGAGGAAATTGATGAGCGCTCCTCCGCCCGTGCTCACGTGATCGATCCGATCCGCCAACCCGAATTGTTCGACCGCTGCGACGGTGTGTCCGCCGCCGACGATCGAGAAGCCGTCCGCCTCCGCGACCGCGGTGAGGAGCTCGCGGGTGCCGACCGAGAACGGCTCGAGTTCGAAGACGCCCGCCGGACCGTTGACGAAGATCGTCTTCGCGCGGTGGATCTCGTCGACGTAATGGGCGATCGTGTCCAGTCCGATGTCGTACACGGGCCATTTCGCCGGGAGATCGGACACCGGGACGGGCTTCCGCACGCCGTCGTCGTTCAGGACGACGTCCATGGGCCGCAGGATCCGACCGGGAAACCGTGCGAGGAGTTCTTTGCACATCGCCCGGTGCGCATCGTAGTCTTCGACTTCTCGGCGCATGAAGTCGCTCGTCGGCTTACCGGGGTCGATTCCCGCCGCATCGAGGAACAGGTTCGCGACACCTCCGGACGTGAGGACGCTGTCGACGAGGTCTTTCTCGAGCATGTGCCGCGCAACCGCGATGGAGTCGTCGGCCTTCACGCCTCCGAGCAGCGCGATCTTCGGTCGCTCGGGCTGCTGGACCGCCTGGGTGAGCATCATTAGCTCGCGCTCCATCACGCGACCCGCGAGGGAGGGCAGGACCTCGCAGAACCCGACGAGGCTCGGTTGCGCCCGGTGGGCCGCGGCGAACGCATCGAGGACGAAGAAGTCCGCGTGCGGTGCGAGCCGGCTCACGATGTGGGTCTTCGCCATCTTCTCGAGCTTCGTGTCCGCGAGCGCTTCTTCCTCCGAATAGAAGCGGGTGTTTTCGAGCACGATGACGTCCCCGACGTGCATCGACTCGATCGCTTCGATTGCGGGCCGACCGAAGAGACTCGGAACGTACCGCACGGTGCGTCCCAGGAGTGCGGCGATCCGCTCTGCGTGCACCTCGAGGGTCGTGAAGTCGTCCCTTCCCGGTCGCGACTGGTGCGCAAGCAACACGACCTTCGCTCCTCGCAGCTCCCGGATCGTGAGCAGGTGCTCCCGGATCCTCGCATCGTTCAGGAGTTCGCCGGTCGCAGGGTCGATCGGAGAGTTGATGTCCACTCGCAGGAGGACCGTGCGGCCCGAGAGGTCAAAGTCATCCATCGTGAAGAAGTCCCGGGCCATCACATACGACGCAAAATCCCGGAGCATAATAGTCCTATCGGTGACGAAGTCGGAGCGTAAGAGATTCCCACGAAGACCGTTCATCTGTCCCCGTGTTCCCAGCATGTGGGCGGGCCGTTGGCCCTTGCCCCCTTTCCTTTTTTCTTTCCCACGGTTCAGCGTAGCGGCCGGCGGCTCACGGCAACGCGGCCCCGATGTCCCGAATCGAAAGGAATTTGCCGACATGGAGAGATAGAGGTTTCTGCATGGAAAACGATGCATCCGCGTCGCCGGTCATTCTTGCGCCGCGTGTCCCAAAGCGCGCCAGGAAGGTCCCAAAGAAGGCACCGGCCGAATACAGCGTTGAGAAACTCCTCACGATGCTTGCGTTCATCGGCGGCGTGCTTTTGGTCCGTTTCTTTGGAGCGGTCGAAGGCTTGCTTTTCGCAGTACTTGTGGGCGTCGTCTTGCTCGTTCGATTTGTCATACTCCGCGCTCGAAGACAAGAGGGTATTCTCCCGCCAAGTGCCAAAATCAGGTGATTCCCCGCCGGAAGAGCTTTGCCGTAACCAAGGGATAGATGTTTCGGCATGCCACCCTGGAATTTCGTCCGCGACTCTCTTATCGTTGCCGCAGTCGTCATTCTTCTTGCATTGGCTGTGGCCTTGACCTTGAACCTCATCCGCGCCTACACGCCGGACGGATTCGACAGGGCCATCCCGAATCCGGCGGTCATTACGGTTTTGTACCTGCTGGCCTTCGCACTCCTGTTCGTTCTGTGGAGGAGCCAGCGGCGACCATCGCGCGCTTGACTCGACCTTCCCAAAACCAGGTGATTGCGGCACGGCTCGTGGAAACCAGATGAGGCTTTCCGCCGCCCGAAGTAGTCCGACTGTGGGCCGACTTGGAAGCGCGGAAGATTAGCACGTCGGACTTCGCAATGAGAGTGTCCGATATCCGAGCCAGGTCTGTTATGCCCTGACTTTGCAACCGTCATAGTCCTTTCGCATCGCGAGTGCGCGTCGACCGCCGCGGCGGATGCCTCACGGTTCTCAAACGAGGAAACTAGGTTGGAACCTTTTTAGAGGGGCCTCGGGAATGGGCCGTCGCCACCGAGGGACCTCTACGCCCCAGGACCTCCTCCTTCCAGAGGGAAAACTCATCCGTACCACGCGGGGCGGTCCCAACGCGCTCAAGCAGCTCCTCATCGATTTGAAGAAGTACTCGTTCTCCGGCTACGTCCGCACGGTTCGGGGCGGGAGCGGGAAACGGTCCGAGGGAATCGTCCTCCTCCGCGGCGGGAACCCGGAGGCGAGCCTGTACCATCGGGACGGCACACAAGACCGCGGGCGGAGCGCGCTGAAGAAAGTCTGGCAGGACTCCTACGACGAGTCGTGCATCTTGGAGCTCCACGCCCGAGTCGACATGGACGGTTTGGTGAGAGAGTACGCGGACTCGATCCTCGAACGGCCCGCGAAGGTCGTCAAGAAGACCAAGATCCCGCAGACAATGGAACGGTCGGAGGTCGAGAAGCAGATCCGCGCGTGGAAGGACAAAGGGTACGACGTCTCCTCCGTCGAATCGAACCTCGATGCCGAACCATCAATCCTCGCAGCGTCCGTCGTCGCGATGCGCGACGGCGTGAAGAAGGCCGAAGCCGTCGGCGAGATGTTGGCCGGCCTCGACGTTTCCGGATTCGAATCCCGAGCCGCGATTCTCCGGGAGAAACTCAAGGACCCCGTGAGACACCCCGACATCGACACGGAGGTCGAAAGCCTCCGGGATGCGGTGGAGAGCCTGCGCCAGATCGAAGCGCGTCGCCAGGTCGAGCTGGAGCGAGGGCGAGACTCGCAAGAGCGCACGAGAAAGGTCCTGGATCTCGTCATGAAGCAACAGCAGGCCCTGCGGCCCGAAGGCGGTCCATACTCGACCGAAGACGTCGCGCGGAAGGGCCTCGAAGAATCGTTGCCCGCGCGGGATGCGGCGACGAATCTCGTCCAGGCGTACACGTTCGAGTCGTTCATCGTCGGAGAGAGCAACCGGTTCGCCCACGGCGCCGCGGTTGCGGTCGCGAAGCAGCCGGCCAAGGAGTACAATCCGCTCCTCATCACGTCCGGGCCGGGCCTCGGGAAGACGCATCTCCTCCATGCGATCGGGAATTACGTCGCGTCCCATGCGAAGGAATCGAAAGTGCTGTACATGACCTGCGAAACGTTCGCGTCGAGCCTCGCCAACGCGAAGGAGGTCGGTACCCTCTCCGCGTTCCGGGAGCGCATGCGCGGCATGGATTGCCTTCTGATCGATGACATTCAGTTCCTGAGCGGCATGCCGGAGGTTCACGAGGAACTGTTCCACACGTTCAATGATTTGCACGACACGCAGAAGCAAATCGTCCTGGCAAGCGATCGCGCCCCGAAGTCGATCCCGAACCTCGACGAGCGCCTGATCTCGCGTTTCGAATCCGGGCTCGTCGCCGGCATCGAGCCTCCCGACCTCCTGATGCGCGTGACCATCCTCGAGCGTCGCGCTCGCGACGAGAACATCGCCATCGAGGGGGAAGTGCTGACGTGCATCGCGAACCTCGTGGCCAACAACGTCCGAGAGCTCGGTGGGGCCTTCAATCGGGTCGTCGCGTTCTCGTCGTTGATGCATCGCCCGCTCACCCAGGATCTCGCCCGCGAAGTCTTGTCCGGTGCGACCGCGGAACCGACGGCGGAACCGATCGCGCAACCGATGCATGAGCGGATTGCGGAGGAGCGGGCGGACCGTCCGCCGAGCGCCGCGACGGCAAACCACGAGCTTACACCAGGCCGCAGCTACCTGATAGAGGAGGAGCGACCCGCCCGGGCGTTCCGCCTCTTGACGGATTTCCTCGGTGGCGGGGGCGGCGGCCTGGTCATCACCCGCACGAACCCGAAACGCGTGCGGCAGGCCCATGACTTGCCGACGGAACGCGTCCTATGGCTCACGGACCGCGAGGGCTCTGCGGAGGAGACGATCGCCCCTGCGCTCGAGCGAATCGTCTACGAGATCGAGGACTTCATGGGGAAGCAGACTCGCGGGGCCATCCTCTTGGACGGAATCGAATACCTGGTTTCGAACAGTTCGTTCGACGCCGTGTTGATGTTCGTGCGACGGCTGCTGGATGCGATCTCCGAGAGTCGCTACGCGTTCATCATTTCCCTCGGGCCCGCGACGTTGAAGGACCAAGAGCTCAAGACACTCGAGCGAGAGATGGAAGTCATCCGGTATCCGTGATTGTCGAGGACCTACTCGAGACTTCGAACCGCCTTGTGAAACTCGCGGATCTGGCGGAGCGCATCTCCCCAGGACCCCTGCTTCACGAGGGTGCTCGCCTCCTTGAGGATGCCGATCGGTCGGGAGAGGTCGTTGCCTCGCACCTTCAAGTCCAGCAGTTCGTTGCGCGCTTTCCGCATCTCCTCTTGAACGAAAGCCGGGACGTCTCGCTTCATGCGCTCTTGCGCCTGCTTCCCGAACCGTAAGGCGCCTGAGGCGTCCCGCCGGTCGAGCGATTCGCGGCCTTGGCGGAGGAGTCGCTCGGCGTCGCGGAGGTCCATCCCCATGGCCCGCACCTCGCGCGCGAGGCGATCGCCGCCATCGATCATCTGGCGGGCTTCGTGGAAATCCTTCGCATCGATCTGGAACGTGCCGAGCGCCAACTGGAGCCGGTCCCAGGCCGCGTCGTAGTCGCCGGCTTCCAGCCGACCGACGGCCTCTTGGAGCTTCGGGGTCGCCGCCTGGACGCCTGCATCCCCCTTCGCGGCGCGGAGTTCTTGGAGGAATGTATCGATTTGTCCGCCGATGAAGTCGACGAACGCCACGTCGAGCGTGCGCCGGGCGTCCGCGATGAGCATGACCGAGCGCTCGATGTCGCGTCCCTTGCCCGCCTGGATCGCGTCGTTGATGATCCGTTTCCCCTCCTCGATTTCGAGCCCGATCCGTTTGGCCGAGACCAAGAGAGGCTTCACCTCGTTCACTAATTTCGGGAGTTCGCGGTAGAGGAGCTTTCGGTCTCCGGATGGAATGCGGCGCTCCGATTCCCGCCGGGTCCGCCGCAGTTGGTCGATCCGGTTCTGGAGGGGGCTCCGAGCCGGCTTCGCGGTGGCCGCGGGACCTGCGAACGACCGCGCCATGGGAGCCTCCGCCCGGACGGTCTCGACGACCGGAGGGGGCCGGATCTTCCCCATCGGGGCGGCTGCGGTCTGCGCGTCTTCCGCGAACCGGACCCCGCAACTCGGGCAGCGGTCCGCGTCCGCCGGGACCGAGGTCTTGCACACGGGGCATTCGTATTCCGTCGCCTCGCCTTCGGAGAATTCCGCCCCGCAACCCGGACACACGGTCGCGTCCGCCGAGACGAGCGTCTCGCAGACGGGGCAGAGGAACTGCTCGCCCAGATCGGCCGCGGCCTCCGTGGCGGGTCTCGGTTTCGCCTCGGCGCCGACCTCGGCCGATTCCGGGGTTTCGCGGGCGACGTTCTTGAGCGTCTCGAAGATTTCGCGGTGGTCTTCCTTGCCTTCCATGATCGAGGCGAGGATCTCGTCGATGCTCCGACCGTCCTTGACGGGCATCTCGAGCGGATCCGTGCCCCCGCTGATGTCGAACAAGGTCAGGTCCGTCTGGCACGAAGGGCACACGCGTGCGTCCGCGTCGATTGGAGTGTCACAGACGGGACAGACTTTCGTTTCCTTCGCTGGCGTAAGCCGACACCTCGAACTCGTCGACACGTTTCTATCTGGAAACTGCGTACTAAGACTTTCCGGACTCAGTCCAGAGAATGATAAGTCCTCAGCCCAGATAATCACCTCAAAACGATTAAGTGAGCCCTGCCCCCGTGTGATGCGTATCCGGCGCGGCCATGGCGTTTCGCAGTGCAATCGACGGTCTGGACAAAGTGATTCGGAGCGACATCGTCCCACCGAAGGTCATCCTCGTCACGGGCCCGCCCGGGTCGATGAAGACTTCGTTTTGCTACACGCTCATGTCGCGTTACTTGAAAGACACCGGAGAGTTCGGGCTGTACACCACCCTCGAAGAGACCGTCCAGTCGCACCTACGGAACATGGAGTCCCTCGGTGTCGAACTCTCGATGAACATGCAGATCAGCGACTTCACAGATCTCCGGGAGATCGATGCAGTCGTCGGCCCGGAAGACCAGACGGACTACCTCGCCTTCATCGAGCGGATGATCGGTCACTACCGCAAGGTGCACGGTCACAAGTTCAAGCTGTTCGCCCTCGACTCCCTCGGCGCCCTCTACTCGCTCATGGAGAACACGACCAACATGCGGAAGCGGATGTTCTACTTCTTCAAGATGCTCCGGGACAACGAACTCACGTGCCTCGTGGTCATGGAGCGGGCGCCGAACGGGGAGAGTCAGCTCCTTGGAAACGAGGGGTTTCTCGTCGATGGCATCGTTGTGCTGGGACTGGACCGGTCCCGCGGGAAGCTCGTGCGGTACCTCCAGGTCGAGAAGATGCGATCCGTCGATCACTCGATGGAGAAACACGCGATCGAGGTCCGGAAAGGCGGACTCACCGTCCTCGGGCCGATCTTCGAGGCGGGAGGGAATTCATGAGGGACGTTCACACGCCGACGCCAGGGAGGCTCGGCGCCATGCATGAACATCGGAGGGCACCCTAAATGGCCGAAGGATCGATCCTAGACGCGCTGGATGCACTGAAGAAAGTAGAAGAAAGCCTGAAGTCCCAGGATGCGGAACGAAGGGAGCGCGAGGCCGCCCTTCAGGATCAAGCGGCCAAAATCGAGGAAGACCGCCGGGTCCTCGAACAGGAACGGACCTCGCTCTCGGAAGAGAGGGACTCGCTCGTCGGCCGGGAGAAAGGGCTGCGGGCCCGAGAGAAGGAGCTCGAGCAGAGCGAGCGGGCGATTGCCGAGCAGGCGCAGCAATTCGATTCCACGAGGCAACAGGTGCTCGCGAAGGAGAACTCGCTGGTGTCGCGCGAGCAGGAACTCGCAAAACGCCTCGATTCGCTCGTGCGGAGGGAAGAGGACATCGCTCGACGTGACTCCGAGGCTGTCACCCATGTGAAGGACATCGCAGCGCGGAAGACCGAGATCGCCACGAGGCAAGAGCAGATTGTGAAGCTCCTCGAAGACCAGAAGGCCACGCTCGACGCCCAGATCGGTCGGAACCGCGAGCTCATGGAGCGCGAAAAGAAGCTCGCGGTCGAGGAGGAAAACTTTGCGGCGGCCCGCGCGAAGATCGCCGAAGAAGGGAAGCGGCTCCTCGAGCGGGAGAAACAGTTGATCGCCCAAGAACAGTCGATGAAGGCGATGCCTTCGACGCCTGCTGCAGGGCCTGCCGTCTCCGTGAGACCGGTGCCCACGGCGCCGGTGTCGTCCGCGGGATTGCGGCCTCAACCGGTCCCATCCAGTCCGGCGCCCGCGGTCGCGAAGGCGGCAGCGCAGGTGCCGGTCGCGGTCGCGCAGATGGCGAAACCCGTCGCGAAGGTCGCCATACAGGCGGAGTCCGCTTCAGGCGAATCAGAAATGGCCTGTCCGGCGTGTGGCACGATGATCTCGTCCGATGCGATCATGTGCTACGCATGTGGGCACCGTCTCCAGGACGAAGCGGCCGCGGAGGAAACATCTGAGACGGAGGGAGAGTCCGAGATCCCTTGTCCAGCCTGTGGCACGATGATCTCGTCCGATGCGATCATGTGCTACGCATGCGGGCACCGGATGGCCGATGACGACAAAGCGTCGAAGAAGGCCCCCGTCAGCGTGAAGAAGGTCATGAAGAAGAAAGTGATCTGAGCCGGGTGGTCGAGTCCACGCAAAGACGATGCACGGGCTCAAGGCCATTCGGTTTTCTCACATTTTTCGGTCGAATTTCCGCGATTTTTGGCCATTTCTATCCGTGTGAGATGATAAAATCATTCTCTCCATATTCCCGCGTTATTCTTCCGCGTGAGAACAGGTGCGTATCGGGATAGATAATCGCGCGGTAACCTATTTATAAAGAGGCCCCGGATGGCCCGCGCAACATGCCCACCGGTCGTAGTCCTCCGGATGCGTTCGGCCGACTCGACCTCAGGAGGTCTTGGGTTGTCTAGCCGATCCGAACGGAATGGGAAGGCCCTGACGTGTTTGATCATTTGGTCCGTCGCCCTGGGTGGCCTCTTCGCCGCCTTTGTGGCACTCAGCCCGGCCGCACGGGCCGGAACCTGCGACCAGGTCGGTGGCGTCATCACCGGGACCTGGACGGTCACCACGACTCAGGTGTGCACAGGAATCGTCTACTCGGTCGACGGTTCGATCAACATCAACTCCGGAGGCAGCCTCACGCTGGTCAACGGAGGTTTGAGTTTCTCCAAGGATACGGCTCATGAAGGCTACGCGCTCAACGTGAACGCGGGCGGCGAACTGGTCCTCGACCACTCGATCGTCACGACCCAGACGGATGCAATCAAGCCGTACCTGAAGCTCGCCTTCACAGTCTCGGGCGCGGGCAGCCACTTCGCGATGAAGAACGGCGCGACCGTGAAATTCCCCGGTTGGTTCAACGCGACCGGCGCGACGATCGACATCACCGGCTCGCGAATCACCGGTTTCACATCGACCGAGCTCTTCGGCGTCGGAGTGTATCAGGACGACAACGACGACAGTCCGTTGATCTCCTGGGCGTCCACGACCGCGAGCCTCTACGGATCCCGAATCGAACGGATCTATGAGAACGCGAGCGCGCCCAGCGGCAATGCCACGGGCCCCGTCGAAGGCAACCTTGGCTTGACCGCCACCAGCAACCTGTTTGCGTACGACACGTACATCGGAGTCGACTTCTCCAACGTCCTCGGGCTGCATAACACGCTGCAGGTCGACGGAACCTCGAACGCGTACCTGTACAACGTCACGGTCGACCGAACCGAGGACCCCGTCCTCAAGTCGTCGTGGCAGCCCGCGTACGTGCCGCAGGCCGCGGGCGGAAACGTGTTCCTCTTGCGGTGGCTCCGGGCCTCCGTCATCGATTCGACCGGGTTCCCGGTGAGCGGCGCGACGATTTGGTCGACCCTCAGTCCGAGCACGACGACCGCCCAGTATCCGGACAACGGTCTCTCCACGACGCCGAGCGCGCGGACCCTCTCGTACCTCGGGAAGGCCGCGAGCGGCGCGAACGCGTGGAACCGCACGGATGCGAACGGCCTCGCCACAATCCCGTTGTACACGGACCTGATCACGACCGCGAGCCTACCGAACGCGGAATCGTTCGGCAACTACCAGCTGACGATCGCCTTTGGCGCGACGACGGGCCCGGGCGGCGTGAATTTCGACCCGTACCCGGCGATCAACGCGGACAACAACACGAAGCAGGTCTCGGTGTCCCTCCCTGTACAGGTGCGCACGGGACCAGACCTGACCGTGCAGCCGGCGAGCGCCACGATGACGGTCCTGCAGAACCAGCCCTTCACGGCATACGCCCTGATTTCGAACCAGGGGCAGACCACCGCGACGGCGGTCTCGGTCGGGGCCTACCTTGACGGAAACCGCGCGAGCGAGGTCGCCCGGGTGAACGGCCTGACGGTCGTCACGTCCCTGAACCAGACGTTGAACGTGGCCGGCATCGGCGCCCTCGGGTCGCACACGCTCGAGCTCATCGTCGACCCGGACAACACGATCAACGAGGGCGGAGCCGCGCAGGAGAGCAACAACTTCGCCAACATCACCTTGACCGTCCAGCCACCGCCGGCCGGGTTCACCGCGATTCTGACCCCGTCGAGCGGCCAATCCGTCGTCTCCGGCAACTCGCTTGGCGTCACGGGATACGTTCGGGACTCGGGCTCGAACGGCATCGGCGGCGTCGTCCTGAACATCGAGCTGCGCAGCGGCGCCACGGTCCTCGCGACGAACTCCACGATGTCGGCGAGTGACGGCTTCTTCATCGGGACGATCACGGTGCCCCAGACCACCCAGGACGGGTCGTACACGATCGTCGTGACGCCGGCGACCACACTGATTCAGCCGGACACCCGCACGATCTCCGTGCAGAGATCGTCGTCCTTCCTGTTCCAGAAGGTCCCGGTCCTCGGCATCGAGTGGTGGCTCTTCCTGGTCATCCTTGCGGCCGCAGCGGCCGTCGCGATCGGCGTGTCGCTCTACTGGAAAGTCTACGGCCTCGGCAAGATGGTCGAGTGCGGCGAGTGCGGCGCCTTCATCCCGGAGGACGCGACGACCTGCCCGAAGTGCGGGGTCGAGTTCGAGCGGGACATGGCGAAGTGCTCGAACTGCCAGGCCTGGATCCCGGTCGACGTGAAGCAGTGCCCGGAGTGCGGCGTCGAGTTCGCGACGGGTCAGCTCGAGATGGCCGACTACAAGGAGAAGATGCGCCTCCAGTACGACGAGGTCATCGCTCGCTTCAAGCAAGAAGCCTCCCGACAGCTGGGCCGCAGCCTGAGCGAAACCGAGTTCCAGGAGTGGTGGCGCAAGCAGCCGACCTTCCTCACCTTCGAAGACTGGCTCCGCGAGGAAGAGGAGATGCGCAAGATGGGCTCGAAGCCGTGCCCGACGTGCGGCACCCTCAACTCCGTGACGGCCACGGTCTGCCACAAGTGCGGATCCTTGATGCGCGATCAGCGCCCACCGAGCGGTGGAGCGGTCGTCGCAGGCGCTCCGGCGCGCAGAATCCAGGCCCGCGGGCCGATGTCTCCGCCCGGGCCGACCAACGCGCCCGCACCGATCGTGCAGAAGCGCGTCATCAAGAAGCCGATCGAAGGCAAGGAAGGCGAGAGTTCGGAAGGCCAGAACGGCGAGAATGCGTCGTCCGACGATCTCTGAGCCGGCCTTCCCCAACCCCTTTTCTTTTCCTGTTTGGTAGGCCGAGCCTTCTTCGGCAGTGAGGGCTCCATTCCGGCTGACAAAAAGGGCATCGCGCCGTCGACCTCTCTGGAAGTCGACCCGGTGTAGAGAGGCGAGATTGATCCGGAAGTCGACCGGACTGACCGCCCGGGATTCCTGGTTCTCGCCCGCTGAGTGTGTTTACAAAGCCCCGCTTCTTTTGTCGAGCCTTTCGGGTTCCGCCGCGGTATGACCCCCCGGAAACTGTTTGTGTTTTGGCTCTCTCTCACACAGGATCGCCTAACGCGTCGAAGGCGGTGTCTCGGCCAACGGTATCGGTGACTGAATCGTATCTGCCTCCATGAAGGCAAACGCCGAACCGGCAATCAGGGCGAGGGATCCGACGATGCTCATGTAAGCCCCGTACTCGACATGGGTCGCAGGCCCGGGAATAATCGCAAGCGCTCCCGCTGACAGGAGAAACGCCGGTGCTCCCCAGATGACACCCAGAATCGCGGCGACTTTCCTTGGAACTGCGAAGACCGTGAGCCAAAAGAGGCCGAACAACGGAACGATGATGGCCCCTCCTTCATAGATCAAACCAGATGCGCCGTACCCGCCGCACCCTGGGCAGGCCGATGTCGGTCTAAATCCCACCCATGGCAGAATCTGGGCGATGAGGGTAATGACTCCTCCCAGAACGGCCAGGACTCCCCCCACATCGCTTCTTAATCCGTAACGTTCCCTATCGCGTTCTTGAGCAGGTGCAGGTGCGCCCAACGCTCCCAGTAAAACCAGAGGTTAATCAGAATCGACAGAGTCAATAGAAAGACCAGAGCCCGGAACACCCATCCGTAATACCTCAGCCAGTTCTCGAAATTCCCCCATTCTGAGTAAAGGGGTCCCAAACTGTCGTCGTCCCAGACGTACAACGGAATGGAATTGCGCGCGCTTAACGCTTTCAGGGCTCGATTGCTCCGCAAGACCCAAGACCGGCAGCGGGGAATTGACTCGTTAAGGATTTCCGGGATACTAACTAACCAGAGGTAGTTTGCCCGTCCCGGAGTGCGGGCGTGGCGGAGAACGAGGGCTTCTACGCCGATGTTACGACAAGGGTGGACCTACCACCAACGACCGTCGCCGAGCCGCTGGATGACCCATTCCTGGTCTCCGCGCTCCGCGATCTCGGCAAGAAACCGGCCGATCACGTGATGCAATGGCTCATGCGTAAACACATGGACGAAGACCTCGCGCCAAGAGACCGTCGAGGGCAGGGTGTCCATTTGCCAGAGATGGACAGCCGTCGTACTCCTGTACTCGCGCGTTTCCGGGTCCACCGATCCGAAGGTGACCGCGAGGCGCAGGAGCTGTCCGCGTTTGGCCCATGAAACGATCTCGAGTTCCCGCTGCGGGACCTCGGACTTTCGGAAATAGAAGACCCATACGATACCGCCGTCGCGAAGCGGATGGATCATATTGGGATCGAACATGCGGCTCATCTATGGGATTCGTCCCAGACGCCCGGCTCGCCCGGGCCCGGTTCGATCGCGGTACAACCGGTGCTCAACATCCTGCTGGGTACCCCCGATATGCGCATTCATGTCTTCGCGCTATCGCGACCAGAAGTGGCACCTTCACCTTGCAGCGCCGCTTCGGGCAGAGTGCCCTTGCCCCCCGGGCAGTCATTCCGAGCAGTTTGGAATGCGCAGGAGTTCGTAAACGTGTCGGACCTCGGATCCAGCCGCTAGCGGTCGGACGGAGCGGCTCAATCGAATGGGGCGTTGGCAATCGCCAAGCCTTGACTCGCAATCCCCTAGTACACGACCATCCCGATGAACGGAATCACTTGGGCGTACCACGAGGTCCGGCACGCCACGATCGGGTCGTTCAGGTGGTTGAAGGGGTTGTACGCCGGTCCGAGCCCGCCGCAGCTGTTCGGGTTGGGTCCGGTCCCGGCGAGTTGCGCGTACGTGTAGTTCGCGGGACCCGCCATGCCCGAGACGAGGATGCTCATGAAGAAGGTGGCGGAGCCCCAGACATTGGCAGAGCCCGTGGAGAATGGTGTCTTGGCGTACGCTAACATCACGTACGGGGTGCCACCGGTGTCCTGGTTGAAAGTGTTGATGTCGAAGACCGCGATAGGACTCGTCACGGAACACCCGACCGGCAAGCCGGTATGGGCGTACTGGAAATCGTTGATGTTCCCAGCCGTGCCGGGGTACGGTGCGACTCCGCCCGCGTTCGCCGCGATCGCCGTGCTGCACGGCGCGACAATGAAGGCGACGGCACCGCTCGCGGACTGGGTGTTCTGGAAGAACGCTTCACTCCATCCATCGATGAAGATCGTGGTGTTGCCGTGGTTCACCATCTTGTAATGGAATATGGCTCCGCCGTTCCCGTTAAGTTGGGCTCGCGTGACCCGGTACGGCTGGTACGTGCTCGGCGAGTTGTACGGGTTACTGAGGTTCGACACCCAGACCTCCCCGGTCCGAATCTGGACGTAGCCGATGTATTGCCACAGCTGGCTCGGGATCGTCCCGCCATTCCCACCTCCGCCGGTGAGGGGCGCAACCACGTCCAAGACGAGGCGGGTCGTCGTCTGGTGGCCTTTCAAGTCAGTCGCATTTAGCAGAATGATGGATCCGGCCCAGCTGAGGGCGGGATACGGAGGTTTCGTGCAGGCGTTCGCTCCGAAGGAGAAAATCTTGTCTCCGGCGATGCGGTCCGGGGAAACCCCGTTATCTTTCATCTGTTGGGGGGCGGCACACGAAGTGCCTGACCCATACCATGCGGTGATCGTCACGTAAACCGAATTCACATTCAGGTCGTTGTCCGGGTCCATGAGCTTCGCGAAGATGTAGAATCCCTGGGTCGCCTGGACTGGGTCGATCTCTTCCGTGGCCAAGATTCCGTCCGTCCATTTATCGACAAAGACCGGGGGACGCGTGCCGGCCGGCGCATTCATTGGGCCACTCCATAGGATGACGCTCTTCAGGTTATCGACGATAATGACCGTGATTTGGTCCGAGGACCGGAGGCTGAAGCTCTTGTACGCCCAGCGCTCGCCGATGTCCCAGACGCTGTCGGTCCCGTCCAGGAGGCCACTCGGGGTCGCCAGGAAGCCGTTGAACTTGTGCAGGATGACGATGTCCGTCTGCGGGGCGTTCGTACCGCGCTGCGACGTGACGTAAATGATCGTCGGCACGGGCTGCAGCGCCTCGCCGCCCTGGTGGGTGAGGGTGATATTCACGCCGATCTCCACACCGAGCCCGTTATAGATTGGGTTCATCACGGACTGCATGTCGGTCCGGGCCTGCGCCGCGGGCGTGGGGATGGCAGACACCCAGACGATGATCACGGAAAACAGCACGACGGTCATCGCGAGGATCAGGATCGTGCCGATGACTTCCGACACACCCGACTCGTCTTCGCGGAGGATGGTTCGCATGAGATGGCCTCCCGGTGGGCTAGGGAGAACACTCTCGCACCCGACCCGACGATATATAAATTGTTCGTGGTAGTTACCAACCCGTGATAGCGTGAGAATCACGAGGCACGCGTGGACGGCCCTTCTCCCGGTACACGGACATATGTCGAAGTCGAGCGTGAACGCGGGACTTCCTGTCTGACACCGCGCGAAGGAGTCGTGCGATCCTAGGCCATCGAGGATCGCCACGGCCGCGGGTCTCGTTGGTGCGGGGACGCGGCGCCGGCGGGGACGACAGCCGTCGATTGAACCTGTTCTTTTATTACCAAGGCCAGATAAAAGATGACTTCCTGGAAAATTCGGATGTTCTCCTGCCTGAGAACAGTTACGTATCGGGACGGATAATCATCCGAGAACCTTTTTAAGAATCTGTCCCGGATGGGCAGCGGTCCATGCCCACCGGTCGCATTTCTCAGGAGCTAGCCCGGTGCCTCAACCTCGAAAGGTGGTCCGATGTCTAGTCGGGCCGGACGGAGTGCGAGGGCCCCCACGCTCCTCATCGTTTGGTCGGTCGCCCTCGGCGCTCTGTTCGCTGCGATCCTTGCGCTCGCCCCGGCCGCGCGGGCCGGAACCTGCGACCAGGTGGGTGGCGTCATCACCGGGGACTGGACGATCACGAACGCGCAAGTGTGCAGCGGAATCCTCTATTCGGTCGACGGCACGATCAGCATCAACTCCGGCGGCAGCCTCACGCTGACCGACGGCGGCCTGAGTTTTTCCAAGGACACATCGCACGAAGGCTACGCGCTCAACGTGAACGCGGGCGGCGAACTCGTGCTCGACCACTCGATCGTCACGACCCAGACGGACTCGATTTCTCCCTTCCTGAAACTGGCCTTCACGGTCTCGGGCGCGAACAGCCGGTTCACGATGAAGAACGGCGCTTCGCTGAAATTCCCCGGTTGGTTCAACGCCACGAGCGCCACGATCAACGTCACGGACTCGAGGATCACCGGCTTCACCGATTCCGAGCTCTCCGGTCTCGGCATCAACACGGATGACAACAACGACGCGCCCCTGATGGCCTGGACGACCACGACCGGGAGCCTGTATCGCTCTCGAATCGAACGGCTCTACGAATACCCCGGCGGCACCCCCGGAAACCTCCTCCTGACCGCGACGAGCAACCTGTACTCCTACGACTCCTATCTCGGAGTGGACTACTCGAACGTAGCCGGCGCGCACAACGAGCTGCGCGTCGATGGAACCTCGAACGCGTACCTGTACAACATCACGATCGACCGCACCCAAGACCCGGCCGCGAAAGCGGACTGGCAGCCGGCGTTCCGGCCCACCGCCGCGGGCGGCAATGTGGACTTGATGCGATGGCTCTATGCGACCGTCGTCGACTCGAGCGGGATCCCGGTGAGCGGGGCGACCGTCTGGTCGACGCTCAGTCCGAGCAGCACGACTGCGCAGTATCCCGACAACGCCCTCGCGACGACGCCTACTTCACGCACCCTGTGGTATCTTGGTCGCACCTCGAGCGGCACGAACGCGTGGAACCGCACGAACTCCGACGGGCTCGCGCTCATCCCGCTCTTCACGGACCAGATCACGACGGCCAGCCTGCCGAACGCCGAGTCCTTCGGGAACTACCACCAGCAGGTGACGTACGCGGCCTCGAGCACGATCGGCGACGAGTTCTACGACCCGTACCCGGCGGTCAGCGCCGCGAACAATTCCAAATCGGTCACGATGTCCTTCAGCGGTCTGCAGGTGTGCCCGACCGGAGTCACCGCCTGGTCGTTCGACCGGCAGATTGTCGGCTCCGTGTCCGTGTCGAGCTGTCTCGAGATTTCCGGCTCCGTCTCGATCACCGACGGCGGCCTGTACGTCGACCAAGGCTCGGACGGCAGTTCGCGGGCGTACGTGAAGATCCTCTCGGGAGGCCGGTTGACCCTGGTCAACTCCACGGTCTGGAGCAACTACCCGCTCCCCTTTTACGTCGCGAACGGCGGGACGCTGGTCACGAGCCGAGGGAGCGCCCTCACGTTGGCGGCCCGCGGCTCCCCCGGCATGCTCCGCGAAGAGGGGCCTACCTCGAGCGTCACGATGTCCGACACGGCGATCGACGCGAACGTGACCCTGTTCGGCGGGAGCGCGACCCTGGTGCGCGATGGGTTCCTCGGTCCCGGCCTCTGGATTGACACGGTTCAGACGACGCATCTCTGGGACGCGACCCTCACGGGCGTCACGACCCTCGCCTTCACGACGGACGACGGGAACGCGAACACCGTCGACCTCGACATCCGGAACACCACGTTCAACCAGGTCCAGACGTCCCAACTCGTCTTCGGCGGCACTCAGAACGTCCAACTCACCTCGGTGCAGACGTTCGATCCGAGCGGCTCGTGGTGGGTCGGCATGATCACCGGAGGCGCCCAGGTGAGCCGCTACTGGTGGCTCCACGTCAACGCGGTCGACGGGACGGGGACGCTCCTCGCCGACGCGAATGTCCACATCATGCTCCAACGCCTCGACCCGAATACGCTGACGCCCTTCACGGTCCCGGACCCCGCGGTCGACGACATCTACTTCGCGAACTCGACGACGTGGCCCGTCTCGGCCCCGGGCGGATCGATCCTGTACCGAGCGTTCGCGGAGAGTCGGACGACCTCGGCCCGGATCCTGAACAACTCGTACGTCGCCACCGGATCCGCGGTCGTCGACCTGACCACGTACCAGCCCGACGCCCCGGCCTCCGCCCTCGTGACAGGCAACACGCTCTCACAACTCACGTTCTCCAGCCTGACCCCAGACCTCAGCATCACCGCGATGACGGTCTCGGGCGGGAACGGCGCGTCTGCACTGCAGCCGATTAACACGGATATTCAGGTAACGGCGACGATCCGCAACATCGGTCAAGTGAACGTCCGCAACGTCCGGGTGAGCTTCTTCGAGGACAACGTGGACCGGAATGGCGACGGCCTCATGGACTTCACCCCGCTCGACTATATCGCGGCCGGCGTCTGGATCAACGACACCGTCCTCCCGCTCGTCCCGAAGAACGCGACGACGACCGCCACGATCATCTGGCGGCCGAACGGCGCCCTCGAGTCGAGCCGGACCGTGTCCGCGGTCGTGGACCCGCCGCTGTCCGCCGTCACCGATGGCGGCGTAACCCGTGAGACGAATGAGCGGAACAACATCCTCTCCCGGTCCTTCACGCTCTTCACCTGGCCCGACCTGGCGATTTCGTCCGCGGACGTCCAGTTCGCCTCCGACCCGGTCCTGAACAACGACGCCCATGTGCGAGTCGTGGCCCACAACATCGGGACGAATCGCGCCGCGGGAGCGATCCTGGAGGTCTGGGAGGGAGCGCAGCGGGTCGGTGGACCGGTCACGTTCGACATCAGTCCCGGCGTCGACGCGACGCTCACGGTGCTCTGGCGCCCGACGTCCACGGGAGCCCATGTCCTGACCTTCAGCCTGAAGACCGCGACGGGGAGCGACATCCGCAACAAGGACTATGTTCTGGGCAACAACAATGCAACGTTCTCGGTGAATGCGCTCACCCCGCCGGACCTGGCGTTGCACCAGGGCGACTATCCCGGCGTGCGGACCGTGAGGCAGAATCAGCCCTTCACGATCTACGTCCTCGTGTACAATGCGGGCCAGACCGCCGCGTTGAACGTCTCGGTCGCGGCGTTCTTCGGCGCGGCCCAGATCGGTCGGGTGGACGGCCGGATCATCGGGACGTTCCTGAACGTCTCGCTGAACGTGAGCGGCATTCCCCTCACCGGCAACCAGCAGATCCTCCTCAAGGTCGATCCGGACAACCGAATCAACGAGGGCGGAGCCGCGCAGGAGGCGAACAACACGGCGACAATCACGCTGAACGTGCAGCCGCCGCTGGGCTACGTCGCGATGCTCTCGCCGACATCGGGCCAGACGCTCGAGCCGGGGTCTTCGCTGAGCGTCACCGGGTATGTCCGGGATCAGAGCACGAACAACGGGATCTCAGGCGTCGGACTCACAATCGAATTGCGGCAAGGGGCCGCCGTGATGGCGTCCAACACGACGGTCACCCAGAGCGACGGATTCTTCCTCGGCACCGTCAACGTGCCGTCGGGGCTCGCGGATGGTCCCTACGACGTCGTCGTCACGCCGTCGTCCGGCATCATCGGGCCGCAGACCCAGTCGATCACGGTGAAGAAGACCCTGCCGTTCCTGAGCAGCCCCGTCCCGATCCTCGGCGTCCCGTGGTGGCTCTTCCTGGTCATCCTCGGCGCCGCCGTCGCGGTGGTGGCCGGCATCACGGTGTACTGGAAAGTCTATGGCCTCGGCAAGATGGTCGAGTGCGGCGAGTGCGGCGCCTTCATCCCGGAGGACGCGACGACCTGCCCGAAGTGCGGGGTCGAGTTCGAGAAGGACATGGCGAAGTGCTCGAACTGCCAGGCTTGGATCCCGCTCGACGTGAAGTCGTGTCCGGAGTGCGGCGTCGAGTTCGCGACCGGCGAGGTCGAAATGGCGGACTACGAGGGGAAGATGCGTCTGCAGTACGACGAAGTCGTGTCGAAACTGCGTCAAGAGGCGTCGAAGGAACTCGGACGCGATCTCTCGGACCGCGATTTCCAGGAGTGGTGGAAGAAACAACCCACCTTCGTGACGTTCGAAGACTGGCTCCGGGAGGAAGAGGAGATGCGCAAGATGGGCTCGAAGCCGTGCCCGACGTGCGGCACGCTCAACTCCGTGACGGCCAACGTCTGCCACAAGTGCGGATCGCTCATGCGCGAAGTGCAGCGCCCACCGAGCGGCGGCGGGGGCGGTGCGGCCGTCGTCCAAGTCCCATCCGCGGCCCGCCAGCCGATCCGTGGGGCCGCGCCGTCCGAGACTCCCTCTGCGTCGCAAGCCGCGACGACCGTCGTGTCGGGCGCCCCCGCCGGAGCTCCCGCAACGGACGCGATTCCGCGCCGCGTGATTCGCAAGGCGATCACGCCCCAACCGCTCATCCAGAAGAAGATCGTCAAGAAGGCGGTGGAAGACGAGGAAGCCGCATCCCAGTCCGAAACGAACGACGACGAGGATTCGAAGGAAGAAGACTTGTGAGCCCGCTCGCCGCGTGACGCGCTCCCACTCGGTGTGTCGTTCGGCCGTGCCGGTTCGGCGTGGGCCGAACGATTCCCAAAGGACCATGGGCCTGCCTCGCCCTCTTCGTTGTCATGCAATTCCCTCGCGGGGCGTGGCGACTCTGGTTGGTCGTCGTGAGCCTGGTCCTCGAGATTCCGGGAGCGGTCCGCGCGATCCTGCGGATGTGACCGCAGAAGTCCTTATCTCACCCGGGTGATGCGGCCCCGGATGCGACGGGAGGATCGGCGAATCGTGGCCGTCCTCGGCTTCCTCCACGGCGTGGTCCATGCGAACATCTTGTCGATCCCCGTCTTCTTGCTCGCCTGGAAGATGGAGTTCGGCGCGGACGACGTGACTCTGGGGCTCCTCGCGGCGGCCGGATACGGCTTCTACGGCCTCGGGGCCGTCCCGTTCGGCTTCCTTGCGGACCGGGGGACGCCCGCCCGCCTCCTGCTCCTTTGTGCCGCGGGGATCGCCGTGTCGATGCTGGGGGTCGCGGCGAGCCCGTCGATCCCTCTCCTGACCGTCTCCCTGGGCGCCTTAGGCCTTTTCTCGGGGATCTACCATCCCACGGGGCTGTCGATCATCTCCCGCGCCGTGGCCGAACAAGGCCGCGGCATGGGATGGCACGGGATGGGCGGAAGCCTCGGGATCGCGGCAGGCCCTGCGTACGTCGGCACGGCGCTGGCCGTCGGCTGGTCGTGGCGGCCTGTCGCCGGCCTTCTCGTCATCCCGGGCCTCGTCGCGCTGGCCCTGCTCGCCGTCGCGCGGTTGCCGGCCGAGACCACTCCCGTGCCCGGTTCGAGCCGCCCGCAGGTCGTCCTGTTGCGTCGCTCGTTCGTGTTCATCCTCCTCGTCTACATGTTCGCGGGGTTCGCGTATCAAGGCGGGCTCACCTTTCTCCCTCGGTTCGTCGGAGCTGGGTTCTTCGCGCTGGGTCTCGCACTCGGCGCGATCGGGCAAGTCTTGTCCGGTCGTCTCGCCGACCGCCGTCGACCCGAGCGGATCTTGTTCCCGTTGTCCGCGGCGGCCGCCTCGCTTCTCGCCCTCCTGGCGTTCCTCCCTCCGGGAGGCGCCTTCATCGCCGCCGCCCTGGTGTTCGGCTTTCTCCTGTTCTCCCTCGAGCCGCTTCAGAACACGCTCGTCACCGGAGAAGTGCCGCGGCCGCTTCGCGGGCTGGCCTTCGGCTTCACGTTCTTGAGTGTCTTCGGCATCGGATCGCTGGGCGCGGCGCTCGCCGGATGGCTCCTCGCACGGAATGCGAATGCCATCCTGTTCCTGGTCCTCGGGGGCTGCCTCGCGGCATCGGGAGCGTTCTCCCTCGGCGTCCGCCGAGCGGCTCCGTAAGGCCGCGTCAGGCCGCGGGCACCGCCACGCCTTGCGCTTGCAGCGTGTCGCGGATGATCTTGATCATGCCGTCCGGGTCCTTGTAGTACGACGACACGATCTTCGCGACATCCCGGTAGTTCTTGATCTCCATCCGCTTCATGTACTCGAAGATGTCCAGGCGGCGCTTGACCTCCTGTTCCATCCTCCGCTGGTTCCAGTTCCGGGCGAGGGAGATCTTCTCGTAGACGTACGAGTGACCGGAGTAGTTGAACGTGTCATCCGCCGGGTTCCAGGTGTACGCCGAGTTCGTGATCAGCTCGTTCGACTCCGGGTCCGTCCCGACGACCTCGACGATCGCCTTCACGCGCCGGGTCATGTCCGTGCCGACCTTCACCTGCGCCTGAAGCAGGACGATGTCGAGGGCCGCGACGAGGGCCCGCGGCAGGTTGATCGGGTCGTTCTCGAGCCGGTGGACCATGGCCTGGACGTCGTCTGCGTGGAACGTCGTGTATGCGGACTTGCCGGTCGCCATGGCCTGGAACACGACGAACGCCTCGGGTCCACGGACCTCTCCGATCATCATGTACTGCGGGCGCTGACGGAGCGCGGCAGTGAGCAGGTCGAACATGTCGATCTCGCCCGCGGGCTTTCCCGTGGCCACGACCCGACCTCCGAACCCGGCGCGGGTGAGCAGCGGGACCCAGTTCTCGTGGGGGAGGTTCAGTTCCCGCGTGTCCTCGATGGACACGATTTTCATCTGGGGCGGGATGAACAGCAGGATCGCGTTCAGGGTCGTCGTCTTCCCGGAAGCCGTGCCTCCGCAGATCAGCATCGATTGGCCGTTCTCGATCGCGAGCCACAGATACGCCATCATCTCGGGCGACATCGTCTTAAATCGGACGAGGTCGAGCGGGGTGAAGGGGTTCTCCCGGAACCGCCGGATCGTGAACGAGGATCCTCGCTTCGTGACGTGCATGCCGAGGGTGGCCTGCAGACGCGAACCGTCCGGGATCGTCGCGTCGAGCATGGGTTGCGCGACCGAAATGTGCTTCCCCGACCGCTGCGCGAGCCACACGACGAACGAGTCGAGCTCCTCCGCGTTTTCGAACTTGAGGTTCGACGGAATCGAGCCGTACTTGCGGTGGTAGATGTAGAGCGGCACACGAACTCCGTCGCACGAGACATCTTCGACCTGAACGTCCGTCATGACGACGTCGATCGGGCCGTATCGGATGAAGTCACGATACACGTAATAGAGGACGCGTTCTTTCGACACGGGATGGAGCTCGACGCCGAGCTCCCGGAGGAGGCCGTCCACGATCCGCCGTAGGTAGTTTTCTTTCCTCGGGCGGTCCGCGTCGTCCAGCATCTCGAGGTTCTCCACGAGGATCTCCTTGAGGACATCGAGAAGTTCCGACTCCTCCTCGATCAGCTTCGGTTCGATCGCCTCGTAGAAGTACTCGTTCGCCATCGTGTCGTACAGGATCCGGACATACGAGAAATTCTTCAGAATCGGCTGGATCTCGATCTCGTTCATGTTCTGCTGAACGATCTTCGGGATCGTCGTGATCTTGCCGAGGCTCGTCTCTTCGACGCTGCTCACCTTCGGCGACTTGACCTTGATGCCCCTGTCCCCGAGGAGGCGGTTGAAGTACCGCTTCTTGATCGAGTCGAGGGCCGCGAAGGTGCTGCTCTTCTTCTTCGCGTCCATGTCGTCGACCATCCGCTTCGCTTCGTCGCGTTCGCGCCTGGAGGCCCTCCGGTCTTGGTCTTCCGGTGTCCCCGCGTAGTTCTTCTCCGTGGATTGGGCCATTTTCCGTCACCTCAGATGAACAGGAACGCGAACAGGGCGATCACGAGCATGATGAAGCTGTGCCTCAGCCCGTTCGGGATCTTCCCGGTGTCCAGGACTCCCGCGAGGATGCCGTCCCCGAGGCCGTGCACCACCGTCGCGATGAAGAACGCGATTCGGATTTGGTTGACGACTCCCGGAAGGTCTTGGGCCAGCGGGCTCTGGACGGCGCCGCCGGTCGAGGCCAGCGCGCCGCTCGCCTCGAGCATCTTCGGCAGGAACGTCACGTCGAGAATCCAGATCGTCACGAGGAAGACCATGAAGGAAATGTAAATCACCGCGATGTACGTCGACATCGCGATCCGGCGCTCGTCCTCGGTCAACTGGTTCTCCTTCGTGTCATGGCTGACCATCGTCAGGACGTCGGCGACGTCGCCTCCCGCATCGGACGACTTGACGATGATGGCGACGACCCGCCCGACCATCGGGGTCTTCACGCGCTCCGCAAAGAGGCGCAGCGCCTCCGTCGCGGGGACGCCCCACGCGATCTGGGCCGCCATCTTCTTGATTTCCGGCGTGAGCTTCCCGTAGCGGCCTCCGGACGAGACGACGATGGCTTCCGCGAGGGTCATGCCGAAGCGCCCGGCCTCCGCGACGTCGCGGAGGAAGTCCGGGAGCCGGCGTTCGATCTGCTTGATCTCCCGCTGAAGTTTCGCCACGTAGAATCCGTACGGCCCGATGAAGCCGAGGGTCGCGATCACGAGCCAGTACAGGAAGCGCTCAACGGGTCCTTGGGTGGCTCGGAAGGCGAGGTTCACCGAGTCGATCAGGTTCAGGAAGCCGACGAACCCGAAGAGGACGAGCAGGGCCGACCCGATGCCAATGACGCTCTTGCGGCGGTCCCCCTTCTCCGTCCGTCGGAGCCGGGCTTTCTCGAGCTCGACGTTCGTCATCTCAGCCCTCCTGTTCCATGTTCCAGATGACGAAGATGAACCCGAACTGGCTCATCGGGATCATGAGCGCGACAACTACGTACAACAGGAGGACGACGAATCCGGACCCCGTCTTGCTGATCAGGGCCATGATCGCCATGATCACGACGAGGAAAAGCGGGAATGCCACGACGACGGTCACGAACGACTCCGCGAGCATCCCGAGCGTCTCCATCTTCTTCCGCATCTCGAGGCGGTCTTCTTTCTCGAATTGCTCCGCCTTCACGAGAAAGTACGGTTTGAGCTGGCCGCCGCTCGTGGACGTCGTGACGACGCCTTGGAGGAAGTCCGAGAACTTTGAGGACGGGGAGCGCTGCGCCGCCTTACGGATCGCGGTCAAGATATCCAGGCCGAGCAGCTCCGTGTCTCGGGTGATCCACTCCGCCTCCTTGGCGACCTCGCCGTAGATCGTCTGCTTGGAGAGCTCTTTGAAGATCACGTCCACGGGGACGTCGGCGGAGGCCATCGCGGAGACGAACGACATCGCGCCGGAGATCCGCTTGTCGATCTTGTGGCCGCGCTTCTTCGCCATACCCGCGGGCTTCCCATGGTAACCGACCGGGAGGCCGAAGGCGTACATGTACGAGAAGAAGATCGGAATGGCTGCGACGAGCCCGAAGATGATCAGGAGCGTCGTGATCGGGATGTTGAGGATGAGCAGGAAGAGCGCGGCGACGAACGCCGCGACCACCGCGCCGACGGCCGCGAACGTGGTGTTCATCCACGCGACCGCAAGGTACTCTTCGGGCCGAAGCCGGATGTGGGCCTTCAGGAGATTGTCCTCAAGTTCCGGGTCGCTCCCGGTCCGAGCCTGGACGAACTTCCCGAACATGCGCCAGGCAACCTGCGCCTTCGGGGGCAGGCTGACGTTCACGGGCTTGGCCCCCTTCGGGAGCTTCACCATGTGGGCGGCCTTTTCGGACTCCTCGCCCGGGCGGAACCGCTTCGTCTTCGTGAGCGTGCCTCGCGTCTCGAGCTTCTCGAATGCCGAGCTACCCAACGGTCTCGCCCCCTGCCTCGACGGCCTTCATGACTGCATGGTCCTGCCAGCCCATTTCTTCCCGGACTCGCTTCGCGGTCTCCTCTGGGTACTGGTAGTACTGGACAACGAGCTTCGCGATCTCTCGGAAGTCCAGCATGCCCTTTTGCAGCATGTAGTTGATAATGTCGACCCGGCGCTGGAACTCCGCCTCCATCTCCTCATGAGTCATGTTCTTCATTTCCATGATCTCATCGAACAGAAACGAGTGCCCCTTGTACACGAACGTGTCTGTCGCGGCGTCCCACTCGTAGACCGTGTTCGTGATGAGTTCGTTCGTCTCCGGCTCAAACCCGACGAGCTCGACGATCTGCTTCATCCGTCGCACGATCGAGTCTCCAATCCGAGCATGGGACTGGATGATGACGAAGTTCAAGGCAGTCAACAGGATGCGCGGTGTGTTGATCGGTGGGTTCTCCAGGCGGTTCACCATCGACTTGACCGAGTCCGCGTGCATCGTGGACATCGTCGGGTGGCCCGTCGCCATCGCCTGGAACATCGTGTACGTCTCCTTGCCGCGGACCTCTCCGACGACGATGTAGTTCGGCCGCTGCCGCAACGCCGCTCGAACGAGGTCGTACATGTCGATCTCGCCTCCCGCCTTGCCGTCGGCCCCCCGCTCGCCCACGCCGGACCGCGTCGTCCCTGGGATCCAGTTCTCGTGGGGGAGGTTGATTTCCCGGGTGTCCTCGATGGACACGATCTTCGCTCCCGGTCGGATGAAGAGGGCGGCGCTGTTCAGGGTCGCAGTCTTTCCGCTGGCCGTCCCTCCGCAGACCATCATCGACTTGCCGCTCTCCACCGCGACCCAGAGATACGCGACCATCTCGGCGCTCGCGGTCCCGAACTTGACGAGCTCGACCGGGGTGAAGGGCTTCTCCTTGTACCGCCGGATCGTGAACGACGAGCCTCGGGTTGTGACTTCCTTGCTGTACGTCGCTTGGACACGATGCCCTTCCACAGAGGTGCCGTCCAGGATCGGGTTCGCGACGGAGATTTGCTTGCCGCATCGCTGCCCGAGCATGACGGCGAATGAGTTCAGGGCGTCCTCGTCATCGAAGATGACGCTCGTCTTGATCGATTCGAACTTCTGATGGAAGATGAAGAGCGGGATGCTGGTGCCGTCGCAAGAGACGTCTTCGATTCGCAGGTCGGACATCAGGACGTCGACCGGGCCGTATCCGACGAAGTCGCGGATGATGTAGTAGACGATCTTGTCCTTCGAGGCCGGCGCCAAGCGGAGGCCCCGGGACTGGATGAACGAGTCGACGGCCTCCTGGAGGTACTCTTTCTTGTCCTTCTCCGCCATCTTGTCCCATTCGTATTCGAGGGTGCGGTTCAGGGAGTCCTTGATCATGTCGAGGAACTCCTTCTCCTCCGCGTTGAGCTGGGGCTCCCAGACTTCGTACACGTATTCGGAGCGATCGTGGTCGTAGACGATGCGCGAGTAGGTGAACGGCTCTCGAATCGGGACGACCTCGATTTCTTCCAAGGTGTCGCGGGAAAGATTCGGGATGTGGGTGAGGTAGGAACCGCGCGTCCCGGACCACTCGGCCTTCTTTTGGATCGCGCCCCGCGGCATCAGGATCTTTTTCTGTTTCGGCATCCCTATTCCACCTCAGAACTGAACGTTCGATGTCGTATCTCCCACTCCGACCTGGACCTGGGCGTGCAGCAGGCGGAAGACGCTCAGGGCGAGCAGCGCTGGATTGTTGTGAATCTCGAGGCGCATCGTGTACGTCCGCAGAGCCGGATTGTAGCTCGCAGAGACTTTGTAGATCACGATGAGACCGATCTTCGCCGTGTACGAGATGTCGAGTGGAGTCTGCGTGAACGTCCCGCCGAGGACGAGTGCGCTGGCGAGGGTCTGGTTGAGGAACCGATACCAGGATAGGCCGTACCGCGAGGTGTGGTTGACCCAGATGACCGCGTTGGCGGGGAATCCTTGGTAATCCTGGCGGTCGAAGGCGAACACCTGCGTGTTCACGACTTCCGTGCTGGTCCCGGACACGCTGCCGGCACCGTACAGGCTGACCAGGCCGAACGAGACGTCGAGGGTGTTGTTCGTCTTCAAGACGGAGAACGTGGGCTGGGCCCGGATGACCTGGCCGTCCGATTGGTACCGGATGACCGCGCCGTTTTCGTACGCGATCTTCTGCGGGACATAGTACCGGTTCGCGACGTCAAGTTCGATGGACCCGTTCGATTGTTCTTGAACTCGCGTGGATACGCCCCGAATCAGGTAGTCGAACGTCACGGTGAAGGGGCCTGCGTCCGGGTAAGACTGGAGCGTGCCGAGGGTCGAAGCCGCGAAAATCGGAACGCCGTCGACCCCGAGGCTCACGGCGGACGAGGACGTCACGGGGATGTAGTGGGTTCCCGAAATCTTGGCGGCCTGCGCCGAGAGGATCTGGAGGTCGATCGCCCCTTTGAGCCCGCCAAACTGGCCCAACGCGCCGTTCATGTGGGACGCTTCGGAGTCCTTCATCCAGACGGGCACGTACTGATTCACGATGAGGCTGAGGAACGTGAGGAAGACGAGGAGGGCCATGATCGTGCCGACGGTCGAGGCGACTCCTTTCTCGTCCCCGCGAATGTCGCGGATCAAAAGACGCATGAATCCACCTGAGGAGTATTCTCCGTAGACATTCCATCGGCCCATCCCGGATGACGCTATTTATAGGTGTCGCGCTGAAAATCTGACCTTGAGAATGAGTTGATTTTCTCCATATGAGCGGGACCGTTTTTCGCCCTCGTTTTTCGAGGCGATTTCGGGGCCCTCGTCGAAGGCTTATCGTCGCCGTTTCGGGGCCCGCTTCGCGGCCGCGTAGAGGAGCGTCGCTTCGCCGGCCATGAACCGTCTCATTCCGTCGATCGAGGCGTACTCGTTCGGCGCGTGGGCGCGGGAACCGTGCCCCAGCCCGGTCGACACCCATGGCAGTTTGAGGTACTCGTCGAAGGCAAAGGCGGGCATCGTTCCCCCGCTCGAGGGCCAGACCTCCGGCTCCTTCCCGTTCGCCTGAACGGCCTCGACCGCGGCCTTCGCGATCCACGATTCCGGGTCCGTCTTCGCCGGTCCGTAGGGCCCATGGACCTCGATTCGCAAGTCGTCATACCCTCGCTTCTTCAAGTGGTCGCGCAGCTTCCTCAGCGTTCCCTCGACCGTCATGGCCTTGACCAGTCGGATGTCGATCTTCGCGTACGCTTCGTGCGGCAGGACCGTCTTCGTGCCGCCATGTTCGATGTAGCCGGAGTAGATGCCGCAGATGTTCACGGTCGGCTCGAACAGGTACTTCAGCAAGAGCTGGTCCTTCGGCAACTCGAATTTGAACTTCGCCGTCCGCTCCTCCTGGAGCCACGCGGACGGGTCGAACGTCTTCGCGAGCGTCTTGACCATCGCGGAATCGGCCTTCGTCGGCGGAACGACGTCCTCCCAGATGCCGTCGATCGCGGGCCGCTGGTTTTCGTCGACCAACGTGTTGAGGGCCTGGAGCAGCCGCCACACGGGGGAGCCGATCCACACCGCGTTCGAGCTGTGGATTTCGCTGTCCATCGGTCCGCCGGCCTGCGGGTTCCCGCGCGACCAGACGGTCAGGTACAGACATCCCTTCACCCCGAGGTAAATCGTCGGCACGCCGCGAAGGTCCTCGGAATAGTCGTTCGCAATCGCGGCGTCCGCCTTCAACTCGCGGCGGTGCGTCCGGATGTATTCGATGAAGTTCGCGCTGCTGATCTCTTCCTCCCCCTCGGCGAGGATGATCAGGTTCACGGGCATCTCGTCGACGTCGCGGATCGTCTTCCAGGTGAAGAGATGGTTCGCGAGCGCTCCCTTCGAGTTCGTCGAGCCGCGGGCGATGATGGCCTTGCCCACGCCGGGCAGGTCGCGGATTTCCGCCGCAAAGGGCGGAGCCTGCCACGCGTTCAAGTCGCCGACCGGTTGGACGTCGTACATCTCGTACACGATCAGGGTGACGGGCGCGCCCACGTCCAGCTCGCCGATGATGAGCGGGTGGCCGCCCTTCGACCAGGTCCGGGTCTTGCAACCAATGTCCGCCATCATCTGCTGCACGAGTTCCGAACACTCTCGGATCCCTTCGCCGGTCGCGCTCACCGAGGGCTGACGCAGCAGGCGGCGCGTGTACTCGAGGGCGTCGGAGAAGCGGGCTTCGAGGGCCCGATCCACTTCCGGCGGCGCGAGTCCCGCCATGGCGCGCGGGAACGGGGACCGACCCATAAGGTTCTCGGTGTCTCGCCGCTCCGCTACGTTCTTGCGTCCGCCCGTGATTGCCAACCCGATGCTGCGGATCGAAACGGACGTGCTCATCCCTGGACGTGGGGATCCGATCAAGAACGGCGCGCTGGTCGTCGACGGCGCGACGATCGCATATGCGGGGCCGATCGAAGGGGCGCCGTCGGCGGCGGGTGCGACGGTCCTGAACGTGCCCGCGCTGATGCCGGGAATGTGGGACGTCCATGGGCATTTCATGGGGATCCGGACCCTGAATGTGGAGGAGATCGCCCGGACGCCTCTCGCGGTGTTGGCGGCTCGGGCGACGAAAGATGCGGAGGTCGCGGTCTCCGCTGGATTCACGAGCATCCGGGAGCTCTCCGGGCTCGGCGTCCACTTGGCCCGGGTCGTCGCGGAAGGGACGGTCCGTGGGCCGCGCATCTACGGGGCGGGGGGAGCCCTGAGCCAGACGGGTGGGCACGGAGATCTCCATTCCTTCCCGCTGGATTTCATTCATGATGTGTTGCGTCGCACCGGCTTCTCGTATCTTTGCGACGGAGTCCCGGAGTGCCTGAAAGGAGTCCGGATGCAGCTCCGGGTCGGGGCGAGGGTCATCAAGGTCCTCGCGTCGGGCGGGGTCGCGAGCGAACTGGACCATCCGGTCCATGCGCAGTTCTCGAGGGAGGAGCTCGAGGCGATCGTCACGGAGGCGGCGCGGGCGGACCGGGTCGTCGCGGCCCACTGCCACGGCAAGCCCGGCATCATGGCCGCTCTCCGCGCAGGGTGCCGGACGATCGAGCACGGCACGTTCCTCGACGAGGAGGCGGCGGACCTCCTGCTCGAGCGCGATGCGATCCTCGTTCCCACGCGGTTCATCATCGATCGCCTCGTCCGAGTCGGGAAGGAGGCCGGGATCGCAGAGTACGCGTACCGGAAGGCCGTCGCGATCAACGAACAACACCAGAAGGCGTTGCGCATCGCGATTCGTAAAGGGGTGCGTATGGCCACCGGGTCCGACATCTTCACGTCCGCCGGTGGACCGGCGGGCTGGGGCCTCAACGGCCACGAGGTCGGGCATCTGGTCGAGGCGGGGATGAAACCGGTTCATGCGATCGAGGCGGCTACGGCCACAGGGCCGCTCACCATCGGCCCGCAGGCGCCGAAGTCCGGACAACTCAAGGCCGGCTACGACGCGGATTTCCTTGCCCTAGCCAAGAGTCCGCTGGACCGGATTGGAATCCTCGCGGAGCCCGAGAACATCCGCAAGGTGTGGATTTCGGGAGAGCCCGTGAAGGATTTGCCCCTCTGAATCGAACCCTCAGGTCGCGCCCCCAAAAACTATTTCTCCCGCTGGGCGTTCGGACGCTTCGCGCCGCGGTAACTCAGTTTGGGAGAGTGCGAGACTGAAGATCTCGAAGTCGCCGGTTCGAGCCCGGCCCGCGGCAGTTCACTCTCGATTCTCCTTCTGAGCCCGCGGACCTGGGCGCGTCAGCGGCCGGCCCGTTTCAGGACCGAGAGCGCGGTCGTTGTGATCCATCGGCTCGGCCGGCCTGGGACCTCGAGTCCGAGCGGATAGAACGGGCCGCGAAACTGGTATGCGGGGTCTTCCGTGTCCGGGTGGAGGGCGTCCATGCTCCAGCTTCCGTCGCGGTTGCGCATCGCCTCGAGGCGGCCGAGGGCAGGCTGCGTCCGCGGGTCCGCGCCGTAGCCCAGAGACGTGAGGGTGTCGAGTCCGAGCAGGATGTCGTAGTAATAGTGGACGGGATAGTGGAGCCGGAACCACGGACGGTAAGGAGTGGGTCCTTCCCGAAAGAGCCGTCGCTCGAGGTAGAATTCCGCGCCTCGCTCGATCGATTCGAGGATTGGCGGCGTCCTCGCCTCGGAGGGGAGCGCCGCGAAGGCGGCGAGGGCCTCCCAGCAGTCGAGCGTCCCGGTGCGGGAGCGGAAGCAATGCCAGCCTCCATCCTTCTTCTGGTGGCGAACAAGCCATTCGATCGCCGGCTTCATCCGAGGGTCCTTCAAGTACCCGAAGCGGGCCATCATGCGGACCGCGTTCCCGGTGATGCACACTTCGCTGCTGCGGCCTCCGAGATCGCCGGACTGTGAGAAGCGGTTCAGGAACAGGCCCATCGCTTTCGCGACCCGGGGGGTCTTCTTGGTGAGGCCCAGGTCCGAGAGGACGAGCAGCCGCCAGTTCGTTGCTACGTACTTGGGCCGGTACAGATCGAGTGCGGAGGTGCCCGGGTTCACCCATTGCCCCGCCGGGTGCTGTCCCCGCAGGATTTGGGCGGCCCATCCCTTTCTCCCGATTTCCCGTTGGGCGCGGACGACCGCGGGATCGTCGGCCGGTCGGTCGAGAAGATCCCTCAGCACCCGGAGACGGACGCTCGGGTCCGAGTCCTTCGCGAGGAGCCAGTTGCGAAGTCCGCGGCGCAAGACCATGCGGACCTGGAACCCCCGGTCGCTATTTATCTTCCCGAGTGGCGCGCGGCTGCGGCGGTCGATGCGATAGGGTCTTATGGGCCGAGCCGTTTCGACGAGTATCCCGCCTTAGCTCAGCCTGGTCAGAGCGGGTGACTGTAGAGTGCTCCCGTGCCCGTTCGCGTGCGCGGTGCCCGCTGCCATCATCAGGCCGCCGGTTCAAATCCGGCAGGCGGGACTCTCCTTCCGTGATCAGAAGCCATCCTGACGGGATGGCTGCGCGTCCTGCCGGACTAGGTCCGCGCCTCGGCGTGGACGTCCGCCGCCTTTTCGGCTCCTTCCGCCTCGGCTGCGGGTCGCACTTCGGAGGTCGGCGTGTTCCAACCCTCCGCCAGCCTCAGATATAGGAACACCGGTTCGCCGAGACGGGCGATGACGATCCCCTTGTGCGTCAGGGAGAATCGGGTCTGGTCGGGCTCGCCGAACGAGGGACCACTCTCGACCAGCCCGGCCATTTCGAGGGCCCGCAGCTTCCGGGATATGTCGGGTGTCGTGAGCCCGCCGAGGATCGCCGCCAGCTCGCGGGCGCCGACCGATTTCTTGAGATAGATCGTCGCCAGGATTTCCAGGAACCGATCCCCGAAGACGCGCCGCGCAATCGACACGTTCCTCCGAACCGTCTCCTCGACGTCCAGCTCCGGCACCGCGCCCGTCCGGAGGTAGATGTCCTGGGAGAACCGGAAGCACATTTCAGAGAGGACGGCGAATCGCTCCATGAGCTCCCCGAAGATGTGTTCGTCCTGAGGCGACAGTCGTGCTGCCGGTGTCGGGGCCAGGCGGGAGGCTGCTTGGCCGCGACTCACTCGCGGCTTCATCGCGAGGCCGAACGGTTTGAGGGTATATGGCCGTCATGTACACACAAGTACACATTTCGCTTCTTGATAGCGAGATCCCCCGGCCGTCTCAGGCTGCGCGTCGAAGCCGAGTTGGCGGGGTTATGTTCCACCCGGTCGGGGGATCGGTGCGCCCGAACTCCCATCTCCTCCTGCCTCGGTTGTAGCGCACCGCGTGCGGTTCTATGACAGAGTAGACATAGCGTACATCCCCGCGGACCACCTCCCGTCGCGCTGGAGGTGAAGGAACAAGGGAGGTCGCTGTCGGTCCGACGGGGCGCCGAAGGGCCAACCGGCGTGTGCCACGGCGCCTCGCTTCGGAGAATGTCGCGTCATCACACGATTTCTTGCGCTCGATTCGCCAACGAGATGGATCGGGCGGCCCGGTTCACCTTCGGTGAACACAGAAGAACACATCGGAGCACACAGCGGTGATATATCGCTGCCTAAGATTCCTCTTCTCTCTAATTAGGTGAGCGGATGTTGAAGCTCGAACGGGGGGCATCGCCAGAGATGCCTTTGCCCCCCGAGTTACAGAAATTGCTCGACCGAAAGACCCTGCTCCTCCTGGTGAAGGGCGAGACCGGGACGGGGAAGACGACCGCGGCCTTGGAACTCATGTCCCGCCTTCGATCGTCGGGGGATACCGTCCACATCTCGACGCGAACGTATCCCGACAAACTCGTGTTTCAACACGCCCTCTTCTCGAAACTCGCGGCCCAGAAGAACATCCACTTCTTCTCCACCCTCGAATTTGACCCGACTCAATTCGTCGTGGCTAACAACGTCGTCTCGGGTCTTCATCGCCTTCTGTCGGCGATGGACAATCCCCTCGTCGTTCTGGACTCGTGGGAAGGCATCGCCGATTATGTGCCTTCCGAAGCGCGGATGAAAGTCGAACAGTCCTTGATGGCCGTCCTCGAGGACACCGGGGCGCGGATGGTCCTCGTCAGCGAACATCCGGAGACGAACAGCACGTTGGACCAACTCGCGGAGGCGATCCTGGTCCTTCACCAACGAGTCATTGAAGACCGGAGAGTCCGCGAACTCGAATTTCGCAAGTTGAGGGGGGTGCCGATCCGACAGGAACGGTATCTCTTCACGCTGGCCGGAGGTCGCCTCCGATACCTCGAGCCGTTCGCCTTCACCCTGCCCGAACGGACGTCGATGTTCCGGCCGTTGGAGAACACGGCGACCCACATGTCCACCGGGAGCCGCGACATCGATGCCCTCCTAGGCGGCGGCGTGCCGCGGGGCTCGACCGTCCTCCTAGAGATCCGCGGAGACGTCCCGTTCGAAGGCCAGATCTATGTGCCTCTCACCGCCCTGCTGAACTTCCTGGCGACGAACAACGCGGTCATGGCGTTCCCGTACAGCGACTACGACCCCACGCGGGCCCGTCTGTTCGCGACCCAGTTCATGCCGGAAGACGTGTACAACGCGAACATGCGCGTCTTCACGACGGACAAGGTCGATGACCCGGTGGCGATTAAGTTCTCCCTGAATCCCACGGAGGACTTCGATAAGTGGCTCGGGACCTACAGCGCGTACAAGGCGGAAGGAAAGACGATTTGGATGCTCATGGCCCTCGACACCGTTGAGAATTTCTACGGACAAGGCGTGATGAACTTCCTCGCGACGGTCGCGTCGCGGGCCGCGGTGAACAAGGACATCCAGTCGATCGTGGCCCGACCCAACTTGGCGCTGACGCAGAAGGTCGCCAACATCTCGCAGATCCATCTCGTCCTGAGCCAACGCTGGGGTACGCTGATCCTCTATGGCGTGAAGCCCCGCACGGGCTTCTACGCGCTGCAGTTCACGTTCGGGCACGGCTATCCGGAGTTCGAGCTGATCCCGCTCGAAGACATCTCCTTGACGTCGGATACGGGTCCCGAGAAAGAGCGGCCCCCGTCCGTGACGTTCCCCGGGCGTCGTCACGAGGTGCGCGCGGACTTTTTCGAAACGGTCATGACCTCTCTGACTCAGTCCAAGAAGGGGGCCGCATGATGGCGGAGAAGGTGCTCGTCCGTCCCACTTCGGACCCGGTGGTCCGGTCAACGCCGGACCCGGATCCGCGGGTGTCGACGGGGATTCCAGGGCTCGATGAACTGCTCGAGGGCGGCTTCCCGACGGGGAGCCTGATCACCCTGGCGGGCCGACCGGGGACCGGGAAGACGATCTTCGGCTCGCAATTCCTGTATCAGGGGGCCCGCGAAAACGGGGAGCCCGGGATGTACGTCTCCATGCTGGAGGGGCGCAAGGCGTATTTCCGGAACATGAACCGGCTCGGCCTCGACCTGCTGCCGCTGGAGAAGAAAGATCTGTTCCGGTTCCTCGAGATGCCGACGCTGAGCGCGGAGGGCCTGCCGGCGATCTGGGAGGAAATCGTCCGCAACATCGACGATGCGGGCATCGTCCGGTTGGTCATCGACTCCTTCACCGCGATGTCGCAGGCGTTCGGCACCCAGGGCGACATCCGCGTGTTCACCCACATGCTCCTCGGAAAGATCATCGGGGGTGCCGGCTGCACGACGCTGATGATCACGGAGAGCGCACCGGGCCTCCTCGGGGACGTCAACCCGAACCCCGGGATGCAGGAATTCATCGCGGACGGTGTCCTCCACTTCCATCTGGTGCCGGTGGCGGGGGATGCGCGCGTCCGTTACGTCGAGATCACGAAGATGAGGGGGACGAACCACCAAATGGGACCAATTCCGATCGACATCGGCAACCGCGGAATCACGGTCAGGATGCCACACATCCCCGGACGGAAGTGAAGGGGCCACCGCTCGGAGGAGTCTTCGTGGTACACCTGGCCGGACCGATGGGGCTGAAAGACAACAAGATGTACCAGGCCGCGTACTGGAGGGCCTTCGAAGACTTCTTCGGGAAACAGAACTCGGCGGTCGTCAAGGCGATGATGCTGGCCAAGAACCCGAAGGCGGACACCGGGAACAGCGAGCTCGACCGCGTGTGCTTCGGCCTTCGCCAGTCGATGGGATGGCTCGCGGAAGCGATCGAGAAGAAGGCCCTGTCCAGCCTCGGCCACAAGTGAACTCGGCTTCAAACGGGTCCAGACGATCGCGCCAGGCTCACTTGATCGAAAACCGTGCGACGACTTGGTTGTCGGTCTTGTCGATCACGAGATCCGTCTGCAGCATGTCGCGGAACGCGGTCTTCAACAGGGCTTCATAGTAGACGGACCACTTCGAGCCGGCACTGTGTTTGAGGATGATGGTCCACTTGCCGCCGTCCACGTGTTCCTCGTATTCGAAGGCCCGGCCGTACCGGGATTGAAGGCGGGGGAAGCCGATGACCATCGCTTGGAGACTCACTTCTTTGAACCAGAACGTGATGAACTCGGGGATGAGATTTTGTCCGACCCACCGTCCGAGCTCCGACGCCTCTTCATCCGAGAGGCGTTCCATCATCCGCTCGATGAGGGAGCTCGGGAGCGCGATGAGGCCGAACTTCTCCGCGTAGATGTCCCATTCGACCAGCCTTCGGATGGCCTTGTTGACGAGGAGATTCACGCTGACCCCCTCCCGCTCGCCAAACTTGCGGAGGAAGTCGTCGACATCCCTCTCGATGCGGATCGTACGAGTGACACTGCTACTCGGGGGCAACCCACTCCTCCCGACCGGAGAACTAGTAAGGAGCGTATAGGTCAAACTATCTAATCCTTTGTTCGGAGCGATGGACGGTCATTCGTAGAGCCGGAGGCGGACGACGACCTGGTTCTCCGACTTCTCGACCTTGACCTCTCTCTTGAGGTGGTCGCGGAATGCGGTGCGGATGGCCTCCTCGTAGAACGTCGACCATTTCGCGCCGCTCCCATGCTTGAGGATGATGGTCCGCCGGTCCCCCTCCTCGAGCTCCTCGTACGCGAACGCCCGGCCATACTTCGCCAGCAACTTAGGGAACCCTTCGAGCAGCGTTTCTGGTGTAACCTCCTTGAACCAGAACGTGATGTATTCCTTCACCAGGTTCTTCCCCGCCCAAATCCCTAGCTCCCGAGCCTCCTCGTCCGTGAGGCAGTCCATGAGTTTGATCAGCATCGCCGAGGGCAACGTGATGAAGCCGAACTTCTCGCCGTAGGCGTCCCACTCGACGAACTTCCGCAGCGCGCGGTTGACGAGTGTGTTCACGCTCGTGTCGCCCTGTTCGGCCAGGTGCCGCAGACGTTCGTCCGCGTCCTTTTCAATCCGGACGGACCTCGTTACGCTCGCTTTTCCCGGCATGAACCGCCCTTGCCTCACGCATCCTAGCACATCGTTCTTTGTGTTCTTAGATGTTCTTTTGCACTCTCTTCGACGGTCGGCCACACACGCTAACGAGCCCGGACCGGTCCAAAACATACGCCTATTGACCCTCGCCGGCCCACTCGGTCGCGGAGAAGGAAGATGGGGTTCGGGATTGCCAAAGGTGTCAAGGACCGTCGGCCAAAGTCTCCGTCGTTTCGACCGCGGTTCCGTCGGTCCCTCTTCGGACAACACATTCCGATGACCGGGTCGGGAGCGACCATTCGGGCGAGTCCGGACGGAGGCGGGATCTTCGGGGGTTCCCGACCTCTCATCGACGAACGTGGGCCGGGCGGGCACCTGGCTCCCCAAGGCGTCCGGACACGCAGTATTGTGGTCCTGCTCCCGGCCCTCAATGAGGAGATGGCCGTCGGATCGGTCATCGAGCGAATCCCGATGGAATCGCTGAAGCGTGCCGGTTACGACGTGTACGTCTGGGTCGTGGACGGCCAGTCCGTCGACGGGACCCCGGAGGTCGCTAGGGACCGCGGGGCGAGCATCTACGTGCAGAGCGGCGCCGGGAAGGGGAACGGCGTCCGCCAGGCGCTGGATCACCTGATGAACGATCGGAGTCGTCAGCACATCCCCGGACCCCGGCTCTACGTCATGCTCGATGCCGACGGGACGTATCCCCCAGAACAGATTCCGGAGTTCGTCGAGGCCCTGGAATCCGGGTGCGACGTCGTCGCGGGCTCCCGGTTGCGCGGCCGCGTCGAGGACGGTGCCTTCACCTCGCTGAACCGGCTGGGCAACGAGGTCCTGAGCGGCTTCGCCCGATTCCTGTTCGGGTTCCCGATCAGCGACGTCTGCACCGGGATGTGGGCATTCCGGGAGGACGCGCTCCAGCATTTCCGCTTGGCCGCCGAGAGCTTCGACCTGGAGGCGGACATCTTTGCATCCGCATGCGAGGTCGGAGCGCACCTGAAG
The DNA here is from genome assembly GCA_035557795.1 of Thermoplasmata archaeon. GTDB lineage: Archaea > Thermoplasmatota > Thermoplasmata > RBG-16-68-12 > RBG-16-68-12 > RBG-16-68-12. The sequence goes on along the minus strand of DATMDM010000098.1, from coordinate 3,294 downwards.
GAGCTGCCGGTCGACTACGCCTGCCGGATCGGGGAAGCGAAACTGATCCCGCTCCGCACGGGGCTCCTCATTGCGTGGCGCCTTCTCATGCGGCGGTTGAACCCGCGGGACACCCGCGAGCTGCAACGCTCCCCCGTGACGACGCAAGTGGGGAGGGCGGTGGATCAATGACCGTCACGGCGGTGGAATTGGGTCTGAGCGACGCGATGGACTTCCGGTTCCCGGCGACGAAGACGCGAGTCGTCGCCGCACGGTTCGACTGCGGATGCGAGTGGCGTCTGGTCGGGGACGGCGTCATGAAGGTCCGATGCCGGGACCACCCGGATTAGACACTCGTTCCGAAGGTCCATACCCGGGCTGGCTTCAGGCTTGGCCCGGCCTCGTAAGTCGAAGACCGGGCGATCAGAAAATCGGGAGCTGAGCCCGCGCGATCTGAGCGCTGACCGAGTCGATGTAGTCCCGCATGCGCGCGAGGATCGTCTGCACACGAATCACTCCCAGGAGCTTCCCGTCCTTCGTGACGAGGACCCGTCGGGTCCCGTCCTGGGCCATGAGCTTCGCAACGCGATCGATGCCCTCGTTCGCGTCGACGGACACCAAGTTCGGGCTCATGATGTCCTGCAGTCGGACGTCAGACGGGTTCCGTCCCGGCGCGACGACCTTCGCGAGGATGTCCCACTCCGTCACGATGCCGATGGGCGTCCCTTCGGGCGACATGACGATCGCAAACCCGTGACGCCGCGTGGCCATCGCTTTCGCGGCCTCGAGCACCGAACATCGCGGGGGCATCGTGAGGAACTCCGCTTCCACGATGTCTTTCGCGTAGAGGACCATCCATGCGTCGTAACGACGAGGCCGGTCTTATCCTTTGCCGGCCGCGACCTTCAAACCGCGGGAGCGAATTCCCCACCATGGCGGGATTCCCGGAGTTCGTTCGGAAGTTGCCGGAAGCGGACACGCCCCTCCGAGGGGTGACCTTGTGGCTGCTGCAGGGAAGGACGGCTTCGGCGACGTTGTTCCTCGCGCGAGAGGATTCGATGGTGCCGGAACACAGCCACGGTGCCCAGTGGGGGATCGTTGTCGACGGGGAGATGCAGTTGACGATTGACAAGGCCACGCGAACGTGCCGGCGCGGCGACGAGTACTTCGTGCCAGCGGGCATCCCCCATTCCGCGTCCTTCAAGGCGGGCTTCCGAGCGATCGACTTCTTCGACGATCCCAATCGATATCGACCGAGGAAATGAACCGCCCACCTTCGTCGACGGACGTTGCGCTCGACGCGATTCCTTTGTCAACTCGCGGCCGCGACCAAATCTATTAATACGCTCGGGGGCGGTCTCAACCCGTCAGACAAAGGTCCGACTTGACCTTGCTGGGATGGGAATGGGACTACTCCGGTGGCTTCTCTGGCCCCGTCGCTCCCGGGACATCGAGGAGGACGAGACGCCCCGCAGGCGGCGAAAGCCAAAGGCGCGGACCCGGTCGCACACCCCTGGCGTCTACCGGATCGAGGTCGACGGCGAGGCCGGACGTTTCCATCGGGATGGGCCACCGTTTTCGTTCTGGTCCTCGTCCCGCGTGATCCTGATCCTGTCGTTCCTGCTGTGGTGGATCCAACCGGCCGGGCCCATGATCGCCGGCTACGTCGGAGGTCGCCGGGCCGGCTCGCCGATCAAGGCGGTGATCGCGGCGCTCATGCCCATCTTCGCCATCTACATCGCGAACGTCGCCTACGCGCACAACTTCGCGTCGCACCAGATCGACTTCGTCGCGTCCTTGCCGATGGTGGTCAGCGACGGGGCTTCGAGCATCCTGCCGTTCCTCGCGCCATACAAGGATTTCATGGTCGCTTACATGCGGGGCTTCGTCGAGGCTTTGACCTCGACCTTCGGGATGGGGACGAACGGATACCTCATGGTGGTCATCTTCGCGTACATCGGCGGCTTGATCGCGGAGCAGACCCGCCGCGAACTCCTCTCGCGCTCCGGATCCGGTGCGTCGCTCGGCGTCAACCTCGTGCAGCCGATCCTCGGCGCGCGACCCTACGTCGACGACGAAGAAGAGGCGTACGAAGAGGACGAGGAGGTCCACCGATCCCGTCGGCCCGTACGTGCACGGGCCCACGGGCATCCCGCGGCGGTCGGCGCACCGGGACGGACGCGCCATCGTCGAGGCCACGCGGACTACCTCGAGTTCCTCCGCAAGATTCCCGCGGAACTCGGTGAGTCAGGCGGCTACAGCCTGGTCCGACCGCGGCACCGAGACGAAGAAGAAGCGGACGGCGACGACGAAGACGAAGGCGAGGAGATCGTCGCCTCTCGCACCCATCGGGTCTCTCATGGACACCCAGAGGATCGCCGGGAGCACCGCCATCCCGCTCATCACCGGGAGGCGGAGGACGACGGAGAGGAGGCCGAGTCGCGGGAGCCACCCGCGCGTCCGACGCGCACGCGTTCGCAGGCCGAGGAGCGCGCGATCCAGCGATTTGTTGAACGCGCACTGAAGAATTACGATCACTCGAAGCTCTGACCGCGCAACCTTTTTATCGCACGCGTCTTTGGCGTGTCCGTCCCCTCATGTTCTGTCCGAAGTGCGGCTCGCTCCTCTATCCGGCGAAGGGGAAGGTGCATTGCAATTCGTGCGGCTACGAGCGTTCTCTTTCCGGAAAAGACGCGACCGTCACCCGGGTCGCGCGGCCGGGGAAAGAGAAGCCCGCCGATACGCTCGTCCTCGATGAGATCACGGAGACGCTGCCGAGGACGCGGGTCGAATGTCCGAAGTGCGGGCACTACGAGGCCTTCTGGGTCATGCGCCAGACGCGCGCCGCGGACGAGCCGACGACGCGCATCTATCGGTGCGTGAAGTGCCAGCACACGTGGCGCGAGTACTGAGTCGCCGCGTCGTCGCCCGGGAACCTTTATAACAGCCCACCTGATTTCCCGCCGAAATTCGGGGGGAGCCGTGGTTGTTCGAGGGGAAGGTCAAGGCTGATGTTCTCCGGGAGGTCGTCGACGTCGTCTCGACCCTCGTGGATGAAGCGAAGTTCAACGTCGGGAAGGATTCCGTCACGGTCAAGGCGGTCGATCCGGCTCACGTCGCGATGGTCGACCTGACGTTAGACCGGGGCGCGTTTGAGGCCTACAAGGCGGACGAGGGCGAGCTCGGCATCGACATGGACAAGATGAAGGAGATTCTGCGGCTCGCGAAGGCCGGGGAGACGATCGCCTTGCGCCATGATGAGGACAAGAACCGCCTCGTGGTGACGGTCGGGAACACGACGCGGCGGATGGCCCT
>DATMDM010000097.1:0-21440 GCA_035557795.1 Thermoplasmata archaeon | reverse complement strand
TCGCGTGGCGACCGGTTCGGTGTCAATGCCGCGGTCGACCTTGGAGGCGTTCCGCCGCGGCCTTCGATCGCCGGCTTAACATGTTAACCATGGCCGCGTACTCTTGAAATAGCCGCGCCCGCTTTCGTGCGATGTGGTCCGGACGTATGCGGAGGCCGGCGTGAGCCAGGACGAGAAGGCCGCGCACATCGCCGCCCTCGTGTCCGCGCTCACCTACCGCCGTCGAGGGCTTGGCAAGCCGCTCACGAAGATCGGACATTTCACGGGCCTCGTTGACTTCGGCGCGTACGCGCTCTCCCTGTGCACGGATAGCGTGGGGACGAAGGTCCTCGTGGCCAAGGAAATGCGCCGCTGGGACACGATCGGCATCGACTGCGTCGCGATGAACGTGAACGACATGATCTGCGTCGGCGCCGAGCCGATCGCCTTCGTCGACTACGTCGCGATCGAGTCGTACGACCGCGAGGTGGCCCGCCAGATCGGCGTGGGGCTGAACCGCGGTGCGGAGATGGCGAACGTATCGATCATCGGCGGGGAGATCGCCGTCGTTCCCGAGCTCGTGCGCGAATTCGACCTCGCGGGCACCTGCTTCGGCGTCGTGCGGAAGTCGAAGATCGTGGACGGCCGGGCGATCCGGGCGGGAGACGTCATCGTGGGCCTGCCGAGCCACGGGATCCATTCGAACGGACTCACCCTCGCCCGCCGCGTGTTGCGCGACGCATCCCTCACGGTGTTCGACAAGGTCGGCGACTCCGGGCGTCCGTGGGGAGAGGAACTCCTCGAGCCCACCGCGATCTACGTTCGGCCGGTCCTGCGCGCCCTCCGACGGGCGAAGGTCCACGGGATGGCTCACATCACCGGAGGCGGGCTCCGGAATCTCATCCGCCTCAAACCGAAGGTCGAATTCCGGATCACCGAACCGCTCGACCCGCCGCCGATGTTCCGCGAGCTCCAGGCGCTGGGCGGAATCGAGGACCGGGAGATGTATCAGACATTCAACATGGGAATGGGATTCGCAGTTATCGCTCCGGAATCGGAGGCGAAAGCCCTCATCCGGGCGCTGCGCCCCGACGTGAACGCCCGGATCGTGGGAGAGGTCGTTCGCGGGGCCGGCGTGTCCCTTCCGTCCCTCGGCCTCGCCTGGACGAGTTACTGAGACGATCCCATGGTTACGCGGCGCAAGACGAAACCACGTTCGGCTCGCGCGCCGAAGGCGGCCGCGGTCGTGGGGACCTCGGCGAATGCCACCGGAAGTGGCCTTCCACTGGACGTCGTCACGGCGGCTCGCGACCTCAGTCCGGGGGAGTACCTGAAGCGCCTCGGGTTCCCCGGGGAGCGGCCGTTCACGCGCGGAATCCGGGCGACGATGTATCGCGGCCGCCTGTGGACGATGCGTCAGTACGCCGGTTTCGGCACCGCGAAGGAGACGAACCGGCGGTTCAAGTACCTCTTCGCGCAGGGAAACGAGGGCCTCAGCGTTGCGTTCGACCTGCCGACCCAGATGGGGTACGACAGCGACGCTCCGATGGCCCGGGGCGAGGTGGGGCGCGTCGGCGTCGCAATCTCCACCGTCGCGGACATGCAGACCCTGCTCGAAGGCCTGCCCCTCGATCGGGTGAGCACGAGCATGACGATCAACGCGACCGCCGCGATCCTGCTCTCCTTGTATGTAGCCGCCGGAGAGGCGCGGGGGATCGCCCGCCGGTCGCTTCGGGGGACTGTCCAGAACGACATCCTGAAGGAATACATCGCCCGGTCGACGTACATCTACCCGCCCGCGCCGTCGATGCGCCTCGCCCTCGACGTGATCGAGTTCTGTTCCCACGATGTGCCCCGCTGGAACGCGATCAGCGTGAGCGGCTACCACATCCGGGAGGCGGGCTCGACGGCGGCGCAGGAGATCGGATTCACCCTCGCCAACGCGATCGCGTACCTGGAGGCGGCCGTGTCCCGGGGGCTCGATGTCGACGCGATCGCGCCGCAGATCTCGTTCTTCTTCAACGCCCACATCGACCTGCTCGAGGAGGTCGCCAAGTTCCGAGCCGCCCGCCGACTCTGGGCCTCGATCATGGCGGAGCGATTCCACGCGAAAGTGCCGGAGTCGCTCGAGCTGCGATTCCATGCCCAGACCGCGGGGGTGGCGCTCACCGCGCAGCAGCCGGAAAACAACGCCGTCCGGGTCGCGATCCAGGCGCTCGCGGCGGTCCTGGGCGGCGCTCAATCGCTGCACACGAACAGCATGGACGAGGCGCTTTCCCTGCCGTCGGAGAAGGCCGTTCGGGTCGCGCTCCGGACGCAACAGCTCCTGGCGCACGAGAGCGGCGTCGCGAACACGGTCGATCCGGTCGGCGGTTCGTTCACGATCGAATCGCTTACGGATCGGCTGGAGGCGGAAGCGGCCGACCTGATCCGAGAGACGGACCGCCGTGGCGGCATGCTGAAGGCGATCGAGACCGGGTGGGTCCAGCGCCAGATCGCGGATTCTGCGTACCGGGTCCAGATCGAGCTCGAGCGCGGCGAGCGGACGGTCGTCGGGGTGAATGCGTACGTCGAGGGAGATGAGCGGGTCCCGCTCCAGAAGACGGACCCGCGCCTCGAACCGGAGCGCGTCCGGCAGGTGCGGGCGTTCCGCGCGAAGCGTAGCCAAGGGGAGGTCGATTCGCACCTCCACCGCCTCGAGGACGACGCCCGGTCCGACGCGAACCTGATGCCGGCGATCCTGGATTCGGTCCGGGCGAAGGCGACCCTGGGCGAGATTAGCGACGTCCTTCGTGCGGTATTCGGCACGCACAAACCGAGGCAAGACGTATGATTGGACCCGCCCACCACGTCGGCGTCGCGGTGAAGAGTCTCACGGAGGCGCTCGAGGGATATCGCCGCCTCGGGCTGGAGCCGGACTTCACGGAAGAGGTGCCGTCGCAAGGCGTCCGGGTGGCCTTCCTCCGGTCGGGGGCCGTTCGCGTGGAGCTCCTCGAGTCCCTCCAGCCGGATGGTCTGATCGCGCGGTTCATCGAGCGCCGGGGGGAGGGCCTTCATCATCTCGCGTTCGCGTGCGAGGACGTTCGCAAGGAGATGACCCGACTTCGGCAAGCGGGATTCGCCCTCGTCGACACGGAGCCACGGCGGGGCTCGGAGGGCCGGCTCGTGGCGTTCGTCCACCCTCGGTCGCTGCACGGCGTTCTCCTCGAACTCGTGGAGGAACCTCGGACGCGGTCCCGGGGAACTCAGCACGATTAGGCTGACCGCCGCGAAGAAGGTTTATCCGAGCCGTCCCGGTGTGCGCGCGCGATGAGTTTCGAGGGCGCCGCGATCTCGCTCGGCGCCACGGTGATCAGTCTCGCGTTCGCGTCCCTCGTGTTCGCGCAATGGCTGGGCCGACACAGACCGTACCAGTTGGCCTGGTCCTTGGGACTGGGGCTATACGCGATCGCGGCGTTCACGCAGTTCCTGGCCGAAGCGTACGGATGGTCCGTCACCGTGTACAAAATCTACTATCTCGTAGCGGCCCCCCTTGTCGCGGTGCTGGGGATCGGCTCGGTGTTCCTTGTCCATCGCCGCGCGGGTATCGGGTTCGCCCTATACACCGCTGCGATCTTCCTGGGATTCGCCGCGGCCGTCGCAGGGGCCACCGTCAACACGGACGCACTCGCCTCGGCGATTCCAGTGGCGGGGACGGCGCTGCCGGATAACGTCAGGATTTTCTCGCCGCTGTTCACGGTCCCCGGAAGTGTCGCCCTAATCGGGGTTGCCGCATACTCGTACTGGCGGTCCCGGCTGTCGTTCAACCTGTGGATCGGCATCGGAGCGCTGATCGTCGCGGCGGGTGGCTCCCTCGCCCGGTTCAACATTTCTTGGGCGTTGTACGTCGGCGAGCTCGTCGGGATTGCCGTGATGTTCGAGGGCTTCCTCCGGAGCCAGGATTTGGCGAAGGTCGCGAGGCCCGCCCCCGCGCAGACGCCCTCCTGACGCGCACGTTGAAATATCTCCGCGCTCGTCCGACTCGACGTTGAAGATCGGCGAGGTTCACGACGCGAATCGCAAGATAGTCGGCAGGACCATCCTCCACTTCGACGCGGTCGAGTCGACGAATGAGACCGCGAAGGAGCTCCTCGAGTCCGACGTGGAGGAAGGCCTCGTCGTCTGGGCGGATCGACAAGCCGCGGGTCGTGGACGACACGGCCGCGCCTGGGCCTCGCCCCTCGGCGGGCTGTACGCATCGTTCATCCTGCGACCGAAGGAGGCGCATGCCTGGCTCTTGGGCCTGCTCATCGGGATGCCGGTCGTGAAGGCGCTTCGCCACTTCGGCGTATTCGCGGGCCTGAAGTACCCGAACGACGCGGTGTATCAGGACCGAAAGATTGCGGGGATCCTGTCCGAGGGCGTCTACCGTCACGACGTGTACCACGTCGTCGTCGGCATCGGCGTGAACACGAATGTGGACCTGGACAAGCTCCCGGCCGACGTCCAGCCGAAGGCCACGACGCTGAAGCGAGAAGTTAACCTCTTCGTCGCGAACGAGGAATTCCTCGACTATCTTCTGAACCAAGTCGACGACCTGTACTCGCGATATCGAAACACGCGGATCGAATTCCTCTTGAAGGACTACCGCGGGCAATGCACGACGATAGGGAAACGGGTGTCGGCGATGATCGGGAAGGACCGAGTGATCGGCAAGGCATACGACATCGCGACGAACGGTGCGCTCGTGATCGCGGACGACCAAGGAAAGAAGCACCCGTTCTTCGAAGGAACCCTCGAGATCCTCAAGTGACTCGGAGCAGGTTGACTCGCGAGGCGACGCGCGAAGGATTAATGACACGCGCCGCGTTCGGCGGCTCTATGGTGGGCGATGAGCGCGTGGACGAGCTGCGCCGAAGGAAGGCCCTCGCAAAACAAGGCGGGGGCAAGGATCGGATCCAAGCGCAACACGCGAAGGGGAAGTTGACCGCACGGGAACGGGTCGAGCTCCTCCTCGATCCGGGCAGCTTCGTCGAGACGGACGCGTTCGTCGAGCACCGCACGACGGAGTTCGGGATGGATGCGAAGCGGTTCCTGGGCGACGGCGTGGTGACGGGCCACGGAACGATCGACGGCCGGACCGTCTTCGTCTTCTCACAGGACTTCACCGTCTTCGGCGGAAGCCTGGGGGAGATGCACGCCAACAAGATCGTCAAGATCATGGACACGGCTATGAAGGTCGGCGCACCGGTGATCGGCCTGAACGACAGCGGCGGCGCGCGGATTCAGGAGGGCGTCATCAGCCTCGGTGGCTACGCGGAGATCTTCTTCCGGAACGTCCTCGCATCGGGGGTCATTCCGCAGATCAGTGCGATCCTCGGGCCTTGCGCGGGAGGCGCGGTGTACAGCCCCGCCATGACGGACTTCATCATCATGGCGAAAGGGACCTCGAACATGTTCATCACGGGTCCCGAGGTGATCAAAGCCGTGACCGGCGAGGACGTCTCGTTCGAGGAACTCGGCGGCGCGACGGCCCACGCGTCCAAGAGTGGCGTCGCGCACTTCGCCGCCTCGGATGAGAAAGCCGCCCTTCGACTCATCCGAAACGTGTTGAGCTACCTGCCCTCGAATAACGTGGACGATCCTCCGATCGTCGCGAGCGACGACGAACCGAATCGGATGGATTCGGAGTTGTCCGGGGTCGTCCCGAAGGAGCCCGACAAGCCATACGATATGCGGGACGTAATCGGTCGGGTGGTGGACCGCGACTCGTGGCTCGAGGTCCACGCCGAATGGGCGCAGAACATCGTGGTGGGCTTCGCCCGTCTGGAGGGCCGGCCCGTCGGGGTCGTTGGGAACCAACCGAAGGTGCTCGCCGGAACGCTCGACATCAACTCGTCGACCAAGGCGGCTCGTTTCGTCCGGTTTTGCGACTGTTTCAATATCCCGCTCCTCACCTTCGTCGACGTGCCCGGATTCCTTCCGGGGGTCGAGCAAGAGTACGGCGGGATCATCCGGAACGGGGCGAAGCTATTGTTTGCCTTCAGCGAGGCCACAGTCCCGAAGGTCACCGTGATCACGAGGAAAGCGTACGGCGGCGCGTACGATGTCATGTGTTCGAAGCACATCCGCGGGGACTTCAACTTCGCCTGGCCATCCGCCGAGCTTGCGGTCATGGGTCCGGAAGGCGCGGTCCAGATCATCTTCAAGAAGGAGATCGAAGACTCGAAGGATCCGAAGACCCGAGAGAAGGAGCTCGTGCGCGAATATCGGGATCGGTTCGCGAACCCGTACATCGCCGCGCGGATGGGCTACCTCGATGACGTCATCGAGCCGTCGGAGACGCGGCCCCGCGTGATCAACGCCTTTACCGTTCTCCGCACGAAGCGAGAGACCCGGCCGCAGAAGAAGCACGGCAACATCCCGCTGTGATGGGGACCGAATGTTCCGACGGCTCCTGATCGCCAACCGGGGCGAGATCGCCATCCGAGTGGCACGCACCGCTCGGGAGCTGGGGATTCGCTGCATCGGCGTTTACTCGGAGGCGGATCGGGGCGCATTGCATCGAGCGGCGATGGACGAGACGGTGGCGATCGGCGGGCCTCTCCCCGCGGACAGTTACCTCAACATCGCCCACGTCCTGCAGGCGGCTCACGACACCCGCGCGGATGCGATTCATCCCGGCTACGGGTTCCTGTCGGAGAATCCGACCTTCGCGACACGCTGCGCCGAGGAAGGTTTGGTCTTCGTGGGCCCGCCCCCCGACGCGATGGCCCTCTCGGGCGACAAGATTGCCGCGAGAAAGTCGATGGCCCGCCTCGGGGTGGCCGTCACGACGGGCGTAGACCGACCGCTCCAATCGGTCGAAGAGGCTCGAGTCGTCGCCGCCGAGATCGGGTACCCGGTGCTCTTCAAGGCGACCGCGGGCGGCGGTGGGATCGGGATGTCTCGGGTCGATCGACCGGCGGAGATCGCGTCGGCGTTCGAGTCGGCTCGTAGCGTCGCACTCGCGAACTTCGGAAATCCCGATCTTTTCATGGAGAAATACCTCCGTCGGGCCCGGCACGTGGAGGTGCAGGTCTTGCTTGATTCGCGGGGCGGCGTGGGGTTCGTCGAGCGGGAGTGCAGCGTCCAGCGCCGTCATCAGAAGCTCGTCGAGGAGACCCCATCGCCTGCGGTGGGACGGGGCCTGCGTGCCCGCCTGATCGACACTGCGGTGCGAGGACTGCGCGGCCTCGGGTATCGGAATGCCGGCACCGTCGAGTTCCTGCTGCACGACGGCCGCTACACGTTCAACGAGGTGAACGCCCGGCTCCAGGTCGAGCATCCGATCACGGAAATGGTGACCGGGGTGGACCTGGTGCGGCAACAGATCCGGATCGCCGCGGGGGATGGCCTCGAGGTCTCGCAGACGGAACTCACCCGCCACGGGCACGCGATGGAATGCCGCGTCAACGCCGAAGACCCGATTCGCAATTTCCTTCCGTCTCCCGGTCGCATCGTCGGCTATCGCGAACCGACCGGTTCGGGCGTCCGGATCGACAGCGGCGTGGCGGCGGGCTCGGTCGTCCCACCGTACTATGACCCGCTGATCGCAAAACTGATCGTCCACACTCGGAATCGCGGGCAAGCAATCGAACGGATGCGACGAAGCATCGAGGCTTACGAGATTCGAGGCGTGCAGACGAACCTTCCATTCCACCGCGAACTCCTCCGGCGGCCTGAGTTCGTCCGAGGGGACCTGTGGACGACGATGGTCGCGGACTTGCGGATCGCGGCCCGCCTCCGGAGTCGCGGCCCATGGGAGGAACGCGTCGCCGCGATTGCCGCAGCACTCGTCGCGAGCGGTCGGTTGGCCCGCGGGCCGACGTTCCCGCTCGAGCGGGCCTCGGTCGCGAAGTGGGCGCTCGCGGGTCGGCGGGAACGGCTTGCGGGAGGTGGCCATGCGATTTCGCCTCGACGTCGATGGTGAGCGTCGCGAGATCGAGGTCGAACCGACCGCCGGAGGCTTCGTCATCCGGATCGACGGGGCAACGTATCGGGCCCGGGCGCGGCCCGATGCGGAATTCGTCGACGTTCGAATCGGCGCGAAACACTATCGGCTTCGAATCCAGGGAAACCAGGCGATCCTTGGCGATGAAGTCCACCGTCTACGGATCGCGGACATCTCCGAAGAACCCGGCGGTGAGATCGAAGGTCGGCCGACCGGCAGGGGCGCGGTCGTGGAGATTCGCTCACCGATGCCTGGCCGCGTCGTGAGGGTGGCCGTCGCCGCGGGTTCTCAAGTCCGACGGGGCCAGACGCTCGTGATCCTGGAGGCGATGAAGATGCAGAACGAGATTCCGGCGCCTGGGGATGGCGTGGTGCGTCGGGTCGCGGTCGCGGAGGGCGAGACGATTACAGCCGACCGGGTCGTCGCGTCGATCGAGCTGGGCGCACCGTCGGCGTCGTGAGCATGTGTCGGAGGCGCTCCTTCTTCGATCGCAGGTAGCGAACGTTCGTCGCCGTGACCGGCACCTGGAGCGGGATGCGTTTCGTGACGCGGACACCGTACGCGCGGAGCTCCTCGATTTTCGCAGGGTTGTTCGTCATGAGCTGGATCGACGTCACTCCGAGGACTCGAAGCATGCAGGCGGCGCACTTGTAACTCCGAAGATCCGCGGGGAAGCCCAACACCCGGTTCGCGTCGACCGTGTCGAGGCCGTGGTCCTGAAGGTGGTACGCCGCGACCTTGTTCACGATCCCGATGCCGCGTCCCTCCTGGGCCAAGTACAAGAGGACGCCTTGCGGGGCGCGCCCGAGTCGCTTCATCGCGGCGTCGAGTTGCTGACCGCAGTCGCACCGCTCGGAACCGAAGACATCGCCCGTCACGCATTCGGAGTGGAGGCGCACAAGGACGTCGCTCTTCTCGGCGACGTTCCCTTTGACAAGCGCCACGTGCTCTTCGCCCGTGAACGGGCATACGAACGCGTGGATCCGGAAGTTCCCGTAGCGGGTCGGGAGCCGCGCTTGGCTTCCGAGGAGAATGTTATCGCAGAGTTCGCCCTCGAAGCGCGACATGGCCCGCCGTTCCGACGGTTCCGGCCTATATAAGAATGCAGGTTGGAGCCAGCCACACGGTACGTTCTGATGAACCCCGCGGACCCGGTCAGTCCGCCAGATGGGCCGCGATCAACGCCGGCGCCGCCCCAATCGCGGTCGCGGTCTCCAGGGAGAAGCCTCGCCCCGTGAGATCGAAGTGATAGCGGCCGAGGGGATACACGTCGCGGTCATCGAGGCCCCGTGGTCCCAGTCCGAAGACGAGCAGGATCGACGTTCCGCGCTTCAGGAGACCCGCCAAGGAGGCGGCGTTCGTCGCTTTCTTCGGATCCGGTCGGCTCGTGGTCACGATCGCTTCGCCCAGTTGGGGCGGGAACCCTCGCTTCGGAAACTCGAACGTCTGGAAGCGGCCGAGATGCGCCAACTCCCTCAGATACTTGCCCGCTTCCCCGATGCTCGTCGTGCCGGACACCCAGGCGGCGACGTCCTCGGGGGTGCCCAACTCTTTCTCGAACGGGAACCCGAACGTGGCGAGGTTCGCATCGAACGCGAGGGCGATCGGTGCCGCGCGCGCGATGGCTCGGCGGTGCGCCTCGGCGAACCGCACCGGATCGTACGAATTGTACAGGCCGATCGTCATCCGACCGCGGGCCATGGCCGCGACGATACCATCGACGCTATTTTGAATTACTGCGCCGCGATGGACTCGTGCCATGGAGATGCTCTACTACACGATTGACGGAGGTCGCCTCGCTGGCCTTCCTGGCCCTGCGTTCATGGAGTGGGACTTTGCCCGCCTGCGTAAGATGGGGTACTCCGTCGTCGTGAGCCTCGAATGTGACCGCCTGAACACGTTCGAAATCGAGGACGCGGGCTTCGAGCACAAGAAAATCTGCGTGGAAGATTTCGCGGCTCCGACCCTCGATCAGGTCGATGAGTTCGTGGCGTTCGTGAATTCGAAGATCGGCGAGGGAAAGAAGGTGCTCGTCCATTGTTACGCGGGCCGCGGCCGGACCGGGACGATGCTTGCCGCATACCTCATTCACCAAGGGATGTCGTCCGACGCCGCGGTGCGCGAGATCCGCGAGCGGGCGAGCAAGGCCTACGGCACGCTCCGCGGCGTCATCGAGCCGGATCAAGAAGAGCTCTTGCGCCGGTACGAGCGACATCTCCACGATCGATGAGCACCGCGCTTACTTGAGCTCGACGAGCTCCTCGCCTTCCCACCGGTACCGCTTCTGCTTCCGCTTCTTGGGGACCCCTTTCTGCAGCAGATAGCCGATGAGGATCGGCAGCCCAATCGTCGCGTCGACGAGGCTCTGGGCCATCTTCGCGTCCTTGTGGAACTTCCCCCACGACTGGCTCTCCTCGAAAGTGCACCCGCTCAGGCCCCCCCACTGCGGCACGTCTGTGGTGATCTGCGCGGCGTACATGTGAGGGTTTTCCGGATATCCCATGACCTCTTGGATCACCTCGACCTGGGAGATGTAGTTCTTCGGCGTGCCCCCGCCGACATAGAAAACGCCAGTCCGAGGGGACTTCAGCTTGACCTGCGCGATCTCGTAGTTGTCCTTGATCGAGTCGAGGGCGATCGGCTCCTTGCCCTTCTTCACGCGGTCGTGATGGTGCTTCGCCAGCGCAATGCCGATCGACGAGTCGTTGAGGGCGGGCACGAAGTACGGGATCCCTTTGCGATAGCACGTGCCGACCAGGCTGTTCGGGTCCTTCGAGGCGATTTTCCCCATGTCCCACAGGATTTCGCGGCTGCTGTACGGCCGCGGTTCCAGGGAGTCCGCGAGCGCGGCGATCTCGTCGTCGCATTCCCGGAACAGGGATTCGTCGGCCAGCGTGTCGTACACACGATCGAGGAAGTGCTCCCGCAGGAGGATATCGTCAGCGTCCGGAGACGACCGGTAATGCCGGTATCCGTGCGCCTCGTAGAAGTCATGGTACGCGATCGCGCCCGTCGTCACGACGACGTCGACCAGGCCGAACTCCACCATGTCGCGCATCACTTTCTTCAGCCCACCCGGCGTCAGGGCGCCCGCCCCGCCGAAGAAGACGGTGCATTTCGGGTCCGTCATCATGTTCTCCAGGACGGAGGCGCAGAGGCCCAAGGTCCGCGCCTGGAACGAAATGTGCTTGTAGCCGTCGACGAGGTCCGCGATCGTCTCCGTCTTCTCGAGGTCCAGGTGTTCGATTGGGACCGAGGTGAGATCCGCCTTCGTCGGCTTCTTGTCCGCCATGCGCGGCGCTATGCGGCGCCCGGCCAAAAGGCTTCGGTCGCCTACGCCTTCTTGCGGCCTTCGACGGCCTCGGCGATCGCCCGAGCCTTCTCCTTCGGCCTCGAGCAAACCGCGTACTCGTCGCCGTCGAAAAACACGTCGAGGTCCGGATGTTGCCGTTGGATTTCCTGGATTCGCTGCATGATGTCCTTGAGGGTGATCGACTCGTCGTTCGGGTCGATCCGCATGATAATCCGCTTGTCGCTCTCCGTCCCCAAGGCCCGCCCTTCCTCCGGACTCCGTCGAGACCATCAGATTCGTCCGGCCGTATAAATACTATTCCGGGGCGCCAAACGGACCGCATAACAAACCACGCGAAGCGCCGATTGCCTCGCCCCCTGTTCCCCATGCATGCCCGCGCCGTACCGGGCCGGCCTTTCCATGGTGACAGTCAGAGCTTACTTGATGCCGGCCAGCTGTCGAGTTGCCGCCTGCATCAGCCGAAGCATCAGGATGTTTATCACAAGGCCAAGACCGAACAACGCATTAAGAATCACTATGTCCCTCCTTGCCAAGTCCGGCCTGGATGACCAAGTCCAAAGCAACTCGACGGCGGCAAGGCCCAATAAGGCAGCGTTGACGACGACGAGGATCTTGAACGACTTGACCCGCTCTCGTAAATCGCTGACGGAGAGCGTTCTGCGCATGCCGATCCCGTATCATCTCGAATTGGCATATGCATGTCGCTCCTGAACGAGGGCGCAAGACTCGGGCACTCCGGTGGCGCAGTTGACCTGTCGTACTGTCCGTTGAGCCTTCGTAAATTCTATTCCGGCCCGCACACTCTCGGAGGCGGCGACCTTCTCACCGAGCTCGGCTAGATGCTTCGATGATATTGAGGTGGCTACGATTAAATACCCTCTTGTCTCGTAGCGAGTCCCAACCGGTTCTTCCGGGTCGGTCGTGCTAGTGATGCTCAGGGAGGCACAGGCCCGATGGCGGTGAAGCCCGCGGAGGGCACCGTCTCGCAGGTCTGCCGCGTGTGCGGAGGCGAAGTCAATCCGCACGGCGAGTGCGTGGTCTGCGGCACGAAGCAATCCGATCCGCCGAAGATGGACGACAAGGGCTCTACCACTTGGCTCAAGGGCGATTCGGACGGCGGGTTGAATGCGTGGATCGGCGCCTCCGTCGCAGGCGGCGATTCAAAAGACGACGCGCTCCGCAAGTGGCTGGCCGGCGAGGATACGGCGTTCCAGGACTGGATCGGCGTCCCGACGACCAGCGGCGGCGCAAAGGCTTCCCGGACTCCGGCCGAGCGGGTCTCCGACGACAAGGTGCGCGAGCTGAGGACGAAAGCCCTCGAGGTCGACGGTCTGCACGCCGAGCTCGAGGCGATGCGCGCCACGTTGAACCGCGAGCTCGCGAACTTCCGGCATGGCAAGTTCGATCCGGTCAAGTACATCGAGGAGACCGCGAACCTCTCGAAACAGCTGCAGACGGAGATCGCGAAGCGACGGGAGTTGGAGCAGGAGATCGAGCATATTAAGAAAGGCTCGATCGCCGTCATCAAGTACGTCAAGACGCAGCAGCTCAAAGCGGGCGCCTCGCCGGAGCTCAAGAAGCGCCTCGATCAGGAGACGAAGGCCCGTCAAGCCCTCGAGGCCGACGTCGGCGAGCAACGGTCTGTGAACGAGCAGCTGCGCAAGCAACTCGAAGCTGGCCTCGGGAAGATGAAGCCGGACCAGCGCGAGGTGAAGAAGCGGGAGCTGGACCTCGTGGAGCGCGAGGCGACGTTCAAGGCGAAAGAGGAGCGTCTCGCATCCATGCCGGCCGGCGAGGGCGGAGCTCCCAGTGAAGAGCTGAAACGCCGGTTCGAGGAGGAGCTCCGCGAGATGGCGGAAGACTACCTCGCGAAGGAAGAGGAGTTCAAGAAACGGATCATCGGCCTCGAGCAGGAAGTCGGCAAATACAAGATCGAGGACAAAGTCCGCGCGGAGGCGAAGGCCTTCGAAGGCAAGCCGAAGTCGGAAGTGCAGGCCGCGTTTTCGAGGAAAGAGCAAGAGGTCCTGCACAAGGAGAAGATGGTCCTGATGCGGGAACAAGAGCTGCAACGTCTGCAGGCGGACTTGCAGGTCAAGGAGGACGAGATCAAGAAAGTGAAGGAACCGCTCACCTACAAGGAGGAAGAGTTGCTACGGCGCGAGGAAGACCTCATGTATCGCGAGAAAGTCCTCCAGGCGGAGCACCGCAAGATGGAGGAAGCGAAAGCCCAAGGCGGCTCGGTCGAGGAACTGGACCTCAAGTCGCGCCTCGAGGAACTGAAGAGTACGATCACGGCAAAGGAAGAGGAGGTCCGCACGAAGGAGCGGTACCTCCAGCAGAAGATGGAAGAACTCCGGTTGCGGGAGCAAGGCCTCATTTCGGAGGACATCGAGGCCCGGGACAAAGACCTCCAGGTCGAGGTGAAACAGCAGAAGGTGAAGATGGGCATCCCGCGGCTCGACGACCTGCTGTTCGGCGGCATCCCGTTCGGGACGAACGCGTCCGTCTACGGGCCCGCGTACGTCGGGAAGGAGGTGCTCGTGAGCCTGTTCATGGCCGAGGGCCTCAAGAAAGGGGTGCCGGTGTTGTGGATCCTCACGGACAAAGGGCCGACCGAAGTCCGGGAGGAGATGGCCTTCGCTCTCCCTGGATACGAGGAGTACGAGAAGCTCGGGCTGGTCCAATACATTGACACCTATTCGAAGTCGATGGGTGCGGAGGCATCGGATCCGAACACGACGTACATCGACGAGCCGACGGATTATCAGTCAATCCTGAAGGCGGTCGACGCGCGGGCTGCGGAGTGGAAGAAGAAGTACCCGACGTACCGGCTTGCATTCCGCAGCGTGTCGACGCTCATCGCGTATCTGGACCCGACGACGACATTCAAGTTCCTCCAGCCCTTTGTCGGGCGGCGGAAGCGGGACAAGGCCGTGGCCTTCTACGTGATCGAGAAAGGGATGCACGAGGAGCAGGAGATCCAGATGCTCGGGTCGCTGATGGACGGAAGCATCGAGTTCAAGGTGGAGCAGCTGAAGTCGTTCCTTTGTATCAAGGGCATCTGCGACGTGCAGAGCCGGGGCTGGATCCGGTACACGTACACGAAATCGAGCTTGTCGATCGGGTCGTTCTCGCTGGACCACATCAAGTGATCACGCGATTTCTGGGGAACGCCCTTTGCCGGGTTTGGCGGGTTGCTGCGGGACGTTCACCTGGGGGATCGGGACGGGAGGCGGGAGCCGGAGGTCCCGGGCGAGGATGACGGCTTCCGGGATGCAGTTCGACATGATCACCGTATGAATCTCCTGGGCAACCTCGGGCGGCATCTGACCACCGGCGGACCAACTCTTGACGAGGGCCCTCGCGTCGCCTTCCCAGAGGAGGTTCCCTTCGATCTGGATGAGGCCGACGACCGCCTCGGAGGCGTGGTAGTTCGCGGTGAAGCGGAAGTCCACGGAGGCCTGGCGGTCCCCGAGTTCGGAGATCAGGGTGACCGTGCTGTTGTGGTCCACCCGCAGGTTCAGCCAACGATCCGTCGGTTTCACGAAGCGGCGGCCGTCCACGCTGGAGAATTCGAACGTCTTGACGGGCATGGATCCTGGGCTTCGAAGGGCCCGACGCTATTTGAACGTTCGGGGGAGTGCGGGTTTTAGCCTCAGCGAACGTTCGGAGGTCGCGATGGTCCTCTGGGTCGGCGTCGATGACACGGACAGCTTGCAGGGGATGTGCACGACGTTCCTTGCCGCCGAAATCGTTCACGAGCTCACGAAAGACTATGACCTCATCGGGTTCCCACGTCTCGTCCGGCTGAACCCGAATATCCCTTGGAAAACGCGCGGCAACGGGGCAATCTGTCTCCGATTCGGACGGGGAACCGGTCGGAGGAATCTGATCGGGGAACTTGAAAATCAACCTGTTTGGTCCTTCGCCCGGGCTCAGGGGGCCGATGATCCCGAGCGCGCGCGGTCCCGGATCGCGAACATCGTCGAGAGCCGCTCCGAATTCCAGGAACCGACAACCAACCCGGGCTTCTGCATCCTTCCCGAGCAGCCCGCGGCCACCCTATATTGGAAAGCCGTGCGGCGGACTGTCTCGAAGGAAGAGGCATTGGCCGCCGTCCGGTCACCGGGCGTCCTCCAGGAGTACAAGAACGGTCGGGGCATCATCGGTTCCTTGGCTGCGGCCGCTTGGCGGCCCCGCGACCGAACATACGAGGTCCTCTGTTACCGCGACGAATCTCGGTGGGGAACGCCTCGCCTCCTCGAATCGGGTTCCGTGAGAGACATGGACCGGACGTTCACCTCGACCTTTAACAACTACGACTACGACTGCAATCGAATTGTCATTGCTCCCCACTCTCCGTGTCCGATTCTCTTCGGGATCCGCGGGGACGATCCCAGCGTCTTGCCATCCGCGATGCGGACAATCCAGGGAGAGCCCCCCGGCGGTTGGCTGGTCTTCGAGACCAACCAAGCGACGGACGATCATGTGATTCCGGGTCCGACGGTCGAACCGAAAACGACCGTTCAGATCGACGGGCAGGTATCCGGGCTCCCCCGCACGATTCGCGGCGGCCACGTCGTCCTTGAGCTGAACGGCCTCGAAGCCGCCGCTTATGAACCTTCGAAGGGATTCCGAACCATCGTCCGGGCGCTCCGGCCGGGCGACCGTGTGCGAGTGGTCGGGTCAATCCGGGACCAGCCGAGAACGCTCAACATCGAAAAACTGCAGGTCCTGTCGCTTTCCGAAGAGTCTCATAAGCTTGCTAACCCGCTGTGCCTCAAATGCCAGAAGCGCGCCAAGTCGATGGGGAAGAAAGCCGGCTTTCGTTGCTCTCGGTGTGGCCAACACTTCCCCGCCTCCGCGGCGATCTTGGAGCGTGTAAGCCGGTCTCTGGAGCCGGGTTGGTACGAGCCACCGGTTGGCTCGAGGCGTCACCTCAGCAAACCGCTTAGCCGCCGACTCGCGCGATTCGGACACCCCTGGCCAGCTTGACCCGTTCGATGCCGAGGCCCGGGATGCGGAACCGCCGTTCGAGCGCTTGGACGATGAACGAAAGCGTAACCGTGATGGCGAGGAAGATCGCGGTCACGATCGCGAAAATTTCGAAGACGTCGCCCGCAAAGCCTTGATGTTGGGCGATGTAGCTGATCTCGGTTTGTACGCCGAGCACAAACAGGAACGTGCTGGCTTTGAACAGTCCGATGTACTCGTTCGTCAGAGGAGGAATGATCAGGCGCAGCGCCTGAGGCAGGATCACGTACCGCATCGCTTTCAGCCTGGAGAATCCAATCGCTCTTGCGGCTTCGATCTGGCCTGAGTGAACGGTCTGAAGACCGGCGCGAAAAATTTCCGCCTGATAGCCACCGGTATTAATCGCGAGCGCGATGATGCCGATGAGAATTCCCTCGCTCGCGTATTGCGGCAGAAAGACGATAAAGAAGGAGGAGGCGAACAAGATCTGGACGTACAACGGCGTCCCTCGAATGATTTCGACGAATCCGTCCCCTACTCGTCGGACAAGATACTTCGCGCCATACCAAAGCAAGGAGAGCACGACCAACAGCCGGCGTGCGCCCTCGCTGCCCGAGAGATTCTCCTGCCTCTCGCGCTTCTCCACCCGCATTGAGGCGGCGAATTTGGCGAGGGACACGGCCCTGGCTGTCCGAAGCCATCCAACCGAGAAGCCGATGCCCATCCCGACGACGAAGGCAATGGTCGTCGCGTACACATTCGTGAAGACCGCGTGAAGGTAGAGCGTGTAATTGCGAGTGATATAAGCGACATCAAGCCCGCGGCTTCCGACCAGCAAGTCGTAGATGTAAACGATGGATCCGACGATGACGGCGAGGGCGAGCGCGGCATCGACGTACCGCCACCGATCCCTCAGGAACTTTCGCCAGTCAGCCATGTCTCACCTCAGGATCTTGCCAACGAAAGATCGAGTGCGTTCCTCCTTCGGATTTTGGAAGATATCCTCGGCGGTGCCCTCTTCAATTATCATCCCTGCATCCATGAACAGAATACGGCTCGCGACACTACTCGCGAACCCCATCTCGTGCGTGACGACAATCATCGTCATGCCTTCACGTGCGAGCGCTGTCATGACGTCGAGAACCTCTCGAATGTACTCGGGATCGAGCGCGGACGTCGGCTCGTCAAACAGCATTGCCTTCGGATCCATCGCCAAGGCCCGAGCAATCGCAACCCGCTGCTGCTGCCCCCCCGAGAGCTCGGCAGGATAGGCATTCTCCTTCGCTGCGAGGCCCACGCGGGCGAGCAGCTTCCGGGCCTTTTCGACTGCCTCGTCATGCGGCATTCCTTTGACTCGAGTCAGCCCGAGAGTCACGTTCTCGATCGCGGTGAGGTGGGTGAAGAGATTGAAACTCTGGAACACCATTCCCACTTGTTGACGGACCCATTCGTGTCGAATCCCGTGGCGGTTCACGTGCACGCCATCGATGAACACCTTCCCTGAGTCGGGTTCCACGAGGAGGTTGATGCAACGGAGCAGGGTGCTCTTCCCCGACCCGCTGGGGCCGATGATGACGATGGCTTCCCCTTTCTTGACATCGAAGGTGATGCCTCGAAGGACATGAAGCGCGCCGAAGTGTTTTTGGATGTCTTCGACGCGAATCATAGGGAGATTGCCTCCAAACCCGGGGTGTGGAACTTTCGCTCCAGGAGTCGGAGTCCCCTGGTCACCGAATACGTCAGGACGAAATACGTGACCGCCACCACCGTCCAAACCGCGAAGATCCAGACGATCGGCAATCCGCTCGCCGGGAGAATTCCGAGCAGGTCTCGGCTCTTTGCAACGAGCTCTGTACCCGAGATTGCCGCGAGGATCGAGGTGTCCTTAATGAGTACCGCCAACTCATTTCCGAGCGGCGGCAGGCTCAGACGAAAGGTTTGGGGCAGGATGACGTGCCTCATCCCTTGCCACGACCGGAGGCCCAACGCCTGGGCCGCTTCCTGTTGTCCTTTGGGTACCGATTGGAACCCCGCCCGAAAAATTTCTGCCTGATATGCTGACGAGTGCATCGCGATCGCAATCGCTGCGAGGCCGACCGCGATATCCCCTCGCCGGAACCCCGACAGGAATCGGTCGAGAATCGGTTGGGGCACGAGATTGGTGCCGAACAACGAGGCGAAGATCACGAGGATTAGAGGCGGGAGCCCCCGAAACACATTTACATATAGCGAAGCCGGCCAAGAAAATATTCGGACCCGGACGACTCTCGCCCATCCCATAAGAAAACCGAGGGCGACGCTCAGAGGAAGCGTCAGCGCGACGTAGAAAAACGTTCCAAAGAGTCCGGTGACGTAGAATCGTTCGTAAATCTGCCAAAAGGCGGGGTTCACCAAGGAGAACCTGAAGATGGCTGGGAGGACGACGAAGACCATGAAGATGCCCGCAAGAATCATCTCAACGAGGTGGACGATGGTGAGGCGCGAGACCAGCTTCGGGGGTGCACGGAGCGGAAAAGCAGCCGCCGCTTCCATCGAGGACATCCCTCATACGGAGGAAACGAGGAAAAGGTTTGCGACCCAAACTTGAGCCGCAAACATACCGATTCAGAACCACTTGTTCAGGATCGTGTTGTACGTGCCGTCCGACTTCATCGCGGCGAGCTGCGCGTTAATAATCGGCACCAGCCCAAGGGGATCTCCGTTCGCGACCGCGAACCCGTAGAGCTCGTTCGTCTGGATTTCGCCCCCTACCGCGTACGCGGTAGGATTCGCCGCGGCGATTCCTTGCGCCGCTGGGAGGTCGATGACGACAATATCGACGACCGACTGAGACAGGAGCAGCAGGGTGTCTTCGACGGTCGGCCGGAGCTGTAGGTGGTTGTTGGCGGTCACGGCCGGCAGGTTTGCCTCGACCCAGAACTCGCTCGTGGTGATGGCCTGGGCTCCGATCTTCAGGGTCGTGCTGTTGAGCTCGGCAACGGTGCAGATTGCGGCCGCGCAGTACGCCCTGTTGTCGTTAGCTCGCTTCAGGATTCCTTGGTTCGACACGTAGTACGGATTGGAGAAGTCCATCGACTTGTTGCGTTCGGCCCCGGTGGCTCCGTTCTCCGTGATGGCGCCCACGGCGATGTCCATGCGCCCGACGCTCACCGCGGCCAGCAAGGCGGAGAAATCTCGGAAGTCGTTCCACTCGTAGCAGTTATTCGTAACCGTGTCGCTGCACGCATTGTACCCCCAGCCGCGATGGACGATTGTCTGAATTAGCTCGATGTCAAACCCCTGGAGTGCATCGGTCGTCGCATTCCGGAATTCGAACGGTGGAAATGGAGTGTTCGTCCCGAGAAACAGCTTCGAGACTTTCGCCGGTGCGGGGGAAAAGACGACCCAGCCAACTCCAATGCCAGCCCCGAACAGAACTATTGCCACGATCGCGACTATGACAACCGAAACGCCCTTCGCCCCCCGCATCGCTTCCGCCGGGGGCGCACCTCCTCCCGCCGCCATGCCGGGTGCAAACGCATGTCACTATTTGAATGTCACCGGAAGAGGAAATGTTGGAACGCGTCACGATCCCCGTCAGGACGCGGCCGGCGCTCACTTCCTCGTGCGCTTGAAGCAATCTTCCAGTACGTCAAGGCCCGCGTCGAGCACATCCCGCGGGATGTTCAGCGCGGGGATGTAGCGCATCGCCGAGTCGCCACACGGGAGCAAGATCAGGCCGTGCTCATACGCGTCCTTCTCGATCGCGTCGCGACGTCGCGCGTCCGGATTCTTGGATCGCTTGTCCGTCACGAACTCGGTGGCTTGCATCATCCCGAGCCCACGGCGGTCTCCGATGAACTCGTATCGCTCCGCCATTTCGTCGAGTCGTTTCGCGAGGTGCGCTCCAACCTTCGCGCTCCGGGCCACGAGACCTTCATCCTCGATTACGTCCAGCGTGGCCAGAGACGCGGCGCATGCGACCGGGTTCCCGCCGAACGTGTTCGAGTGCTTCCCGCTCTCCCGGAAGTCCATGTCCGCGGGATACACCGCAGCTCCGATCGGGAGGCCGCCGCCGAGCGACTTGGCCACGGTCAAGATGTCCGGCACCGCCTCCGAATGCTCGATCGCCCACATCTTCCCCGTCCGGCCGAGCCCCGATTGCACCTCGTCGTCGATTAGGAGGAGGCCATGGTCCTTGGCGATCTTCGCGATCCGATCCATCCAGCCCGGAGGAGGGACGATATAGCCTCCTTCGCCCTGTACCGGCTCGACGAACACGCCCGCGGTGTCCTCCGGTGGCGCGACCGTTTTCATGTAGACGTCCTCAATGATGTTCGCGCAATAGAGGTCGCACGACGGATACGTGAGCTTGTACGGGCAGCGATAACAGTACGCATACGGAACGTGCACGACGCCGGGCATCGTCGGAAAGAACCCGGCACGTTGCTTCGCCTTGCTCGCGGTCAAGGAGAGAGCCCCTTGGGTGCGCCCGTGGAACGCCCCGAGGAACGCGAGGAACATCTGCTTCTTCGTGTGACTCTTGGCGATTTTGATTGCGGCCTCGTTCGCCTCTGTCCCAGAATTGCCGAAGAAGACCTTTTTCTGGTGATTGCCGGGGGTGATCTTCCCCAATCGCTCGGCGAGCGTCGTCTGGATTTCGTAGTAGAAATCGGTCCCCGCGAAATGGGTAAACTGCGACGCCTGACGGGAAATCGCCTCGACGACCCTTGGGTGCGCGTGGCCGACGTTCAGTACCGAAATCCCGGATGCAAAGTCGATCAGGAAGTTGCCGTCGACGTCTTCGACGATGGAGCCAGAAGCCCGCTTGACGACGACGGGAGCCGACTTCGTCGTGGTCGCAATGTAGCTGTGGTCCCGCGCGATGATCTCCTTCGCCTTCGGGCCCGGGGGAGTCACTTTGATGTCGGGGACCTTCACCGCTGCACCCCGGTTTGGCCTAGGGTCTGGGCGTATTAATAGTCTCGTCGCTCAGAATTCGGCGAGGCGGGTACCAATGTGATTGCCTACTTCGCGGCGCCAATTCGCATCATTGTCGTGCCGCAGACGGGACACTTTCCTTTCATCGCGGGCTTGCCGTTTTTTAGCTTGACCGCGACCGGGTTCTTGATCTCCCGCTTGGCTCGGCACTTCACGCAATAACCTTGCACCATGGGGGAATCACCGCGGGTGCAAGGGGTGACCCCTGATAAAGTGTGTGGT
>DATMDM010000096.1:0-15614 GCA_035557795.1 Thermoplasmata archaeon | reverse complement strand
CTCCTCTTGATGGAACGGATCACGCTCGAGCGGTCCGCGGGACGGTACTCCCAGCGGACGTACTCCGCCAAATCCGGGTTCCGGACGTACTCGCTCACAATTCCCTGCGCATCGAAGATCGGATATGTGGTTCCGAACATGTACAGGCGAACGACGGGGTCGATGAGGGATTTTTACCCGCCATAGACGGCCGTCAAATGACGGGTCTGCGAAGACCCCCTCGGGGGCGAGGATCACGCTTTCTTGCGAGCCTTGCGCGGCCTGACCCGAGCCCGGATCTCTTGGATCAGCTCGGCCGACTCGGGGAACCGGTTCGTCTTCTCAAGCGAAAACACAACCGTGTCGTCGACCGCGACGTCGTATACGCCGTGGTCGCCGGGGACCAGTCGCAGGGCGGAGAGCGTCTCACCGAATTCCTTCAAAATCGCGTCCGCGTCCTGGATCGCCTTGGGCAGATACCGGCACGGAGCGCAGTAGCGAATGGTGACTTCCGCCATCCCGCTCAGGGAGGGTGACCGTCTGATAAAAAGGTGCGCCGCCTCACGGGCACTGGGTGTCGTCGTGACCGTGCACGTCGAGGGCGGCGAAGCCGCGGAAGGAGTTCAGGAAGTACCGCAGCCGCAACCCGAGCGAGCGCTTCGGGCGCTTCGTCGGCGCGGGCCTTGAGGCCTTCACCGAGGCGAGGATCCACCCGATGTCCGAGCGGCCGTACTCGAGGCGGCTGTACTCCCGGAGGGTGAAGTTGCGGTTGCTGTCCGTCCAAATCCGTGTGCTGTCTGGTGCGATCAGATACATGTCTTGTACCTCGAGATGGGAAAGACGCCCGCGAGGAACCTTTTTGACCCGCCTTCGGCGGCCGTCATATGACGGCACCACCTATATCCCCCGGGACTGTGATGGGCTGTTCATGAGCCTCTGGGAGATCTCGTTTCGGACCCAGTACGACTACCCGTTCATGAAAATCTCCGCGAACCATCCCGGCCTTCCCATCTCGATGTGGTGCATCTGGAATCGAGAGATGATCCAGGTGCCGACCCGAGACGAGAACGTGCTCGACGAAATCGCGAAAGAGATTCGGAAGGCAGGCAAGTGCATCGACCAATGGGCCGAGGCGGGGGAGTCCCGTATCTTCATGCTCAAGTGCACGTGCGCGAGCTGGGACAGCCCATGGAACGTGTGGGAACCCCATGAGGCCGTGGAAGCGCCTCCGGCGATTTTCCAGGACGGCTGGGGCTACTTCCGAGTGATTGCCTTCGACGAGGTCCGGACGCGGGACCTGTTCAAGGACTTCAACAAACGCGGGCCGACGGAGCTGATCCGGAAACGGGAACTTCCGCTCAGCGTCTTGCCGTCGAGCATTTGGGTGAACAGCCTTTTCGGCGACCTGACCTCGAAGCAGTCAGACGCGCTCCTGAAGGCGCACCGCTACGGATACTACAGCTCCCCGCGCGACGTGACGACGGAGAGCATCGCTCGGAGTCTCGGGGTGAGCCGATCCACGTACGAGGAGCACCTGCGCAAGGCGGAGAACCGGGTCATGGGCAACCTGATCCCGTACCTCCAGCTGTTCTCGTCCGGTGAGAAGAAGCCGGACAAGATGCCACTCAAGGGGACGCCTCTCGAATCGAACGTCGAGGCCTGACGCTTCACGGACCCGGCGCGGCCGGAGGCTTCGGCGGCGACGAGGGCGGACCTGGAGCCGTTGCCGCTGGCGCCGGCGTCACGGCGGCAGGTGGCGTCACCGGCTTCTCGGGTGGCGGGAGCGGCGCGCTATGGGTCTGCCCGATGACCTTGCCTCGGACGACGGCTCCCTTATCGACGTAGAGACGGCCGCCCTCGTTGACGACGTCTCCTTGGACCAGCCCATAGACCTCGAGGTCCCCGCCGGCCGCCTTCGCGGCTTTCGTCACGAGGCCCCGGAGGACCGCCTTGCCCGTCCGCTCCGCGAGGAGGTTCCCGGACACCATCCCGGTGACATCGCACACGCTGCTGTCGCGGACGAAGAGATCGCCGCGGACGAGGCCGGTCATCGTCGTCGGCCGCGGCCCGATCACGACGACCGAGCCTTCGAATCGCTCATCGAGCACGCCACCGCGGAAGATTCGCACCATGTGCGGGTCCCTTCGTGCTTAACGGGCGAATCGACTTCAAGATTTCGTTGCACTCAGGCGGACTGCTGAAGCCAGCGTTCCACATCGAGCGCGGCCATGGAACCAAAGCCCGCCGCGGTCACGGCCTGTCGGTAGCGGAAGTCGTGAACGTCTCCGGCTGCGAAGACGCCGTCCACAGATGTCGCGGTGGACAGCCCGTCGTGCGGTCGGAGGACCACGTACCCTTTCTCGAGCTTCAAGTGGTCCCGCAAAATCTCGGTCGCGGGCTCATGGCCGATCGCGAGGAACAGTCCCTGGACCTTGAGGTCGGACGTTTGACCGGTCTTCTTGTTCTTGATTCGAACGCCCTCGACCTTGGCGTCCCCGAGGACGTCGACGACTTCGGTGTCCCAGACAATCTTGACGTTGGGCGTCTTGAACAAGCGGTCCTGCATGATCTTGCTCGCCCGGAATTCGTGTCGGCGATGGACGACCGTCACGGTCTTGCATATCTTTGAGAGGAAGAGACTGTCCTCCATCGCGGTGTCGCCGCCGCCGACCACGACGACCTCGAGGCCTTTGAAGAAGAAACCGTCACAGACCGCGCAAGCGCTCACCCCTCGGCCTTTGAGGCGTTCTTCGTTTGGCAGTCCGAGGTACTTCGCGTTCGCGCCGGTCGCGATGATCACGGAGCGGCCCTCATGCATTCCGTCGGAGGTCCAGACTTTCAGCGGACGCTTCGAGAAATCCACCTTCGACACGTTGTCGTCGACGAACTCTGCCTTGAACCGTTCGGCTTGTTCCCGCCAGAGCTCCATGAGCTCGGGGCCTTGGACACCCTTCGGGAAGCCGGGATAGTTCTCGACGTCCGTCGTGATCATGAGCTGTCCGCCCGCGACGGCGCCGGCGATGACGAGCGTCTTCAAGTTCGCCCGGGTCGAGTAGATCGCCGCGGTGAGGCCGGCGGGGCC
The DNA here is from genome assembly GCA_035557795.1 of Thermoplasmata archaeon. GTDB lineage: Archaea > Thermoplasmatota > Thermoplasmata > RBG-16-68-12 > RBG-16-68-12 > RBG-16-68-12. The sequence goes on along the minus strand of DATMDM010000096.1, from coordinate 12,553 downwards.
GGAACCAATGATGATGACATCGTAGAGAGGCATGACCCCCGTTCAAGGTCCCGGTTCCCCATAAGAGTTACTCTGTCACCGATACCCGCAACCTAAAAGGGTCGGCGGCGTTTCCTTCGATGCTTGGTCTCAAAAGACGTCGAGCGCCTGTTCGCCATCCTCCCGACGTTCGAACACCAGAAGGGGATTCGCCTCTTCGACGACGTGGCGAAAGATCCGGCGAACGCGGCGCCCATCCTCCAGGAACTCTTGCTCGTCGTGTCGAATCACGATGACCCACAATTGCACACGCCGCACGGATTGTTGACCCTCGAAGCGGGACGCGATCTCCTCCGTCTCACGCGTCCACCCGGAGGGCTCGGCCTGCTGCGGTTTCTGGTCCTCTACAATTTCAGCCTGCAAAAGCGCCCATTGACGACGGCTGCGGTCGAGGCAGAAGCGAGGGCGATTCCTGCCGCGCCGGCGGAGGAGATGGAGCGCGCCTATCGAAAGGTCGTCCATGATCATGGAGGGACGAAGGCCGCGGCGCTTCTCGCTCGGGTCGGCCTCGACCACGGAATCGAGGCCGCGGCGCATTTGGCCATTCGGACGTCGCTCGATGATTTCGGACGTCTGGGTCACAATCTTTCGATGGCCGTCGCGTACTCCGAGGCCGCGTCGAGTCTCGGCCTTCCGCGGGGGCTTGTCCCCCTCGCGAACCTAGGGCATGTCCAGGCGGTGAGTTTGCAAGGCATCCGGCCCGTCGACATCCCGACGTTCGCGAACGGCGGCGCGGGCAAGCCCGATGTCGAGCTGCTGGGCCGTCTCCTCGAAGACTGGGAGTTCGATCGCGTCGAAGACATCCTCCGGGCGCTCGCGTTCGAAGGACAAGCCGACGCAGCGTATCGTCCGCTCCTCGTCGCCGCGAGCGCGGAGCCCGGGTTCCTGGGACACACATTGAGCGAGGCTCACGCTGCCCGTCTTGCCAGCCGATACCTCACGCCATCGGAGAACGCCTGGCTTCTGTGGAAGTTGTATCGCACCCTGACGACGAAGTTCGGCTATCCGGACTTTCTTCGGCTCGGGCCACCGGAGTCGACCGACCAATCGTCCCTCATCGCCGCCCTCGAATCGAGCCTGCGATACAAGTCCCCGCCCGCGGAGGAGACGGTGCGACGCGCACTCGAAGCGGATGTCCCCTTGGATGACATCCTCGCCGCGGCGGTGGACTTCTACGGTCAGTGGACGGTCGGCGAGAAGGAGCACACGATCAGCTATCTGAACGCGGTCTTGCAGACCGCGAAGTTCCTCGGGAGGGAAGAGGCGCTACTCCCGCTCGCGATCGGCCTGAGTAAGCTGCCCTTCTGACCGGGGGACGCTACTCACGCGGCAGCCATGTCGGACCGCAGATAACGATTCTCGATACGACCCGTTTGTTTAAGCCCACCTCCGCCTAGTTTTCTCCGAGACCATGGCGGGTCCGGCCTACGTCCTCTTGTACGACCGCGACTGCGGGATTTGCAGCGCGCTGTCCCGATGGATCCGCGCGGTCGACATCCGGAGGCGAATCCGGTTCGAGTCGATTCAGTCCGGGCGCGGGCTGTTGAGGGGCATTCCCGAGGATCGGATGCTCGACGCTTGGCACATGGTCGCCCCCAATGGTCAGGTCACGACGGGCGGCGACGCGGTGCCCACCCTGGTCGGCGCGTTCCCGATCGGCGCGGGCTTTGGACGTCTCCTTCGCGGCTCATCCGGCCTGATGCGAGCGGTCCACCGATTCTATGCGTTCCTCACACGGTTCCGCGACCGGCTCGTTTGCCGCTTGGACGCGGCCCCGCCGTCGGCGCGTTCGTCCCCGTGACGAGGGACCGCAGCGTCTTCAGGTTCCTCCGATAGCCGGCATCGGCCCCGGGGAACTCGAGGCAGCCCGGAACGTCCCGGAAGCGCTCTTCGTTCACCAAGAAACGAAACGCCTCCTTCCCGAGCTTCCCCTTCCCGATATCCGCGTGCCGGTCGAGCTTCGATCCGAGGTCGCCCACCGAATCGTTCAGGTGGAACGCGCGGATCCGACCGAGTCCGACGGTCTCCTCGATCGTCCGAAGGAGCGCCTCGTAGCCGTCCTGCGTCCGGAAGTCGTAGCCCGCGGCGAACGTATGGCACGTGTCGACGCAGATCCCGAGACGGTCCGGATGGGCCGAGCCTTTCACGATCTCGGCGAGCTGCTCAAACCGATAGCCAACGACCGTTCCCGCGCCCGCGGTGTTCTCCAGGACCGCGAAGACATCCGGGGCGTTCGCGTGTTCGAAGCACCAGTCCAGGCTCGCCGGGATCGTCTGGATGGCGTGCGCCTCGCCGCGCCCCAGGTGGGCTCCCGGGTGGAAGATCACGTCCCGGACTCCGAGGATCTGAGCGCGGTCGAGCTCCTCCACGAATGCGTCGCGACTGTAGTTGAGGGTGTTTTCGTCCGGCCCTGCGAGGTTGATCAGATAGTTCGCGTGAATGATCGCGCGCGCAATCCCGTTCGCGGGAATCGCCTCCTGGAACGCCTTCGCCTCCTCCGCTGGAATCGGCTTCGTCCTCCGTAGCATGCGCGGACTGCGCGAGAAGATCTGAATCGCATCGGCCCCGACCGCCTTGCCGCGTTCCGGGGCGAGCGCGATGCTCTCCGCGATCGAGACGTGGGCACCGAGGTACATCGCTCCCCCGCGCGGGAATCGACTCGGGACAGATGAGCTTGCCGATGTCTGTGTCGGCCTCGACCGCCGAAGCGAATCGCGTTTCGCCGCTCGCCTATTCCGCCCGGTACGCCGCGGCGAGCTTCCGCGCCTTCACGACCAGATACGAAAGCGTCAAGTGGTTCTCCCCTTGCGCGAACGAATCCGCGAGCTCCTCCCACCGGCCGTCCTCGACCCATTTTCGCACGACCGAGTCGCGCAAGAACAGCGCGACCTCACGCAGCTCGTCGAAAAGCGCCACGGTCGTGTCGACGCCCATGAAGGTGACTTCGAAGCGGTTTTCCTCGAGCAAGTCCGTCATCGCGTCCTCGTAGAAGGCCCATTGGGAACCCCGTCGGGTCTCCTTCCAGTGGTCCCCGTGGTGGCAGCAAAAGATGAACGTCCCTCCGGGACGGAGGGCGCGGGACGAATGCCAGACGATCTCCGGCGACATGCAGAGGTTGCTGATGACCGCATCGATCGGGTCGCGGGCGAATTCATGGTAGGGCGTCTTGTCGACGTCGCCGAGGACGAATTCGACGTGCGGAATGTTGCGGATGCCGGCGTACGCCCGCGCATGCATGAGCTTCGTCCGGTCGAGGTCCACGCCGACCACGCGAGCGCCGGCCGACGCGGCGACAAAAGCGAGCCGCCCTTCGCCGGTGCCGACGTCCAAGACTAGCTTCCCGCGAAAGTCCTCATGCCGGAACTGATCCAAGAGCAAAGGACGGAGCGAGTCGGACTCCTTCGCCGCCTCCCGCCATGGAAGCGTGCGGCTCATGCGCACGACGTCCGGCACGATGTCCTCGCGCCCTCGCAACGGATGCACGGAATAAGAGGCCACCGGTGTGGAGCGGGGAAAGCCACACGCTTATAGTCCGCCGCCCGATGGTGGGCGCGGAACGACGATGGAAGTTCGCGACCACGGCCTCTACATCGCTGGGAAGACAGTCCCCGCGTCGTCGAAGCAGACCACGCAGGTGCTCGATCCCGCGACGAACCGACCGATTGCCCGCGTCGCGTCCGGGACGAAGGACGACGTGGACGCCGCGGTCGAAGCGGCCCGGCTCGCCTTCGAGTCCCCGGAGTGGCGCGAGATGGATCCGAGCAAACGGGGACGATTGCTCTGGCTCCTGGGCCAGCAAGTCCGGGACCATTTTGACGAGCTCTCGCGGCTCGAGTCGCAAAACGTTGGGAAGCCGCTGCGCGAAGCGAAGGGCGACATCGCGTACGTCTACAAACTGTTCGAATATTATGCCGGAGTGGCAGATAAAATTCAGGGCGACACGATCCCGGTCCCCGGCGCCCGGTTTGATTACACCTTGCGCGAGCCGCTCGGCGTGACGGCCCACATCGCTCCCTGGAACTATCCGCTGCTCCTCGCGTCCCGAGGAGTGGCCCCCGCGCTCGCCGCCGGCAATTCGGTCGTCCTGAAGCCGGCCACCCTCACCCCGCTCACGGCCCTCAAGCTCGGGGAGCTCGCGACTGCGGCGGGCTTTCCATCCGGGATCGTGAACGTCGTGACGGGCCCTGGCCGGGAGATCGGCGGCGCCCTCGGGGCGCATCCGGACGTCGACTCGGTCACGTTCACGGGCTCGACAGACACGGGGAAACAGCTGCTCCACGTCGTCGCGGATCGAGTCGTGCCCACGACGCTCGAACTTGGCGGCAAGAATCCGCAGATCGTCCTCCAGGACGCGAAGATCGACCGGGCTGTGAAGGGCGCTCTGTGGGGCGCGTTCCAGAACGCCGGCCAGATGTGCTGGGCCGGGTCGAAGCTGTTCGTGCACGAGTCGATCGCGCCCTCGTTCCTCGCGAAGCTCAAGGAGCAGACGGAGAAACTGCGGCTCGGGCCGCCCCTGAAAGACGACGTGCAGATGGGACCCCTCGTCTCCCGCGAGCACGCCGCGAACGTCGTCCAGGCGATCGAGGATGGGATCGAGCAGGGATCGAAGCTTCTGGCGGGAGGCGGTCGGACGGATTCCGCCGAGCTGAAGGACGGGAACTTCGTGCGACCGACCATCTTCGAGGACCCTCCCGCTCGCGCCCGCGTGGCCCGCGAGGAAGTCTTCGGCCCGGTCGTGGCGGCATGGCACTTCGACGGAGTGGACGACGCGATCGCGAAGGCGAACGACACGCTGTACGGCCTCGCCGCGGGTGTCTGGACGCAAGATATCGCGAAGGGGCATGCGATCGCGCGACGCCTGCAGGCGGGCATGGTCTCGATCAACGAGTTCCCGGTCACCTTCCCGCAGACGCCGTTTCTCGGGTGGAAACAGTCGGGGCTCGGTCAGGAGCAAGGCGTCGACGCGGTCTTGTTCTATACCCATGTCAAGAATGTCCTCGTGAACCTCGAGTGACACGATGATCTATGTCGCCCCGAGCGCTGTCCTCGTCGGAGACGTGACCGTCGAGGAGGGGGCGAGCATCTGGCACGGCGCCGTGCTGCGCGGAGACTTCGACTCGATCGTCGTCGGGCGGGACTCGAACGTCCAGGACAACGCGGTCGTGCACGTCGATCGCGGCTTGCCGGCCCTGATCGGCCGCCGCGTGACCGTCGGCCACGCGGCCGTGATCCACGGCTGTTCCATTGGCGACGACTGCTTGGTCGGCATGAATTCGACGATCAACAGTGGCGCGGTGGTCGGCTCGGGATCGGTCGTCGCGAGCGGTGCTGTGGTCCGAGAGAACGCCGAGTTTCCCGCGGGCGGCCTGATCGCCGGCGTCCCCGCCAAGACCATTCGAAGCGTCGACGAGACCCTTCGGCGTCGGATCGAGCTCTCGTGGCCGATCTACCGCGAGCTCGCTAAGGCGAGCTTGCCCGCGCGGCCTCCGATTAAAGGCGATCCTTCGAAGCAGGTCTCGCTCGACCTCTCGGCGGAATTCACGCGTCTCGTCCGCGAGGAGTGAGAGCCCACCCAAACGTTTTTCGGTGGCATCCGTCATCGACCGCCGATGACGCGTTTCACCACGGACATCCAGATGCGGTTCCGCGACATCGACGGCATGGGCCACGTCAACAACGCCGTTTATCTCTCCTACGTCGAGCTCGCGAGGACGCAGTTCTACATGCACCACGCGAACCGGCGGTCGCTCGACGAGATCGACTTCATCCTGGCGCACGTGGACATCGACTTCGAATCCCAGGCGACGTGGGGCGATCAGATTCAGGTGGCGGTCTGGCCCTCGAAGATTGGCAATTCCTCGTTCACGCTCAGCTACGAAATCAAGGAGAAACGGAGCGGCCGCATCCTCGCGCGCGCGAAGAGCGTCCTGGTCTCGTACGACTACGAGAAGAAGAAGTCGAAGCCGATCCCGGACGATTTCCGCTCCCTCTTACAATCGGGCCTCGAGGCGTAGGCACGGGGCCGCTCGGGTCTTCGTAAACCTCCGCCCAAAGGCTCTATGACGAGGCGGGCATTCCCCGCGAGGATGGCGAAGAAGGGGGCGAGGCCTCCAGTCGGGACGAAGGGCGCCGCGGACTGGTATTGGAAGCGCTACACGGAACTTTACCCGAAGTACTTCTGGGCCGAGGACACGAAGCTTGCGGACATCGTGGTCGCGTCCGCGAAGGGCTCCCTCCTGTACGACGTCGAGGGCAAGGAGTACATCGACCTCACGAGCCAATGGGCGACGAACAACTTGGGGAACGTCCATCCGGAGATCCTGAAGGCGACCGTGGACGCGCTCGAGCGCTACGGCTTCCTCATCCTCTTCATGAATCCGCATCTCCCGATGATCGATGTCGCGGAGCGGCTCCTGTCGATTCGTCCGTCGGACAACCTGACCCGGGTATTCCTCGAGCTCTCCGGCACCGGCGCCGCCGAAGGTGCAGTCAAGCACGCGATCGAGGCGAGCGGTCGGCCACTCATCTTGAGCTTCATGGGACAGTATCACGGGCTCAGCATCGGAGCGACCGCGTTTGGGACTCTCGCCTCGAGGATGCGACGGAACTGGGAGGCCTTCTCCGGCGGCGCCATCCACTCGCCGTACCCGATGACGTATCGGAAACCGAAGGGCATGACGGACGATCAGTTCGGTGAGTGGTGCCTCGGCTTCCTGGAGGACCAGATCCTCCGGTACGTCGCCTCTCCGGATCGGATTGCGGGGGCGATCTTCGAGCCGGTGGCCCTGGAGGCGGGCGTCTGGATCCCTCCAAAGAATTTCGTGCGCGGACTTCGCAAGCTCGCCGATGAGCACGGATGGTTCTTCATTGCGGATGAGGTCGAGGCCGGGCTCGGTCGCACCGGGAAGATGTGGGGGATCGAACACTTCGGCGTCGCGCCGGATCTCGTCTCGATCGGCAAGGCGCTCGGGGGCGGGCTAATGCCTCTGGGCGCGGTCCTCGGGGACGATCGATCCATGGGCAAGGGCGACGTCGTGGCGGGAACCACCTTCGGTGGGCATCCGGCAGCCTGTGTGGCCGCGACGGTCACGATTGACATCATGCGGCGAGACCGGATTCCGGAACGCGCGGCCCGGGTCGGCGGGAAGGCCCTGAAGCGCGTGAAGGAGTGGGAAGACCTCTCGACGGTCGGCGAGACGCGCGGCCTCGGCCTCGCGATCGGCGTCGAGATCGTGAGCAACAAAGGGACGAAGGCCCGCGACAACGATACCGCGCGCGAGGTCTTCTTCGATTGTGTTCGCGGAGGGGTCATCCCACTGTACGACTACGAGATGAACGTCCTCCGGATTCAGCCCCCGCTGACGATCGAGGAACCGTTGCTCGATAAGGCTCTCGACGGGATGGAGTCGGCGTTGCGCAAGCACTCCCGCTAGGCGAGGGACCGCTCCGAGCGCACTCGCTCTTTCACGTCGATCCCAAACTTCCGAAGGAGCGGGAAGAACGGTTTCGGGTCGAGGTTCTCCGGAGAGAGCTTGCCCTTCTCGCGGATCGAGCCGTCCGCAAGGAGAAGCGCCCCTGCGGCTGCGCCCGTTCCCGTGAGGTAGGCGGTCGCGGTGGCTCCGAATCGTTGCGCCGCCTCGCGGTGCCCGAGCATCGCGTAGATGGTGTGCAGGATGCTGTGTCCGTCCTTCTCGCCGGCCACCTCGACTAGGATCGCCGCGTAGCCATCGACGCGCCCCGCGAGGTCCGCGGGTTTCGGCAAGGCGCTGAACAGGGCCCTTCGCGGGTTCGGCCCTCCGGGCGGCCCCGGTTCGAGCAGGCGCAAGTCGCGGAACAGCTTCAGCGTTTGAACGGTGGGCGGGTCGAGAGCGAGCTTGAAGTCGACGTAGCGGACGCCTTTCCCAATGAACCGCGGAAGGGTGTCGACCTCCTCGTGGTCCACGGAGTACACCGGAAGGGATCCGATCGGCGCCGGGAACTCGTATGCCTCGAGCTCTCCGAAGGGCGGCACGGAGTCGTACTTGCCGTCGCGCCAGATCCTCGACGGAGCGAGGGTCTCCTCGACGAACGTCTCCGGGCTGAAGAGGGCGATGAACGGATAATCCGGACTCGAGGCGGTGTCGCCGTCGCGTACCTTGATCGAATCAACACGCTCCATGCCGTCCGCGGCGTATCTCGCGAAGACGTTGCTCAAACCGGGATCCTCGCCCATCGCGCAGAGGGCCGTCAGCCCCGCGGCCTTCCAGGTGTCCGAATCCACGAACGGATCCCGCGAGTCGTTCGCCGGATCCAGATAGTTGAGTCCCTCCGCGAGCGCCGCGGCCTGGACCGCTCGATTGAATTGCGGGAGCGCCGTGTTGATCACGAGGCCGCATCCGCGCATCGCGCGCCGCAGACCCTCGCTGTCGCTCGCATCGAGTTGGGTAGCACGGGCCTTCGGACTCTTCAGGCGCGAGGCGGTGCGCTTCGCGAGTTCCCCGTCCACGTCGGCAAGGATGACCTCGGCGACGTCCTCGCTCGCGCAGAGGTGTTGAGCTACGACAGAACCGACCGCTCCGCACCCGATCAGGAGAACACTCGGTGGGTCGGAGGGTATGCTGTCGAACCTCGGTTCCAATAGGGGCGATGGCGGTCCATTAGCCTTGCGGAGGAGGGGACATAAGCCTGACGCAGGGGTTCAAAACCCATGGTACGAAATAGCATGCGGTCTGCCGATGTTAACCTTGTTTAAGGTTGCATCGGACCGCAATCACGGTTTTGTTAGCGCGGTCTCGAGGATCACCTGCAATCGCGTCGGATCCGATGTTGGCGGCGAGCAGACCTGCCCTTGGCATACGAACGCCACGGCACCCGCCTTGGCCTCCTTCGTTCTGAGCATAGGTTCGACGGGCGGGGGCACGTACGCATCGTCGCGATCGACGACAAGGACGGTCTTCCCCGGGGAGTACGTTCCGCTCGCGATCTCCTGTAATTTCCGGACCCGCGGATCGCTGCGCGGACCGAGCACGACGACCTCCGCGGGTGGGTGGAGCCACAATTCGGCTGCGAGATGATAGGTCCCTGCGAAGACGGGGCCGTATCGGCTGGCCTCGCCCGCAAACGCCGTCATCAGCTCATCGTGGTGCAGCCGGTAGTCGTCGTTCCCGGTGAGCGCATGGAGCCGCGCCAAGCACAGCGCGGCCACCGCGTTCGCTCCCGCGTATGGTGCATCCTCGACGGGGCGACGGCGAACTTCCCGCAGCGTCAGGCCCACGCCCTCGTGCAGGTCCGTCGCAATGTCGACGAAGCCTCCAGCCTTGTCCCAGAAGTGGTTCAGTGTGAAGACCATAATCTCCTCTGCGGTGCGAAGGTACGCCGGCTCGGCGGTCGCGGTGTACGCGGCGAGAGCGGCATCGACGACGTACACGTGGTCTTCCAACAAGCCGCGGACCTTTCGGTCGCCATCGGCGAAGGCGTGCCACATCCCGCGGTCTTTCGTCCACATCTCCGAGAGGACCCGCGCCAGGGACTTCAGCGCGAACGCGCGGACGTCTTCCCGATCAAAGGCCATCGCGGCCTCCAGGACCGCCGCGATCATCATCCCGTTCCAGGAGGCGAAGATCGTCCGATCGACCGCCGGCATCGGACGTTTCTCACGAGCGGCCTTCAGCTTCTCTATGCCGCGGGTGATCAGAGCCCGGACGCGATCGGCCGAGAGGTGGAGCGCCTTGGCAATCGCCTCCGGGTCTTGATCCACGAAGAGGACGTTCTTCTTCGGGTTGTGGTGCATCTCGCCCCGATCTCCGACCTCGAAATGCAACGCGAGGACTCGAGCCTCATCCGCGGTCACCGCGGCCCTGAGTTCGTCCGAGGTCCAAGTGAAGTAGTCGCCGTCGTCGTCGAGGCCGACGTCCGCGTCTTGACTCGCGAAGTATCCGCCGCGCTGGCGGTCCGAGAGGACCTCTTCCGCCCACGCGAGGATCCCTTCCGCGGCCCCGCGGTAGAGCGGGTCGCGAGTGAGTTGCCACGCGTGAACGTAGTTCGCGAGGAGGCCGGCGTTGTCGTACAGCATCTTCTCGAAGTGAGGCACGATCCACCGCGGATCCGTCGAGTACCGATGGAAGCCTCCGCCGATTTGATCGTAGACCCCGCCCTTCGTCATCGCCGTGAGGGTGCGGGTGAAGATCTTCTGGAGGCCCTCTTCCCTCGTCCGATGGAAACGGGCCATGACCCACTCCATCGTCCCCGGGTGCGGGAACTTCTGCTGGCCCGAGATGCCGCCGTTCACGGGGTCGAATTGCCCGCGGAGCGAGTCGAGACTTTCCTTTAACATGGCCTCGTTCACGGCGCCTTCTTCGACGAGGGCGACGCGGCCTTCCGCGAGGGCCTGATGGAGCGCCTCCGCCTCCCGGATCGTATCCGCCTTGTTCGTGCGGTAGGCATCCGCCATCGCGAGCAGGACCCGTCGGAAGCTGGGGCGTCCGTACGAGTCCTTCGGTGGAAAGTAGGTGCCTCCGTGGAACACTTTGCCGTCCGGCGTCAGGAAGGCGGTGAGCGGCCAGCCGCCCTGGCCCGCGATCGCGCCGACGGCCTGCTGGTACCGCGCGTCGATGTCCGGTCGCTCGTCCCGGTCCACCTTGATGGCGACGAAGCGGTCGTTGATGATGGCGGCGAGCTCCGGATCCTCATACGATTCGCGATCGATGACGTGGCACCAGTGGCACCAGGTGGCCCCGATGTCCAGGAGGATCGGACGATCGAGTTCCTTCGCGCGGCGGAACGCGTCTTCGCCCCACGGGTACCAGTTGACGGGCTGGTGGGCGGCCCCCTTCAGGTAGGTCGACGACTCCTTCGAGAGCCGGTTCTCCGCCATGGAGGGGACTCAGGCGAGGCCGCGTTAAGTTCCTTTGGGTGCGACCGTCGATGCCTTGAGGCGCGTCGCGAACTGCTTGCGGAACTTCGAGACTTTCGGGGCGATGATAACGCGGCAGTAACCCGCGGTCGGATTCTTGCGGAAGTAATCCTGATGGTACTCCTCGGCTCGATAGAACGGCTGCAGCGGCGCGACTTCTGTGACGATCGGCCGTCCCCAGATCCCCGCTTTGAAGATCTCCGCCATGACTTGCCGCGCGGTCTTCTCTTGCTCCGGAGAATTGTAGAAGATCACAGACCGATACTGCGTCCCGACGTCGCCGCCTTGCCGGTTCAACGTCGTCGGATCGTGGACGGAGAAGAAGATCCGCAAGATGTCGGCGAGCGGGATGACGCTCGGATCGAACGTGACCTGCACGGCTTCCGCGTGACCCGTCGTGTCCGTGCAGACGGCCTCGTAGGAGGGATTCGCGAGCCGGCCGCCGGAGTATCCGACCTCGACTTTCTCGACGCCGCGGAGCTCCTGGAACACCGGCTGAAGGCACCAGAAACATCCGCCCGCGAGTGTGACAACCTCGCTGCTCCGCTTCGACTCGGGCATCATGCTCCTCATCTTGGGATTCGCCTCCGCTCGGGATTAAGGTTTGCCATCATGGGCCCTGGAGCGGTCACTTGACGAGGACCGCGGCGTTCCCCCTCAGGATTCGTTCCTTCGTCTGCTCGGACAGCGGGAGGGACCGTAGCCCCTCGATTTCCTCGCGGATCCCCGGCACACCGGGCGCCGGCCAGTCCGACCCGAAGACGACTTTGGCCGCGATCTCCTCGAGTCGAGGGAACCACTCGAGCAGTCGCTTCGGCGGGATGCTCGAGATGTCCAAGTGGAGATTCCGGTGGCGGCGAAGCAAGTAGAACGCCGTGTCGCACCAGAGCGGTCGCCCGCCGTGGGCCATCAGGATCGTGAGATCGGGGAAGTCTTGGGCGACATCGTCGAGGGCCATCGGATCCCCGAACTTCGATCGCGCGCCGGGAAAGACCGAGGTCCCGGTGTGGACCATGACCGGCATCTTGAGTCGCTCCGCGGTCTTGTAGATTGTTCGGAGGGCGGGCAACTTTCCGTCGGCGTATGCGTTCGCGGCAAAGAGCTGATGCGGCGGATGGATTTTCATGCCCCCCATTTCCCACTTCGACGCGAGGCGTTCGACGTCCCGTTTCGGATCCTTCGTGCGTTTCGGATGGACGGAGCCGAATGGAATCAGGCGCTTCCGGTCCTCCTTCGCGAACTCGCCGACGAACCGGTTCACATCCTCTGTGAAGCCCATCACTTCAGGAGCGACGTAGTTGATCAGGCACACGCGCTCGACGCCGGCTTCGTCGAGGTGCTCGAGGAACGCTCTTGGGTCATCCATGAGTCGGGACGTGTACGGACGATCCGGGATTTCTCGCCACAACAAGTCCAGAATCGCGGGCTTCAAGGAGCGATACGGTTCCACGTGCACGTGGATATCCGTGATCCCGGGCAATAGCGCGCGGTAGTTGGGGATGAGGGAAAGTCTTTTCGCGGCAGCACTCGTCAGTCCGGACTCGGAAGCCGGCGGATGACTTCATGATAGTCGCGGTACGGCGTCGTGCAGGGGGAACCGTCCGCGTACAGTAGAACGTTCTC
>DATMDM010000095.1:0-10626 GCA_035557795.1 Thermoplasmata archaeon | reverse complement strand
AGGTCATCGTCGTGGACGACGGGAGCACCGACCGCACGCCGGCGGTCCTCGACGAAATCGCCGCGGCCCACCCGGAGGTCCGCGTGATCCACCTCGCAAAGAACCTCGGGAAGAAGAAGGCCGTCGAGGCGGCAATCCCGTACGCGACCGGATCGATCTTCGCGTTCGCCGACAGCGACTCGGTTCTGGGCCGACACGCGATCGAACGACTGATTCGGGCGTTCAACGCGCACCCGAACGCAGGCGCCGTTTCGGCTCACGGTCGAGCCTTGAACGCGCAGGCGAACCTGCTCACGAAGATCCAGGACACCTGGTACGAAGGACAGTTCCGGCTCTCGAAAGGGCTGGAGAGCGTCTACGGCGCGGTGACGTGCGCATCCGGTTGCCTGTCCGCGTTTCGGCGGGAGGCGATCGGTCCCTACATCTACGATTGGGCCCACGATACCTTCTTGGGCGAGGAGTTCCGGTTTGCGACGGACCGGCAGATGACGGGGTACGTTCTCCGCGGGGAACCTCACAGAGCGAAGGCGGACGTCCATGCCGCGGCCGACGGCGGGAACCGCGAGCCTCGGAAGGATTGGGAGGTCTTGTACTCGGAAAGCGCTCGGGTCTGGACCGAGGTACCGGCGACTTGGAAGAAGTTCCTCCGACAGCAGACCCGCTGGAAGAAGAGCTTCATCCGAAACCTGTTCTTCACCGGACGATTCTACTGGCGCCGGCCCAAGCTCGCGGCTTTCGCATTCTACCTCGGGATCCTGTTCGTCCTCGTGGGCCCCCTCATCGCGTTCCGAGCCATCTACTTCCTCACCGCGAACGGGGATTTTCTGTCGGCCCCACTTTACCTCGCCGGCGTGACTTTCGTGGGACTTCTGTACGGTCTGGACTACAAACTCCGGAATCCTGATTCGACGAACTGGCTGTACCGGCCCCTGATGAGTTTGATTTCGACGTTCATTCTGTCCTGGCTATTGATTTACGCGGCCTTCACGATCCGGAATCCGAACTGGTTGACCCGATGAAGCTCAAGCTCGTGGAAGTCCTGGTCCTGCTGTTCATGATCATCATGTTCGGCGTCCTTCTCTGGAAGTTCGTCCACTAATAGTTCCCCGGGCCTGCGGGGCATCACGCTGTCTCCAGGCGTCTGAGGGAAGCCTATAATCCCGCCCACGTTTCCCGCGCCATGCCGCGGTTCGGGAGTCAGGTCGTCCTCGTCACGGGCGGGTCGTCGGGCATTGGACAAGCGACTGCGAAGGCTTTCCTCACCGAAGGCGCGAAGGTGGCGATCGCGGCACGGAACGTTCCTCGCTTGCGCACGGCGACTCGATCGCTGCGAACGATCGGCGAGGTGCTGCCGATTCGCGGTGATGTGTCGAACGCGACCGACGCCCGGCGGTTCGCCCGGGAAACAGAACGCAGGCTCGGCCCGATCGATGTGCTGGTGAACAACGCGGGCATCTGGATTGAAAAGTACCTCGATGCCTTCACGGAGACGGAATACGATCGAGTCATGGACATCAATCTGAAGGGCGTGTTCCTCTGCTCGAAGTATGTGCTCCCCGGCATGGTGAAGCGGCGGCGTGGGGTCATCGTGAACGTCTCGTCGGACTCGGCGTTCCTGGGTGCCCCGGGTTCGGCCGTCTACGGCGCGTCGAAGGCCGGGCTCCTCTTGATGACGAAGTGCATGGCCCTCGAGCACGCGCGGGATGGGATTCGCGTCAACGCAATCTGTCCAGGGGAGGTCCGCACCCGGATGATGGAGGCGGACGCCCGCCGGTTGGGTCTGCGCTTCAGCGAATACTATCGGCGACTCTCCGCTGGGATCCCGATGGGGCGTGCCGCCAATCCGGATGAGATCGCCCGGTCCATCCTGTTCCTCGCGAGCGACGAATCTTCCTTCATGACGGGCGCGACTCTCTCCGTTGACGGTGGATCGACCGCCCGCTAAGCGCGAGTTTCGCACACCCTTCCGCTCTTGGGTCTGGCACTGCCGTTCGCTTCTTTAGTCGGAGGAGAGTGTTGCTCGATCTTGATCCCGGGGTGAGAATCTGAATATCGAAGTCACTGACACGGTCCGCATCGCAAGCTTAATAGCCGCCACATCGGGTTGTCAAACCCGTTGAGTGAAGCGGCCATCTCGACGTCCCTGGAATCCGCGAGGCGTCTGGCTGTCACGAAGCAGCATCTTGCTGGCAAGCGGACGACCGGTTCAACACGGGATGCGATCATCTCCGTGGTTCGCGACCTCGGCTACGTCCAGTTGGACCCGATCAACACGGTCGCACCGTCCCATCTTCTCGTCCTCTGGAGCCGGGTCGGCAACTTTCGGTTGTCGGACCTGGATCGACTCCTCTGGGACGAGAGGAAGGTCTTCGAGCATTGGTCCCATGCCGCTTCGATCGTGCTCACCGAGGATTATCCGCTCCACTATTCGTTGATGAGACGCTACCCGGAGTCCCTTTCCAAGTCGTGGGGAGGATGGAGGGCGAAAGCCAGGACGTGGCTGGCCAAACACACCGATCTGCGGAAGGCAATCCTGCGTCAGCTGAAGAAGGGACCCCTCCGACTGACCGAGTTTGAAGAGTACGCTCCAACGAAGCGAAAGGCAGACGGATGGACCTCGGGAAGCGATGTCTCCGCAGCGCTCTTTCACCTGCAAATGCGCGGAGAGGTCATGGTCGTGGGCCACCAAGGAAACCAGAAAATCTGGGGCCTGCCCGAAACCTTTCTGCCCAGTTGGGTGGAGAGGAAGGAGCTAACCGAACAAGAGGCGGAGCGGGAGGGTGCGGAGAGGACGATCCGAGCCCTCGGCACCGCGTCCTCTTCCGAGATCAACATCTATTTTCTGCGCGGTCGGTATCTGAACCTGAAAAAGGCCCTGGAACATTTGCAGAAGGAATCGACCATCCATCGGGTTCAAATCACGGGGTTCGCCGGCAAAGCTGAGCGATATGTCCATGATCTGGACCTTCCGCTCCTCGAATCGATGCATTCGGACGCGTGGCAGCCGCGGATGTCCCTGCTGGCTCCCTTCGACAATCTGATCGCCGGCAAGGACCGAATGAACCGAATGTTCGGCTTCGACTATGTCCTTGAAAACTACCTGCCGCCAAACAAACGGAAATTCGGGTCCTACGTGCTCCCCATCCTCTGGGGTGACCGGTTCATCGGCCGGATCGACCCGCGGATGGACCGTGAGCACGAGCGGCTCCTAATCAATTCGGTTCACGCGGAGCCCGGCGCACCCGGCGAGAAGGAGGTCTCGTTGGAGATTCGAGAGACGATCGGGCATCTGGCAGAATTTCTCGGGGCCAAGGAGGTCGTCTACACGGCCCGCGTTCCGAAGGCCTGGAGAAATTCTCTTCGCTGAGTCACTTCAAGGCCTGCCCCGTGGAACCTTGCCGGACAACGCGGAGGCCGGCTCGGTTTCAGGGTTGTAGCCGGCTTCCGCGAATTCGTCATCGATCTTCTGCAAGAGCCAATTCTCACGAGGTCCCTTTCCCATTCTGGTTCTGATGATTGTCCATTCTCCTCGAAGTTTCTTGCCATAGAGAGCGAATCGCACAATGCCGTCTCCGAGCGCCGCGGCCGCATCGTATCCGGCCGGTCCGACCACGTCAAATTCGCCGAAGTCCCACACGATGACTTCGCCCGCGCCATATCCCCCTTCAGGGAGGGTTTCCTCGAACAGAAGATAGTCGAGCGGGTGGTCCTCAACATGAATCGCGAGACGTTTTACCTTGGGATCTTTGCTTGGCCCCTTCGGAACCGCCCATGAGGCCAGAGCCGTGCCAATCTCCAAGCGGAAGTCATAGTGGAGACTTCGAGCCCAGTGTTTCTGGAACACGAAACGGAGCCGTGGAGCTCCGGTCCTAGGAGCCGCTTCGGGGATGATTGCCTCGGTCATGGCGACGGCCCTGAGGCGGCACTCCGTTTCGCGGTTACTAGACTCTTTGCATTGCAGGGTCCTCCTCGTTTGAGCGGACACCCTCGACCGCGCTCTTCGCTTCGCATCCCAAGAGCTGCACAAGAGTCTTACCCGAGCGCGGTTCTCACTGGGCCATGACCCAGAAGACTCCGGCCTACGGGGCCCGCGCAGCCAAGGCGCCCGTTGCGCCCATGACGATCGAGCGACGCGATCCGGGACCGCACGACGTCGAGATTGAAATTCTGTACTGTGGCATTTGCCACAGCGACGTGCACAAGGTGAACGACGACTGGGGGAACACGCAGTTTCCGGTCGTGCCCGGCCACGAGATCGTCGGCCGAGTCGTATCCCAAGGGGCCCGCGCATCCCGCTATCGCGAGGGCGACCTCGTCGGCGTGGGCTGCTTCGTCGACTCGTGCCGAGCCTGCACGCAATGCCGCGCCGGCCACGAGATGTTCTGCGAGAAGGGCGCCACGTTCACGTTTGACAGCCTCGAGCAGGACCAGAAGGCTCGGACGTACGGAGGGTACTCGGCGCGTATGGTCGTCGACGAGCGCTACGTGTTGCGAATCCCGAAGGGACTGGAACCCTCGCGCGCCGCACCGCTCATGTGCGCGGGCATCACCACCTACTCCCCCCTCCGACAATTCGGCTGCAAACCCGGCGACCAGGTCGCCGTCATGGGCTTGGGCGGTGTTGGCCACATGGCCGTCAAACTGGCAAAATCGATGGGCGCCGACGTCACCGTGCTCAGCACGTCGCCCGGCAAGGCGGAAGCCGCGGCTCGGTTAGGCGCCAAGGCTTTCGTTGCCACGAGGGAGCCCGGCGCGCTCGAGCCGCTTGAAGGAACGTTCGACCTTATTGTCGACACGGTCAGCGCCCCACACGATCTGGACAAGCCCGTGGCCCTCCTTCGGCCCTTCGGCACCATGGTGCTCCTGGGCTTGCCTCCCAATGCAACGTCCGCCACCCCGATCAACGCGAGCTCACTCGTCTTCGGGAACAAGCGCCTCGCCGGCTCCAACATCGGCGGAATTCCCGAAACGCAAGAGATGCTCGACCATTGCGGAAAAAACGGAATTGTCGCCGACGTCGAGATCATCAGGGGCGACCAAATCAACCTCGCGTACAAGCGGATGCTGCAGGGCGACGTGCGCTACCGGTTCGTCATCGATTGCGCCAGCATTGGAGCGTGAGCGGGGGAGCAAGTGACGGACATGGACATCAAAAGAAGCGGTTCTCGATCGTCGAGCGAGGGACCAACGGAGTGGTTCACCGGCAAGGTGCGCGTCGAGCCGCTGTTCCAAGCAAGCCTACCGGGGCGCGCGCAAGGTGCGAGCGTCACGTTCGAGCCTGGCGCACGATCGGCCTGGCATACCCATCCGCTGGGTCAGACGCTCATCGTCGTGGCCGGCCTCGGGCTCGTGCAAAGCTGGGGAGGTCCCGTCGAAGCGATTCATCCGGGGGATGTGGTCTCGTGCCCGCCGGGAGAGAAGCACTGGCACGGCGCCACGCCGACCAGCGCGATGACGCATATCGCCATTCAGGAAGCTCTGGATGGCAAGGTCGTCTATTGGATGGAGAAAGTCAGCAACGAAATCTATCGGCGAATTCCGTCTACGAGGAAGGTCGACGGCTCATGACGGTAATCGAGGGATGGGAGAACTTCTACGTCATCGTCGGCTCGTCTGCCGGGGCCTTGATCGGATTGCAGTTCGTCGTCATTACGCTGATTGCCTCAAGGCCGATCAGCCAAGTCGAAGCGCAAGCTGGTAGCGCCTTCGCCACGCCGAGTGTGGTTCATTTCGGACTCGTGCTGTTGCTGTCGGCGATTGTTAGCGCGCCATGGGACGAAATCACGGTTGTCGCAATTCTCTGGGGATTATTGGGTCTCGGCGGGGTCACGTACGTCCTCATCGCGGCCCGTCGGATGCGCAGGCAAAGCGCCTACCGGCCTGTGTTCGAGGACTGGTTGTTTCACGTCCTGCTTCCGTTTGCGGCATACGTGGGTCTGGCGATTTCGGCATCCGCGGCTCCTTACTACACGCGACCGGCCCTTTTCCTCGTCGGCGCGGCAGCCCTAGGGCTGCTCTTGATTGGAATTCACAACGCCTGGGACGCCGTCACCTATCAAGTCTTTGTCCGATCCAGGAAGAACGGGTAAAATGCGGGTTGGGATTTTGGGTTCAGCGTTGATGGGGCGGCAAGCTCGGGAGTCTGGTCCGTGCGAACCGCGAGGTTACGCAGAACCATTCGCGCTGTTCGTCGCGCAGCTTGCGTATGAGGGCGAAAGGGTCCAGAGGTTCGCTCATGCTTCGAGAAGTTCGATGCCTCGAGGTCGACGAATCACGCCTCCGGGTGAATAGGATCTGAAATCGTGAGCGCCGAATCAGACGAGCAGTTGATGAGACTTCACATGGCAACCCTCTTCAATTGCGATTCGGACGGACGAATCCGCTCCCTGGGTCGACCGTGGAGCCGCCCGGGGGGTCCGCCCCGATTCTTCATGGGGCGAAGCCGTGATGGCAACGTTTGGCTCTTTCGCGACGACCTTCCAGACAACCTGACACATAAGCTCGAGGCGCTCTGCCGATCCGAGCCGTCGACCAA
The DNA here is from genome assembly GCA_035557795.1 of Thermoplasmata archaeon. Taxonomy (GTDB): domain Archaea; phylum Thermoplasmatota; class Thermoplasmata; order RBG-16-68-12; family RBG-16-68-12; genus RBG-16-68-12. The sequence continues at coordinate 4,091 of DATMDM010000095.1, read as the reverse complement.
GGACCTGACGCGTCCGCCTCGGGTCGCCTCGGCAATTCGCGCGGCGCTCCAGGGACTTGGCCCAATCACCCGGGAGTACCGCGGGCCCGCATATTTGATTCCTGAAGGCATGCAAGCGCCCACTGACGCCGTGTCGATTACGAAGGAGAAGGGCCGCATGCTCGACGCCGAATTTCCGTGGATGCTCGAGCATCTGATGGCCGACGTCGATATCGGACCGGTCACTGCCGCTGTTGTCAAGGGAAGCGCCGTCTCGATTTGCTATTGCGCTCGCCTTTCTCCCTTGGCCGCCGAAGCGGGCGTTGAGACCTTGGATGCAATGCAGGGCCGGGGCTATGCCACCGCAGCGGTAGCCGCGTGGGCGACCGCCGTCCGCCGCCGCGGACTTCTGCCTCTTTACAGCACGTCATGGGAGAATCGTGCCTCGCAGCGGGTCGCAGAGAAGGTCGGCGCCTTGTGCTACGGCGAGGATTGGGAGATCGAGTGAGTCGCAAGGGGATTCCTGCAGGAGCTCACCGAACTCCTTGTCGGGAAGCGAATGATGAACCCTTGAGACCTGAGGTTGTAACTGCCGGTCTATCGGCGCCTGTGAGCAGCAAAGCCACGTGAGTCTAACGCGACGGGATTTGAACCGGAGCGATTTTCTCCAGGCGAGCCCGAATTACACGGTTTGAATACGGCTTCGTTTTTTCGAGTGGAACTGGGCGATCGGTCTCGCCCCGTCAATGGTCTCATAGCATGCGGACGCTCGCGCATTCAACGGGTGAGGGAAGCCTATGAGCGACCAAATCACAATGCGGAAGTTCCGCGAGTCCGATGGCGTCGAGGATTGGCGTGTGGTGGGCGAAGGAGCGTGCGCGTACTTCCGGACCGGGTCGTTCGCGGCCGGCCGGCGCCCGCCTCGTACACGCCATCAGCGAGCTGGCCGGTCTCGATGACCACCTTCCGGACGTTGACCTGAGGCATGACGGCGTGATCGTGCGGCTAATCACGGTGGCGCCCGCCTACTACGGGCTGAGCGAGCGCGACCTCGAGCTGGCTCGGCAGATCTCGGCGATCGCGCGCAAGCCGAGCGTCGTCGCCGACCCGGCCAAGGTGCAGACGGTCCAAGTCACGATCGTCGCGTTCGACATTCCCAGGGTGAAGCCGTTCTGGCGGGCCGTGCTTGGGTACCAGGACCGCGACGACAGCCCCGAAGACCTCGTCGACCCATGCGGTCGAGGAGCGTCAATCTGGTTCCAGAAGATCGACGCGCCGGACCCGCAGGTGAACCGGATCCACCTGGACGTCTGGGTGCCGCCCGACCAGGCCCAGGGGCGGATCGACGCCGCGATTGCCGCGGGCGGCCACCTCGTGACCGACAAGTACGCGCCCGCCTGGTGGACGCTGGCCGACGCCGAGGGCAACCTCGCCGACGTGGCCACGGCGATGAGCCGCGACTAAGCAGCCTCCGTACCGGACCGGTCCGTCTCGCTCGGTCTGGGTGTGAAGCATCGAACTCAGCGGCCCGACCGCCAAGCAGTCGGCGGCGGATTGAGGCACCGAGCGGATCCCAGAACTGATCATGAACGGTTGAAGCCCAGCACTACGGAGGGAGTTGAAAGATTCTCCGGACGGGTGCTCGAAGAATCCCGTTGAAGTGGCAAGTCGATGAACCGCAAGAAGGTTAGTCTCTTCGGTCCTCTGGCCCCGTGGACGATGCTTCGTTTTCGCCCTCCTGTTCGGACCGGCGGCTCCGAGAACGCCAGACCGCAAAAATGAGGAAGAGCGCGATCGCGGACACGACGCCGACGAGGAGGACTCCGGTACCGATCCCGAAGAGGGTCTCCGGCCACCAGCCCGGCGTGGTCCCGGACGGTGGACTGGCGGTCACATAGCACGCTGCGGGGTCGAAGATCCGCACGTTGCTGCTTCCATACGCGGGATCAATCGTTGCACTTTCATAGCAGAGACGCGCCGGAATCTGGTGGGCGTGCCCGCCATAGCCGGGGATATTCCCGCCCGCGACGTCCGGGCCGATGGCGGGCCACGGCACCGACCCCCACCAACTCGGCCTGATGGACAGATAGAGGGATGGCGGCAGCACCTGGTTCGCCGGGACGGGATTCCCGAAGTTCGTCAACCCCGACGGGACCTCCGCGGCGTCGAAGCGGGACGTCGCGCTCACGGTGTCGTAGTTCCCCCATCGCATCGCGGTTTCCCGGGTCCGCGGATCCCCGGACAGACCCAAGTCTGGCTGTCCAAACGAATAGATGTCTACGTTGTCGGTGCCGAGGTCGGTCTGGTACGTCGTGTAATAGATGGGCCGCCCGAGCACGTTGCCGATGATGTTGAAGAATCGGGAGTACGCCCAGAGGTGCATCGTCGCCGAGTTCGCCGTCTTGTTCGGGTCACCGTAGAAGTGGTTGCGGAAGAAGGTCAGGAAGTGATGGGTGCCATGGATGTTGTCGGTTCCCGCCCCCAATCCGTCGTTGCCCTCGATCAAGAGCATGGCGTCGCCGCCGTTGTGGGAGGCGTAGGTGGGCTGCATCCACCCGCCGCCGCCCGGGGTGTACAGGTCGTCGATCGCGAAGTTGTACGTGAGCACGTCGCCGCTCCCCGTGCCGACCAGCATCGGCGACGTCACGTGCTGGAAGATGTTGTTCTCGACGAGGTTGTCCGAGCCCGGATACCACTCGATCCCGTAGCTCTGCGACTGCCCGCCGGATCCGTAGAAGTAGTTGCTCCGGATCTCGTTCCCGCGGGTCATCGTCAACCACACGTGGTTGCGACCTCCGCCAGGCCCACCGGGAGGCGCAACCTTGACGGAGCGTACGCCGGTAATCCAACATTCCATCGCGTTCTGGATGTTGATGCCGCCCCCTCCGTCGACCGGCTGAATCGTCATGTTCTCGATGCCCGCACGTCGCAGGACCGTCGTCGGCCACCAAGCCTGCGGGCCTTGCGTGGCGCGCCAGTTCGGCATGTAAATCCCGGGCGTGATCGTGACCTGGCTGCCCGCGATCGCCGCGACCTTGACAATCTGCCGCTGGTTCCGGTAGCCGCCCGGTGCGGTCCGCATGCCATCACTGCCTTGGCTCACGCAAGCGTTCGCGATCCCGCAGTTGTAGATGTCCCCGCCGTCGGTGGCGTCATCGACCTGATCTAGGATCAGGAAGCTCTCTCCCGCCCGCAGGTTGGCCGTGTTACTCAGGGTGATGACCGTGGTGCCCTTCGCATAGCCCGTGGTCCAGTCCGCGGAGTTCTCCACGCCTCCCGCCCAGCTGAAGCTTCCCTTGAAGCAGATGACGGGGTAGGGCGAGGGACCGCGGTCACATTGCGTGGTGCCGGTGAAGACCAGCTTCGTCCGGGCCGCCCCGGCACCGCGGAGGGTCACGTCGCTCTTCATGTTCAGCCCTGCGGAGAGGGTGAAGGTCCCCGCGGTGAGGAAGACGACCTGATCCGGGGGACACGCCGCGATCGCGGCGTCGATTTGCGAGGCCGTGCTGCTGGGGTCGAGGGAAGCGCAAATCGTCGCGCGGCTCGGAATGCCGCCGGGGATGCCTGCGTGGCTCCAGTCGATCGCCCGCGAGGGGTCCAGGATCCCGGACCACGGCTCCGCGGCGGCGCGGACTGTCAAATCCCCGATAACGGTAAGGGACATGCACAAGGCGAGTGCGATCCCGAGCGATCGCTTCGCCCAGGCCTTTCCGACCTCGCGGGTTCTCACCGTCATCACCGCCGAGCCGACCGCGACATTCGGCCTCCCGTCGTCCATCGAGGACGTTCGCGAGAATCCCTTCGACTCATAGACTTGGCGGCCTGAATTCGCTGGGCGGAATGCATCTCCGTTCTCGACGCCGAGCTTCTCCACGGTCCGGATGTGGGCCGCGATCAGCGGGTTGTTGTACAGCGTCTCGTGCATCGCGCGGGCGATCGGCATCGGCATCCCGGTCACCAGCGTATTCAGTGCTCGTGACGACGGTGTCGTCGATCCCCGACGCGACCCTCGCGATCGTGTTCGGCGTCGCCGGCAGTGCCCTTAGCCGACTCAGGTCGGCGGCATGACCCTAGTCGACGTAGGGCCCGTTGAACCGGGGTTCCTCTCCATA
>DATMDM010000094.1:0-6895 GCA_035557795.1 Thermoplasmata archaeon | reverse complement strand
CAGGCAAGCCGAGGGCGTGCACGCGAATCGTGAACCACGAAGTCGTGCTGCTGCTCACGACGGATACGATGGGGTGCAACTCGACGAGCACCGAACCGTTCGGCGTGAGCGGGGCGAGGCTGCGACTCGAAACCCCGGCGAAGTCGTCGGCAAAGACGGCGATGCGGAACCGCGCCGGGTCGAAACCGGTGAGATCGTAGGTCGAGACCTGCGCCTCGACTCCCTGGACGGAGGCCGCCGCGGAAGGAGAGCCGAGCGGCTGCCGCTGACTCCAGTTCACTTCCGAGTTGGTCGGGAATCCGTAGAGACGAGCGCCGGCCACGGTGTTGTTCGAGCCGAAGATCTCGACGACCCCTTCGGCCCCGATCCCGCCAAACTGGTAGCCAGTGGACGGGTTTCCATCGGCGTCGATGAGGAAGTAGACGCCGTCGTAAGCCGACGAATCACCAAACATCCCGCCTCTCGTCGACGCGAACAGGTACAGCGAGTTCCCATCGACAAGGCTCGCATAATTGACAATGGACACGTACGGGTCGGACGCGACGGTCGCTGCGTCGAACTTCGGAACCGATGCCCAGTCGCCGAACGACCCGTCGATCGCGATCGGCGGCGTGGGCCCTGGGATTGGAATGAACAGGAAGCCGGCGATCAGGATCGCGAATAGCGTGGCGGCCCCGATGGCGGCATACCGGAACCGCTTCGAAGGGGCGGAAACCCGGATCTCTTTTCTTCCGGCTCGGGCCGATCGCGTCCCGATCGTTCCGTTGACCCGCCCTTGCTCGCCCATCAAGCCGTTCACCCGCCCCGTGGGCGTCACCAGGCCGTTGACCCGACCCACTCCGTTCACGAGGCCGTTCGTGCGCCCGAGCCCGTTGACGAGGCCATTCACGCGACCTCGGCCGTTCACGAGGCCGTTGACTTTCCCCGGCCCACGTGTCGCAGTCTTCGGACGCGCTCCGCTGACCAGCCCCTTGCTCCCGCGCATCCATCCGGACAAGAATCCGACGGCCGGCGGAACGGGAGACGGCTCGGCCGGGGGTTTCGTCTCCTCTCGTTTCTCCGGGGCCGTCGCCGCACTGATCGTCGCGTCCACGCCCATCGTCTCTTCGAGTTCTTCGATGAGCCAATCGAGGACCGCGGCCTTCGTGAGCTCGAGCTCCTCGGGGGAGAGGGATTGTTCCAGCTCGCCGACGAGGAGGTCGTCGACCAAGATGTCCAGCTCGCGCGCCCCGGTCGCGGACCGCTTCGCCGCCGGTTCCGGGGGAGCGCTCGCCAGACGGGCGCCGCACGACGGACAGAGCGCCACGTTCTTCGGGACGGTGGAACCGCAACTCGGACACGTGGGTCCGGACTCCGAGATGAGATGGTCGAGTTGCGCAACCTCCTGGTCCCACGCGACATCGTCGAGGAGCGCGCTCGCCGTCAATCGGAGCTTCTCGGCCGCGTCCGGCTTGCGAAGTTCCTTCGCCTGGATTCGCAACTGCGCGACCTTGATCTTCCGTTCGTCCGGAGCGGCGGCAGCGGCCCGGTCGAGGGTCTCGATCGCCTCGTTGGTCCGACCCATCGTTTGCAGGAGCAAGCCGCGGGCGTAGAGCAGGTCCGGGTTCTCCCGCTTCTCGGCCAGGCGAACGTCGTAGAATGCCAGGAAGGCCGCATCGCCCTCGGAGGCGAACTCCCCGCGAATCGCCTCGTCCATCTCTTCTTCGTCGAACGCGGCGCCGCATTCCAGACAGGCGGGCGCGAACGCGGAGGTGATGCAACCGCACAGGGGACACTCGTATTCGTCCTGCGCGATCGATTCCTTCGTCCGCCGCGGCGGAGCGTACTTGATGAGATGGAGAGATGCGAGCATCTTGCGCGCGGCGACTGGCCCGACCTCTGGGATCCGAGCGAGCTCGTCGACCGATGCCCGCGCGATCTTCCAGAGCGCATCGTACCCACGGTCGATCAGCGCCTGGGCCCGGGACGGATCGAGGCCGAGGACCTTCAATAGATGGACGAGGGAGGCCGGGTCGGACTCGCCGTTGATCCGTCGCTTGGGACGGCCCGCGGGAGCCGCGACCGTTCCCGGCTTCGTCTCAAGGTTCGCGGTTGCCGGAGACTCCTCGGCCGCGGGAGCCCGAAACCGGGAGTGGCACTGGTCGCAGATGAGCTGCCAGGGATTTCGCCCCCCGCATTCGGGACACGTGGCCTGGTTCTCGAGCTGCCGGGCATCGCGCAGGATCGTCGCGGCGCCGCACGACTCGCAGAGGATGACCGGGAACAGTTTCCCGCCGCAGGCGCTGCACGGGCCGAGGTTCTCGACGTTTTGCGTCACGAGCAGGCCTCCCATCGCGGCGCGGCGAAACCGAGGACGGGGGAAGAGCGTAGGCTCTCGCTGACGCGGAATCGTGCGACCATTTTGGGCGCCTGCGCGCTTAGGCTTTATAGGAGATTATGGACTTTCGCCCGCTGTTATCACAGGGGACAAGAGGTCAATGGAGCGGGCCGTAATCCTGTGCGACGGGTATTTCGGCCAGAGCACGGGAAAGACCGCGAACGGGCTCGTTCGGTACTCGAAACGCTATGCGATCGTGGGCGTCATCGATCACACGAAGGCGGGACGGGACGCCGGAGAGGTCCTCGACGGGAAACCGAACGGCATCCCGATCGTCGCGGACCTGAAACAGGCCATCGGACAGTGCCGGCCTGAGACCCTGATCATCGGCGTCGCCACGTTTGGCGGCTACATCCCCAAGGAGTTCCGGCCGGCGATCCGAGAAGCGATCGAGAACCGGTTGAACGTCGTCGCGGGATTGCACGAGTACCTGAACGACGATCCGGAATTCGCCAAGCTCGCGGAGACGCACGGCGTGCGGCTCGTCGATGTTCGCAAACCGCGACCGATCCGCGAGTCGAAGCAATTCAGCGATCTGTCCCGAAAGCTGCCGTGCGTGCGCATCCCGGTCCTCGGGACCGACGGCGCGATCGGGAAGAGGACCGCGGCCCTCCTGCTGACGGACGCTTTGAGCGCCGCAGGGGTGCCCGCGACGTTCGTGGCCACTGGCCAGACCGGCCTCCTTCAGGGATCGGCCTACGGCGTGCCGCTCGACTCGATCAAAGCAGACTTCATGGTCGGCGAGCTGGAGGCGGAAATCGTCCGAGCGTACGAGGAGACGCGAGCCCGCGTAGTCGTCGTCGAAGGCCAAGGCAGCATCTCCCACCCCGCGTATGTGTGCGGGACCCGCGCGATCATCAACGCGTCCATGCCGTCGGCGATCCTAATGATGCACGCCCCCGCGAGAAAGACGCGGTCGTTCCGCCGGGATGTCGTCGCATGGCCGATGCCGACCGTTGACGAGGAGATCGAGTGGCTTCAGTTCTACACACGCCCGATTGGTGGCAGCAAAGTAATCGGAATCGGAATCAATCATGAGAACATGACGAGGGACGAAGTGGACGCCACCGTGCGAACATACGAGCACAAGTACGGAGTACCGACCGCCGATCCGCTCTGGCACGGCTGTGGAAAGTTCGTGGCTGCAATCCAGCGGATGACATGACGATCCCCCGGTCGCACCCACGCTACGAATCCCTCGTCCGCCGGGAGCGGCTCGTCCGCGCATGGAAAGAAGGCGTTGTGGTTCCGGAAGGTCTCATCGCCCAAGGTCGCGGCGAAGCGTGGGACTATCTGTTCGGAGAGGGGACGAGCGCGCCGGCCCTCGTCGCGGAGCGCACCGCAGCGGCGCATCTCATCGCAGCTTCCCGTCCAGTGATTTCCGTGAACGGGAACGTGGCCGCGCTCGCGGCGCGGGAAGTCGTCCAGCTCGCGCGAGCAATCCCCGCCCGGATCGAAGTGAACCTGTTCCACCGGACAGAAGCTCGTGTTAAGAAGATCGTCAAAGTCCTCGAGCGCGCGGGGGCGCGCAACGTCCTAGGACTCCGATCCAACGCACGCATCCCGGGCATCGAGTCGAAGCGAGCTCTCTCCCACCGCGACGGGATCTTTGGGGCGGATGTCGTGCTGGTTCCGCTGGAGGACGGCGACCGCGCCGAGGCGCTCGTCCGCATGGGGAAGGTCGTCATCAGCGTCGACTTGAACCCGCTCTCCCGAACGTCGCAGCGAGCGTCGATCCCCATCGTAGATGAGTTGACGCGCGCAATCCTGAACACCAAGAAATTCGTGGAGGAACTCAAAACGAACCCGGAGGAAGCGGCCCGCGTCCGTCGAGCGTATCGCCGGAGCGGGAACCTGGGGGCAGTATTTTCCTTCCTCGAGTGGCGGCTCGGTTCACTCCGCCGAGGACTCGTCCGCGGCGAGAAACGCTCCCGCGCCACGAAGCGAACACGCGCGACCCATCGCGCGACCCGACGTCACCGCCAGTGATCGGACTTCCACTTGATCGAGCAGCCCATCGGTGGCACGAAGTTCGTCGGCGGCTGCTTGCCCGCGAGGACCGCATCGAGCACCTCGCGCATGACTTGCTTCTTCACGGCCTTCGGTTCCTTCGAGTCGTCGAGTTTCCCGCGATACCGAAGCTTCCGGGCCGAGTCGAACACGAAGAAGTCGGGGGTGCACACCGCGCCGTACGATTCGGCGACCTTTTGGCTCTCGTCGCGGAGGTACGGGAAGTTGTAGCCCTTGCGCTTCGAGCGTTCGACCATGTTCGCGAAGTCATCTTCCGGATAGCTCTCCTCGTCGTTTGCGTTGATCATGACGAACTGCACGCCCTTTCCCGCGTAATCGCGTTGGACGGCAATCGTGCGATCTTCCCACGCCTGCACGTATGGACAGTGATTGCACCAGAACGCGACCGCGAGGACCGGTTTGTCCTGGAACGATGCCAGAGAGTATGTCTTCCCATCGACCGCGGGCAACGAGAAGTCCGGAGCCGCGGAGCCGACCGGGAGTCCTTCGTATTTCACGAGCTCCACGTGATCACCGGGCTCACCCATCCGTGCGGGCGATATAGGCTTTCGCCACCGTCATCGGGTTGCGACATGAATCACGGGACGGTTGTGCGAGTGTTTCGCCAACTTCAAGACACAAACTTTATCATCGACCCGCTGGATGGAGCATTCCCGTGATTTGAGTGAAATATGTCATTGTCACGGGAGGCGTTTTGTCAGGCCTCGGGAAGGGCATCAGCACTTCCTCGATCGGCGTCCTGCTGAAGTCGAAAGGATTGAAGGTCTGCCCCGTCAAGATTGACCCGTATCTGAACGTCGACGCGGGCACGATGAACCCGTACCAGCACGGGGAAGTGTTCGTCCTGGACGACGGCTCCGAGGTGGACCTCGACCTCGGCAACTACGAGCGATTTCTCGACGTCAATCTGACGGGCGACCACAATATCACGACGGGCAAAGTGTACCGCGCGGTCATCGAGAAGGAGCGACGCGGGGACTATCTCGGGCGGACCGTGCAGATCATCCCGCACGTCACGGACGAGATCAAAGCGGAACTCCGTGCCGTCGCAGAGAAGGAGCGGGCGGATATCGTCCTGGTCGAAGTCGGCGGGACCGTTGGGGACATCGAGGGCATGCCGTTCCTCGAGGCGGTCCGGCAACTCGGACAGGAGATCGGGAAAGAGAACCTGCTGTTCGTCCACACGACGTTGGTGCCGGTCATGGGCGCCGTCGGCGAGCAGAAGACGAAGCCGACCCAGCAGAGCGTCCGCGAGCTCCGGTCGATGGGGATCCAGCCCAACGTGATCATCGCTCGCGGGGAACACTCCCTGGAGCCGGAAATCAAGAAGAAAATCGCGTTCTTCACGGACGTGCCGGTGGATGGCATCATCAGCGCCCCGGACGCCTCGACGATCTACGACGTCCCGCTCCTGTTCGACGGCCAGGGTCTGACGGAATACATCGTGAAGACGCTCCGGCTCGAGCCGAGGGACGAGGACATGCGGGAGTGGAAAGACTTCCTCGAGAACCTGAAGAATCCCGACAAAGAGGTGACGATCGCCCTCGTCGGCAAGTACACGCACCTGAAGGACTCGTACATCAGCCATATCGAGGCGTTCCATCACGCGGGCGCACATGCCCGAGTCCAAGTCAAGCTGAAGTGGGTCGAGTCCGTCGACCTCGAGAAGCACGGGATGAAACTGCTCGATGACGCGGACGGCATCCTCGTACCGGGCGGATTCGGGGACCGCGGAATCGAGGGCAAGATCGCTGCGACCCGATACGCCGCGGAGAACGAAATCCCCTTCCAGGGCGTCTGCCTGGGATTCCAGCTGGCGACGATCGGCTTCGCCCGCGACGTGCTCGGCCTGAAAGGGGCGAACAGCTCCGAATTCGATCCGAAGACGCCCCACCCGGTCGTCGATCTGTTGCCAGAGCAGCGGGGCGTGAAAGGGATGGGCGCCACGATGCGACTCGGTGCCCACGAGATTGATGTCGATCCGAACTCGACGACGGCGAAGCTGTACGGTGCGTCCACGATCTACGAGCGCCACCGACACCGCTACGAAATCAACCCGGCGTACATCCCGAAACTCGAGGACGCCGGCCTGCGATACGTCGGCCGATCCGACGACGGACGGCGGATGGAAGTGCTCGAGCTCAAAGGGCATCCGTACTTCGTCGCATCCCAGTTCCACCCGGAGTTGCGCTCCCGTCCGCTGAGGCCTTCCCCGATCCATCTAGGCCTCGTCCGAGCGGCCGCGCGGTAGGCCCCCAAACCTTTAAAGTGACGCGGGCTTTGGTCGCCCTTCATGTCCGCCCTCGGTTATGAAGAGCTCCTCGCGCGCGCCAAGAAGGCGTTGCCTGCGGCCCTGAGCAGCGGGGAGCGTTTCCAGGTCCCCGCACCGGACGTCGTCATCGAGGGCAAGACGACGATTCTCCGGAACTTCGATGACATCGTCGGCGCGATCCGTCGGGATCCGGACATGGTCTTGACCTACCTCCT
>DATMDM010000093.1:0-2537 GCA_035557795.1 Thermoplasmata archaeon | reverse complement strand
GAGTCCTTCCTTCGAGACAATGTCTCGCCTGACCGGATCATTGATGTCCTTCTTCCAGTCGACCAACACCGACCCCGGGATATGTCCCAGGTTGTAGTTCGGCGTCGGGTCATAGTCGACCTCGACGATCCGGACGGTCTCATTTCCAATGTTCCCCTTCACCCAACTCGTGTCGACCAAGACTTCGGGATGCGCGTAAGCGGTCATCGTTCTTCGCTCCGGACTGTCCGAAGTATTACACCGTTATATTCCTTGCGCGTATCGGTATTCCTATCCGACTTGGTCACGCATCATAAAACCCGACTACGGATTGGCCCACCCCTAATTGAGACCGGACTGTTACATCTGCAGAGTACTTTCAAATAGCTGCGACTCGAATCCCGATCCTGGAGGGAGTGCCGGGGCCGCGGCCTCTGTACTTCGGGGGGAGGGACTATGCGCGGCTCATGGAGACTTGTCGTAGCGATTGGCTTCGTAGGGATGTTGCTCGCGGGATCCGGATCCGTCGAGGCGTTCATCGACGACATGGAGGAGGATCTCTGGCTTCCGTTCACGCATTTCCATCTCGGTGATCGCGCGTCGGCTGGATACGCCTCGGGATTCGGACGGTCCGGGACGCGTGCCTTTCACGTGGACGTCCGGGGCTGGGCGGTGCGGGACTTCGGGTCCGCGTACGGTTACGCGGTGTACCCGACGCGCAAAGCCCCGATGACGGAATTGCGCGTGTCCCTCCTGTACGACCGATTGCAGGACGTCGTCACCTCGCCGTGGGACGCGTACGCGGCCGGCATCAGCCTCGATCTCCTCGATGCGAGCTACCACGCCCTCGGGCGTTTTCGATACATCACCTCGTATCATGCGAGCCGAAACGCGGGACGGTGCGCCCCGACCATGTCCGACGTCGTGCTGCCCGCGCCGAGCGCCCTGAATGTCTGGACTGACCACGGCCGGAATCCCACCGCCGACTTTCCGTCGGCCCCTTGCCAATCCGCGGAGTACGTGAAAGTGTCCATTGGCTTCCTCTGCGCGGCCGGACTGACCGGCGCTTGGTATTCTCTCTATTTCGATGACTTCCTCGTCGACACGGGCGCGAGGGACACGGATGGAGACGGCCTCCAGGACCTCGAGGAAGAGGCGAGGATCTACGCGGCACGGGCCTGGTCCGCTCCGATTGCGAGGGAGATCCTCCCCGGGCAGCTCACCACAATCGAGATCGAAGCACCCCTCGTGGCCGGAGCCGTCGCCGCTGCGGCGGTTGACTTGGCGATCGACCACCCGCACTCCGACGACCTATCCATCGCACTCACTGTTGCCGGCCCCGCGGGCCCTCGAACGCAACTCCTGTGGGATCCCGGATTGCACGTCCGCGGAGCCGCCATCCTCGCTCCATCGTACGGATCTTCGGCTCGCGGGTGGGTCGACGTTCGGGGGATTGTGGCGCGAGGAATTCCGGTCGTCCACCTCCGGGTGGATGGGGAACTGGTCGCGACCTCGGAGGTGGATGCGACCGGTGCCTTCGCGATCCCATGGGACTCCGATCCATGGGCCGAAGGTAGCCATCAGCTTGTCGTCATCGCGGATTCACCGGACGGAGATGGGAGCGCACCGCGATCTTCACGCGACCTTTTGGTATTCCTTGACCGCAGCGCCCCCGAGCTGTCGCTCCTTCACCCGAGCACTGCGGAGACGCTGACCGGCCTTGCCCTGATTGACGCGGATGTCTTCGATGCTCAAGGGGTCGCGGTCGTTGAGCTGTGGATTGATGGAGCCCTCGTCGATGTGCGCCATGATGAACCGTACACCTTCGCATACGAGACGCTCGACCTCGCGAACGAATTGCACACGTTCGAGGTCCGCGCGAGAGACCTTGCGGGCAACGAGGCGGTTCGGTCCGTGACGGCTTTGGTGAACAACAAAGACAACGCACCGCCGCCTCCCTGTTCGCCCGCGTGCAACCTCGGAGCCGGAACGACAACGGGGGACCTCCCGGCCCTCGCGGTCAATCCCGTGGCGCGGGCTGTACCTCTGCCTGCGGGCGGATTCGTCGAGGTGTTCGAAAGTTTCCGCGTCCCGTGGCGTCCCCAAATCAGCCATTCAGGGCAAGGTGTCCATCTCCTCCTGGATGTCGCCCGACTTCGAAGCTTACCGGAGGCGGACGGGCTCGTCGGGTCCGACTTCGCTCTCGAGGACTTGGCCGGCGTCCGGTCTTGGCAGGTTACCTTCTGGAACTGGGGCGTTGATCCCGGAGTAATTCGGAGTGCAGCGGTCTTCCTCGCTTCCCGGACCCTCGCTGAAGTTCCAGACACGGACAGAGACGGAATCACTGACGGCGCCGAGCGAATGGCAGTCGGCACCGTGCCGGTCTTCCCGGATCTCGACGGGGATTTCCTCTCAGATGGCCAAGAGATCGCTTCGCGCACGTTCCGGTTTACGATTGATGGCGTGTCGGTCGATCGGAGCATCCGCACCGACCCGTTCGACTTCGATACGGACAATGACGGACTCCCCGATGGGACCGAGCTCCTCCCGGGCGAGGG
>DATMDM010000092.1:0-15832 GCA_035557795.1 Thermoplasmata archaeon | reverse complement strand
TCTTGTCCTTCCCGCCGTTCCAGATGAGGTCGGTCAGCTTCCCGGCGCGGATCGCCTTCGAGCTTTTCGGCCCGAGGACGAACAGGATCGCGTCCGCGATGTTGCTCTTGCCGGAGCCGTTCGGACCCGTGATCGCCGTGTACCCTTGGAGGAACGGGACCGTGATTTTTCGCCCGAACGACTTGAAGTTCTCCATCTGGATCTCTTTCAGAAACAAGGTCCTCACCTGTGTGGGGGAAGGTCAGCCCTGGGGGAAACTGCCACTACCCATCCCATTTATATCTCTCTGGCGTCCGACGAGGGTCAGACGCTCACGCGGAACACGGTGATGGATATAAAAGAGTAGCGGGGCCGAGTTCATCGCGTTGACAAATCGGCCCGCCAAAATGCCGTCCGCTTGTCCCCCATGCGTTCGGGCCCCTACAAAACAACTCCCTCGCGGCGTCCGTGTTAGGGGGGCCGTGCCGGGAGGGAAGGCCAGGACGTTGGCTGATCCGACAGGGCGGACCGGATTCCTTCCCAATACCCAAGGATCCAAGATTGAAGACCCTCTCGATCGTGTCGACCGAGCAGGCTTTTCAAGCTCCAGACTGTCGCGGGCGTCCACGTGGGCAAGACCCGCAACAAGAGATTCCGCAGCGTCGCATAGCGCCGGAGGAAGATGACGAGGTTCCGGTTGTGCCAGCGATAATAGAATGCACTTCCTGACACCGCGGTGGCCGATCCCCTGTGTGCGACTCGCACGGTCGGAACGTGCCGCAGGGACCAGCCCGCTTTGCGAACGCGCGCGAAGAGATCGCGGTCCTCGTAATAGGCGAAGAAGGATTCGTCGAACAGGCCCACCTCCTCCAGGGCGGCTCGTCTCAAGAGGAGCACGACTCCGGCGATGTCGAGGTACCCAACGGCGTCGCGCTCGCCGTCGAACAGAATCCGAGAAGGATCATCGTAGTCCACGATGCGGGGGCCTGCCGCGGCGATCCTCGGGTCGTCGGCGAGCGCTCGGGATAGGACCATGAGGAGGTCTCGATCCACGATCCAGGTGTCATTGTTCAGGAGGAGGATGTACTCCCCGCGCGATTCCCGCATGCCGCGGTTGCATCCGCCCGCGTAGCCGAGGTTTGTCTCGCTTCGAATGACGCGGACCCACGGGAACTCTTTGGCGAGCAGGGTCGATGTGCCGTCGCTCGATCCGTTGTCGACCACGAGGGTTTCGACCTCCGTGTAATCGAGCTCTCGGACGGACTCGAGGCAGCGTCGGGTGTATCCATACTGGTTGTATACCGGGATCACGATCGTGACCAGCGGCTTAGTCATGGTTTCTTTCCTGAACCGTCGACCATCCGGCGAACCGAAGGTTCGGACATCTGCGTTCAGCGATCATTCGATCAGCGCTTGAGTCATCCGACGTGCGGATCCCCGGAGGCAATCGGTTCAGGATTCGGCGCCCGCCGATGTCGGTAAACGACTTCGCGCGCACCTCGGGTCCCGAAGTCCGCCGCACGAGTCGGATGATGTGATCAACCGGTCATCCATCGAGCGCGCGGATGCCTCCCCGATACAAGAACGCTGTGGCAAAGGCTATCTACGGTCATCGTATCGGACGGCTTCAGTTCCGAGTGCATGGCGCGCACCCTCGTCGTCGGCGGTTGTGGCTTCCTCGGGAGCCATGTCGTGGACGCCTTGCTGGCGCAGGGCCACGAGGTCCGGATCATCGACACCCAGCCGGTGCCCCGGGAGCTCACGACCAAGTGGGGTGAGGTCGCCTACCGGCGCGGGGACATGCTCGATTCGGGATTGGTTGACGAAGTCACCAAGGGTTGCGACTACGTGTTCCAATACGCGACGACCTCCATCCCCAAGACCTCGATCGCAGACCCGGAGCTCGATAATCAGAACCTCGTCGCGACCCTCCGGGTGATCCGTGCCTGTGTGGCGGCAAAGGTCTCGAAGATCGTCTTCCCATCCTCGGGCGGTACCGTGTACGGAAAGCCGGATCGGCTGCCCATTCCCGAGGACGCCCCCCTCCGACCCGGCAGCCCGTACGCCGCGACGAAGATCGCGATCGAACAGCATCTGGCCGCGGCCCATCGGGTCCACGGGCTGGACTACACCGTCCTCCGGTACGGGAACCCGTACGGCCCGCGCCAGAGCCCCTCGGGGAACATGGGCGTCGTCTCGGTATTCTTGGGCCTCCTCCGCCGAGGCGAGAGGCCGACCCTGTACGGGAACGGGGACACGGTTAAGGACTTCTTTTACGTGGACGACGCGGCCTCTGCGGCCGTTGCGGTCCTCCCGCCCTCGGAGCACAAGGTCTTCAACGTCGCCTCGGGACGAGGTACGACGGTCCGCGAGCTCATCGACGCGATGGCGACGGTTGTCGGGCGGCCGATCGAGCCGAAACGCGCGCCTGCGCTGGCTGGCGACGAGCCTGCTTGCGTCCTGGACGTCCGGAGGATTCGGAGGGCTTACTCTTGGCGACCGAGCGTCGATTTGGCCGAAGGCCTCACGCGGACATGGGCCTGGATTCAGTCCTTGCCGGCCCGCTGATTCACGAGCGTTCGGACGATGTCGATGAGGGCCTGTTTCCGGCGCGCGTGCGAGAATCGTTCCTCGATGCGACGTCGGGCGCTGCCTCCAAGGTCTGATTCGTACGCCTCGCGAATCCCTGCGGCGGTGGCCTCCGCATCGCGTTGCGGCACATAGACGCCCGTGTCTCCGATTAGGTCGGGGATTCCGGCGACACGGGTTCCGACGGGGACGCACCCGCATGCCATTGCCTCCCCGAGCGCGCTCGGAAGACCTTCGTAGAGGGATGCCTGGACATAGACGCGGGCCTGGCGGTACTGCTCCCGGAGGGCCTGCGTCTCCAAGGGTGGGAGGAACTCGACGTTCGGAGGGGCAGCCGCCTTCAGCCGGTCCGTCGCGGCCGATGGCTTCGCGCCGACGAGGACGAAGGGCAGATCGGGCAAACGCTTCGCCGCCTCCACGAACGTGTCCAATCCCTTGCGCCGGATGTTCACGTCCGTGACGAAGCCCACCGTAAGGACGGCGTCTCTCGGGCGTCCGTCGCCTGCGAAGAACTCCGTGTCGAATCCCAACGGCACGGTCATGATTTCGCTCCGGCGGATGCCCGTGTTTCGGGCGATCTCTTCTCGCAGGGAATCGTGCACGACGAGGACGCGGTCCGAATGTGCGAGCGCGTATCGGCTTCGGTACGCCATCCGGGGCTCGAGGTGCGCTCCGTACGCGAGCTCCGGGACCCGCGCGACATCGACTCCGCCAACGACGACGATGCTTTTTCGGCCGAAGAGCTCTGCGAGGCGACACGCGCCGTATGCGTGGTCCAGGGCGAACCAAGCGAAGGTCACATCCGATCTCAAGACCGCCCAGGCGAGGTGCGGAATGCTCCGCTTCCCGTTCCATTCGATATTGCGGACGCGGAATGCTTCCTGCAGGATGCTCCGGTCCCGCTGGACGAACGTGGAGTCGGCACTTGCGACGAACCCCACTCGGATTTTCTTCACGTGGCCGCCGCCCCCGGTTGGGTCGACTCGAGCTTCATTGCCGTCCATCCGCGCGAAAGATCGGATGCGAGGCCTCCAGGACTTCCCGTTGGCGCTCCCAGGCGAAGGTATGCTCGAAACACGCCAACCCGGTGTTCCGCATCGATTCGCGTCGCGCGGGGTCTGAGGCGAGGCCGGAGATCGCGTCTCGGATTGCTCGCGAATCTTTCGGTGGCACGGCGACGCCGAAGCGACACGTCTCGACGGCGATCCGGCGCATCTCCGGAAAATCGCTCACGACGGCAGGGACCCCGAGCCCCATGTAGTCGAACAACTTCAGGGGCACGACGAATCGCTGATTCGCGGAGGTCGGATAGAAAATCGCCAACCCCGCATCGAGGAGAGCTGTTTCTTCGAGATACGCGGGCGTCTGCAACGGTCCGGTGAAAGACACGCGGTCTGGGAGCCCGAACTGCGAGACCGCTTCGCGCGCCGATGCGATCCGCTCGGGGAGGCCACCGACCACGTGGAGCTTTGCGGAGGATGACAGACCTCGCAGGGCCTCGAGGATGATCGGGAGCGCTTCGTCCCGGCCCAGGGAGCCCGCAATGCCGACGATGAAATCGCCCGGCGCAAAGCCGCGCGTCGCTCGCTTCGATTGGATCGTTTGCCGCGTCATCCGCGGCATCTCCGCGAGCGCCTTCGACCCGTACTGGATCGTCACGGGCTTGCCCCACGCCCGATACCGGGACGCAAGCTCCTCTCCGACCGTGTAGACATGATCCACGTCGCGAACGAGACGTCGCTCGAGGACCGCGAACGCGAACCCTTCGAGCATACTTCGTTCGGAGACCATTGCAGGCCAGTTTTCGTGGGCATGATACAGGAGGGGCACGCCAAGGGTCCGTTTGGCGATGACGGCGGCCCAGAGCATCTCGAGGTCATGGCAGATGATCGCTTCGGGCCGGACGGAGATGATATCCCGAGCGAAACGCTCCATCACGGCGCGGTACCCGGAGCCCCTCTTCCATCGCCCCCGAGGCGGCTCGAACTTGACACGATGGATTTCTAGTCCGTTCCGCGCCTCGTGGTCCGGCCATGGTGCGGACGGATCCTTGATCCACGACACGACGTGGACCTCTCGCCCCGCGGCGCGGAGGACCTCGAGTTCGCGCATCGGTCGCAGCACGGGCCACGGATGCAACAGGTCTGTATGCAGGACGATGCAGACGCGCATCGGGCGGAAACCGACGTGGTCTCCTTAACGTTTGTCGCGGAGCCCGCGTCCGCCCCCGAAACTCTTTAGCAAGAGGTCCCATTGAACGGGGTCAGGACACGCCGCGGCCGCCACTCCGATTCGAGCGCAGACCGTCGGCCTCACGGGGAGCAGACCGTTCATGGAGTCCGATACGCAGACGATCGGTTCGCCCGCAGCCGAGGTCTCCCGCAACCGAGTGAGCCTCGCCGGGATTCGCCGGGCCATCGAGACGATACGATGGGGACGGAGGCCGCGCGATCGAGCGCTGATCGCGGCGTATTACGGTCTCCTCACGAGTTCCCAGGTGTTTCGCGGGAGACACGGCATTGGCGTCGGCATGTGTCCCGAGTTCTGGCTCGGCGACATCGCGGTCGAGACGCCCATCGGTCGATTCGCGTGTCGGGCGCGGACCACCGACTTCGACATCGTCAATCCGAATCACGAAGCCGAGTTGGTCCGACGAATCGAGCGTCGATTGGCTCGCGCGCCGAACGGGGACGCCGTGTTCGTCGATGTGGGGGCCCATATCGGAAAGTACACGATCCTCGCGGCCCGGCTCCTCGGAAGCGGAGGTCGGGTGGTCGCGATCGAGCCGGACCCGTCCAACTTCGCCGCGTTGACGACCAACGTCGGCTTGAACCGGCTCGACAACGTCCGGGCGTTTAATGTCGGTTGCTGGAGCTCCGATGGAAAGAGGATCCTCCACCGTCAGGTCGGGAACCTCGGCGGCCATTCGTTCGTCGATTCCACGGAGGGCGAATCGATTTCGGTTCCGGTCCGGACCCTCGACGGCTTGCTCGCCGAAGCCGGCGCGAAGCACGTCGATGCAATGAAGCTGGATGTCCAGCGCGCGGAGTCCGAGGTCCTGTTGGGCGCGAGTTCGACGCTTCAAGCGAATCGCCCGGTCACCGTTTTCTTCGAAGAGTCGGGCGATCCACGGACGGCCTCCAGCATCCGGATGCTCCGCGCCCTGGGTTTCGTCGTGGACCGGGTGGACGAGGTCAATCATGTCGCGGAGAGACCCGAAGCGGTCTAAACCGCATTCGCTCTGAACGGGCCATCCGGTGTGCATCACTTTCGGACGACGGACGAGTAGAGTTCCTCGAATCGTTGCGCGATGCGGTCCCACGTGAACGACAGCCGCGCTTTGCGCATCCCCGCGCTGCCCATCCGGGATGCATACGGTCGGTCCATCACCATCTCCCGGATGGCCGTGGTGAGGGCGGGAATGTCGCCGTAGGGGTACAGGAGCCCGTCCTGGCTGTTGTTCACCAGGTCCGGAACGCCGCCGACCTCCGAGGCGACCACCGGGCGCCCTTGCGCCCAGGCCTCGGCGATGGCGATTCCTTGGGCCTCGTAGAAGCTCGGGAGGACGAGGCATTCGGCTCCGGCCAAGAGGTCTCGCTTCGTCGCCTCATCCACTTCACCCGCGAAGACGACGCGATTCCGCAAGTGGAGTTCCCCGGCGAGCCGTTCGAGAGATAACCGCTCCCCTGCGTCAGGCCCGACGAAGACCACGGAGCCCGTCCAGTCGTCGCCCAGCGCCGCCACGGCTTGGAGAAGGTGCTCCGGCGACTTCTCTCTGTGGAGCCTCCCCAGAAAGACGACGTACCGATCGACGTGGAACCGTTCCCGCGCGCGTTCGGGCGATCCGGGCTGGAACGCCTCCGGATCGAGTCCCGTGGGCAGGACGTGGATGCGTTCCGAAGGGAAGCCGCGGCCTTCGAGCCAACGCCGGTCCGAGTCGGAGGCAGGGACGATGGCCTGGACGCGGCGGAGGGTCCTGCGTCCGAACAGAGCATCGTAGAATGCGCGCTTCACCCGCGCGCCAGCGGTCGGCGCCGGCTGGGCCACTCCGTGGTGGAGCGAGTAGACCATCGGGGTCGAGCCGCGGATCTTCCGGGCCACCCGGTCGTTGGTGATGAATCCGTACCCGTGAAGATGGACCAGATCCGCTCCTTCGACGCGCGGACGAAGGAGGGTCGCGTAGTATCCGAGCTGCAGACGAGGACGGTATCTCCGGATTTGGATTCCATCCAGCGTGGATTCCGCGGGAAGGACGTCGCCCGCGAGCGTGCGCTGCGAGGTGTGCACGACGACCTGGTGTCCTTTCCCGACCAGATACCGGGCGAGGCCGAGGACATGGGTCTCCACTCCGCCCTTTTCGGGAGCGAAGTGCGGCACGACATGATGGATCTTCATGACCGCCCCCGATCCGGAGAAGGCGCCACAGCGAGTAGGTCCCGGTACGCATCGAGGAGCCGCGGCTCCATCTCGTTCCAGTTGTACTTCGTTTCAAACGCCGTTCGCCCGCGGGCTCCCATCGCATCGCACTCAGCCGGGGACAACATCAGCGCCTCGAGAGAACGTTTCAACGCTTCGCGGTCTCCGTACGGCACCACCAGGCCGCATCCGACTTCCCGCACGATGTCGGCGGCCGCGGTGCCCTCCGAGACCAAGACCGGCTTCGAGAACATCATCGCTTCGAAGAGTTTGTTCGGCGCCGCGAGCCGGTTGTTCGGCACGGACGGATCGTAGAGGGCCGCGACGACATCGCACGTAGAGGTGCGCTCGAGCACTTCGTCGTACGGGATCGTCCCCAGGTACGTGCTCGCGGGCGAGCTCTCGATCGTGTTCAGGAGGGCCGCTTCGTCCGGCCCATGTCCCGCGACGATGAGTCGTGCACCGGTGGCCTCACACGCCACGACGAGGTCCATCAGCCCCCGATCCTTCGCGATCATGCCGCCGTAGAACAAAACGAAGTGGTTTGAATCTCCGGCGTCCACCGCGACCCGGCGATTTTCCGGCACATTCATGATCTCGATGAGTCGCTTCGGGCGAGCGGTTCCCAACTGGACTTTCCTTCGCAGATCCGGAAGGATGACGAGGTCCGCCTTGTCGATCATCGCGCGCTCCCGTCTGGCCAGGAGCTCTCGGAACCGGGGCGACAGGTCCGCCGTCACCATCTCGGCATAGAAGTCGAAGATGTCGTACACGATCTTGGCCCCGGCGAAGCGGGCCGCAGCATAAGCGGTCAAGATCGTATCGAAATCCACCGCGTGCACGATGTGTGGCCGCAGGGTGGCAATGCGCCGGAACGCGTACCCCCACCATCGAGGGAGGAGCGTGACCAGGTCCGGCTGCCCTTCGGGGGCGCGGAGCTGATACCGATGGATGTGGACTCCGTCGCGGGTCTCCTCCGATGCGAATGCCCGCTCGCGATCCCAGAGGACCGCATGGACCTCGTAGCCCGCCCGGGCGAGGGTCTTGGCCTCTTTCGCCAGGCGCGGCTCCATGCCCGCCGGGCTCTTCGAACGGACGAAGACGACCCGAGTTGCCATGTCATCCCAGATAGGCCGCCACGCGCTCCGCGACCTGCAAGCCGGTCGTGCCATCGCCGTAGGGATTGGGCCAGTTCCGATCCGCATCGAGCTGCCGACGGACGGCGTCGCGGACCCGTTCCGGATCCGTTCCGGCGAGGACGTTCGATCCGATCTCCAGGGTCTCCGGACGCTCCGTGTTCTCTCGTAGCGTGACGCAGGGGACGCGGAAGAAACAACTTTCCTCCTGGAGGCCTCCGGAGTCCGTCATGACGAGGGCCGCGTTTTTCTCAAGGACCAACATGTCCAGATAACCGGTCGGCTCGATACGTCGCAAAGAAGGCTGGTCCGCTGCTCGCTCCTCGAGACCGAATTCTCGCAGCCGCCTTGCGGTCCGCGGGTGAATCGGGAAGACGATGGGCAGCCCGGCCTCGTGGGCCGCGCGCTCGAACGCCGCGAGCGCCCGCGCCAGCCGTTCCTTCGAGTCGACGTTCTCCGAGCGGTGGAACGTCAGGACCATGTAGGCGCCCGGCGTCAGACCGAGGCGCGACAACACGTCCGACCGCTTCTCCGCAATCGCGAGGTTCTGGAGGAGCGCATCGATTACGCTGTTGCCCACGACGTGAACGCCCTCCGTCACGTTCTCCCGCCGCAGATTCTCTCGCGAGGCGGTCGTCGGCGCGAAGAGGAGGTTCGAAAGCTGGTCCGCGATGATCCGGTTGACCTCCTCGGGCATCGTCTTGTCGAAGGACCGGATACCCGCCTCCACGTGGGCGAGAGGATGGTCCAGTTTGCTCGCGAGGAGTGCGCCCGCGACCGTCGTGTTCGTGTCGCCGTGGATGATCACAAGATCCGCAAACTTCGCGACCGTCGCCACTTGCCGCATCGTCGTCGCGACCTGCAGGTGCGGCGGTTGCTCCTTCAACTCGAACTGATGATCCGGCTCCCGCATCTCCATGTCTCGGAAGAAGATCCGATCCATCATGAGGTCGTAATGCTGCCCCGAGTGGACCAGGATGTGTTCATGGTCCAACGCATCGAGCGCCTTGACGACCGGCGCCATCTTGATGATCTCCGGCCGGGTGCCGATGATCGTGACGATGCGACCCATAGGACTGGACGCGGAAGTAAACGAGGGTCGATAATAAAGATAGTTCCGCCCGAATGAAAGTCGAAACCATCATTACCGTTGGTCCAATACGAGCCGCGTTGCTCGTCAGCGTCGTCACCACGGTCCGCAACGAAGCGAGGAACATCGCGGCCCTGTTGGACAGCCTCGTGGTCCAAGAACCTCCGATCGAGGTGATCGTCGTGGATTCCCACAGCGAGGACGCGACCCGAGACATCGTGCGGAATTACGAGAAGCGGTACGATTTCATCCACCTGTACGTGTTCGGGGGAACTCGCGGGACCGGGAGAAACTTCGGGATCGGGAAGGCGAAAGGAGAGGCCATCGCGTTCATCGACGGGGACGCCATCGCAAATCCCTTCTGGATCCGCGAGCTCCGCGCGGGCCTGGCGCACCACGACATCGTCGCCGGTAGGACGATGCAAATCGGCTATCGACCGTTCGAGGAGCTCGAGCGGGTGGAGCTCATCGTCGAAGGGACCGACGTCACCTATCCTTCGTCGAACCTCGCCTACCGCAAGCCCGTCCTCGATGAGATTGGCGGCTTCGACGAGTGGTTCGTCACCGCCGAAGACATCGATCTGAACATCCGGGCAGTGCGTGCCGGCCACACGATCGGCTTCCGATCGGACGCGATCGTGTACCACCGGACGCGCGATTCGATGTTCGACTTCCTGCGGCAGGCCCTCTGGAACGGCGCAGGCCGCAAGCAACTCACGCTGAAGCACGGAGTGCTGTGGAGTCGCTACCGTCCGGGGCGCATGCTGCGGCAGAAGACGACGTTCTGGTCCCTCCTGCGGCTCAGCGTTGCGCTCCTCGGATACGTCGGATACAAATTCTTCGGGGAGCCGTTGCCCGGCTCAGCGCGAAACCCTTATGCGACGTAGCCAGCATGCGCGCGCCTATGCCCGAGGTTTCCGTCGTCGTCCCGACGATGAACGAGGAGGCCTCCATCGGCGCCGTGATCGACGAAGTGCACACCGCGCTCGTCGGCTGGGACCTCGAAATCCTGATCGTTGACACGGACTCGCGAGACCGGACCAGGGACATCGCGATGGAGAAAGGGGCCCGGGTCGTGCCCGAGCCGCATCGTGGCTACGGTCGTGCCTACAAGACGGGCTTTGCCTCGGCGACCGGCACCTTCATCGCGACGCTTGACGCCGATCTGACCTACCCCGCATACCGATTCCCCGACTTCCTGGCGCCGCTCGCGGAAGACCGCGCGGACTTCGTCTCCGGAGATCGCCTCTCCGGTCTCTCCGACGGCGCGATGACGGGCATGCACCGCGTGGGCAACGAGATCCTCAACCTCGCGTTTCGAAGCCTGTACGACTCGGGGGTCCGTGACTCCCAATCCGGCATGTGGTCGTTCCGGCGGTCGATCTTACCTCGGCTGCAGCTGGTCCACGACGGCATGGGGTTCTCCGAGGAAATCAAGCTAGAGGTGATCCGCGCCGGATTCCGGTTCCTCGAGATCCCGATTGAATATCGAATTCGAGTCGGGGACAAGAAGATCCGGAGCGTGAGCGACGCGACCGGGAATCTGATCTGGCTCGCGCGGAAACGGGTCGGTTGGGTCCCGCGGTTGGGCTGATCACGCCGCGAGAATCTCCGCGAGCTTCTGCCACTCCTTCACGAAGCGCCGCGGGTCGAAGCTGCCGTCCACGTACCGGTTCAACGCTTTGTGGATTCCCGGATCGAGGTCTGAGACCATTAGTTGCCACGCCTCCCAATGCTCCATCGACTTCCAAGTCCACGCGCCTTCGAGGTCGAGGTGGTGCGGCCCGTGGTCGTCCCACGTCACGCGGACGGTGCCGAACTCGATCGCGAGCTCGTAGACGAGGCGCGCCAAGAGGACCGACTCCTCCTTCGGCATCGCGAGTTCGTCTCCCTTCCGGAGCCGTCGCGGGTATTGGATGCGCAACGCGGTGAGTCCTTCCGCGGCGGCGAGCGACGCGTTCGTCTTGTCCATCGTCAGGAAGAACACGCCCTTGCGGAAATCGATCCCGCGAAGGAACGCCTTGAATTGGTCGCGGATCATCGAGTCGGCGTTCACAATCGTCAGGCCGTCCGGCGATAGGTGCAGTTGCTCCGGGTTCGTCGGGCCCACGACGAGGACGCTGAGGCCCTGGTAGCCTTCCGTCCCTTTCAGGGTCGTGATCTCCTGCAGGGCGCGATAACCGCGGCGGCCGGCGTGCGAGAGCCGGTTGCCCTTCTTCATATTCGCGGCGTTCTCGAGCTCCTTCATCACGACGCCAGGGATGACGAGGAGGATCCAGTTCACGCTCTCCTTGTACGGGCGCACGTGGATCCGGTGGAATTCGTCGAGGAGGTGCTCCCCCAGGATCGAGGCGTACAGGATGTTCGTGTCGACCCCGAGGATGATGTCTTCGTACTCGGCGAGGCGCCGCGCGATCGCGGTGAGTCCGATCGGTTCGACAAAGCCCGCACAGAGCAGGGCGGAGTTCAGCCAGTCCAGATATTCCGGCGAATCCTCGAGGACCTTCACCTGGTACGACGTCGCGGTGCCTCCGATCTCGACGAGCGGATACTCCTCTTTCGATCCGCCCGTGCCGATCGACGCCACCGTGAACCGATCGACGCGGCCCTTGATCGCGCCGAGGGCGAGCTGCAGCGCCGGGAACTCTGCGATCTGCCCCTTCTCGAGGAGTTCGCGGAAACTCACGCTAGGCCTCCGCGAGGAGCCGGTCGACCATCCACTTCGCGTCGAATCGACGGATGTCCTTGTACGTCTGTCCGAGGTTGACGAACACGACCGGCTTCCCGATCGTCTTCGCCATCGAGAGGGCCGCGCCGCCCTTCGCGTCCGCGTCAATCTTCGTGAGGACGATCCCGTCCAGGCCGACGGCCTCGTGAAATTGCTTCGCCTGTTCGATCGCGTCGTTGCCCGCGAGGGCGTCGCCGATGTACAGGATCAGGTTCGGTTTCGCGACGCGCTTGATCTTCTTCATCTGGTCCATCAGGTTCTGGTTCGTTTGCATCCGGCCCGCGGTGTCGATCAGGACGACGTCCCGGCCGCGTGCCCGCGCGTGTTCGACTGCATCGAATGCGACCGCGGCGGGATCGGCTCCGGCGTTGTGTTTGATGAGCTTGAAGCCGACCGCCTCGGCGTGTTTCTCGAGCTGCTCGATCGCCCCCGCCCGGAACGTGTCCGCTGCGGCGACGACACACGTGTAGCCTTTCTTCATGATGTGGTAGGCCAGCTTCGCGATCGTCGTCGTCTTGCCGGTCCCGTTTACGCCGACAAACATCACGACGAACGGACGCGGGCTCTTCTCGATCAGTCCGAAGAAGTCGAGGGGCGGTACGGACAGCGCCTTGGTGATCGCATCCCGCAGGGCCGCCTCCACGCCTTGTTCGAGGCCCACCTCCCGCGAGATCCGCTTCCCTCGGAGGTCCTCCGCGAGGCGGTCCACGATCTCCTTGGCGACCGGGAACGCCACGTCCGACTCGAGGAGGGCGATCTCGAGGTCGTACAGGATTTCCTCGAGTTTGTCCTCCTTGATCTTGCGGCCGGAGTCGCCGATCGACTCGGACGTCACCTCGGCTTCGGCCTTCTGTTTCCAACCGGAGAGCCGCTCTCGGAGAGACTTGAACATCTAGCTCCGCTCGCCCGGCCCGCCCGGTCCTTGCAGCCGGTCGTACAGGTCCTGGACCGCGGCACCGTGGGCTTCCGCCCGCCGCTGCAGGTCCCCGAGGCGCTGTCCGATTGCATTCGCCGCCTCGGTGATCGACTTGATCCGGGCGTCGAGGCGTTCGGCTTGTCGGTCGATGTCATCATACACCAGGAGGTCGGAGCCGATCGAGACGAACGCCTTGTCGATGTCTTTCGACTGGGCGACGAGGAATGAATTCGCGCCGATCGGCACGAGGACTTCCGCGGCTTTCCCGGTTTCCCGATACCGCACGAGGGTCTCGCGGGCTCGCATATGCTCTTCGAGGGAGATGCGGATGATTTCTTGCTGTTGCGCGAACGTCTCGATCTGCGCCCGGTACTGATCGAGGACCGCGATTCCCCGCCGGAGTTCCGTTTCGCCGGCGCTCACGCCCGGGCCTCCAGCGCGTATCGGACGGCGTGATCCACGACCTGGTCCGGGGGCACCTCGGCGACCTGGGCGATGGCGACGTACTTCCGGGGCACACCGTGCTGGCTCCCGAGGACCGAGAGGAGCTTCTCGCGGGCCGCCGCCTCGTCGGAAGCCGCCAGTTCCTTCGAGAACGACTGCCATCGGCGGCCCATGCGGAAGCGACCGCTAATCCGAAACGCCTTCATGAGATGGCGTGCAAGGGACCACGCTACTTAAGAACTTGCTCGAGTCACCGAACTTGCGCCATCGTCTCGCGGAAATGTTCCAGCAATTCTTCGGCAACCTTGCGTGTGACGCCCTTCACCGCCATGAGGGTTTTCGGGGTCGCCTTCGCGAAGTCCTCCGGATCCTTGAAGCCCGCATCGATCAGCGCCTTCGCTCGCGCTCGGCCGACTCCTTTGACTTCGATGAGCTCCCGGAGGATCTCCGAGCCGTCGACCTTCGCCGCCTTGAGCTCGAGGAGCCGCCGCTGGATCCCTTCGTCTCCCGGGCTCAGCCGGAGCGCCTCCGTGAACGCCTGATGCGCATCGTCGTCGCGCCCGATCCTCAGGAGGACATCCCCCTGTGCGGTCCACGCTTCCTCGTCGTTGGGATAGAGCTGCGTGAGCCGTTCGAACGACTCGAGGGCGGCCTCCGCGTCGCCCTGCTCGAGGAGGATGTTCCCACGGTTCAGGAACGCGGATGCGTTCCCCGGTTGCATGCCGAGGACGAGATCGAGGCAGTTCAGGGCCTCCTGCGGCTTCCCCCTCCGCCGATAGGCCACGGCCTTGCCGATTAGCGCATTCACGTTGCTCGGCTCGACCTCGAGGATGTCGTCAAAGAGGCTCAACGCTTTGGCGTAATTCCCGCTCGCGCTCGCGATCAACGCGCGGCTCAGGAGGCCGGGCACGTCCACGCGGACCTCCTCGATCTTCTGCCGCAGGTTTTCGTCGGTCGGGTCGACCGCTGCCGCGGCCTCATACGCCGCCAAGGCCTCGGGCCGCCGGCCGAGGTTCGAGAGGGCATCGCCTTTCATCTCCATGGCTGCGGCCTCATTCGGTCGGACGCGGAGGAGGTCCTCGACGGCCTCGAGGCACTCCCGCCAGCGCCGGTCCGCCATCTGGAGCCGGGCGATCGCGCGCAGCGAGTCAACGTTCCTCCGGTCGTTCGCGAGGATTCGCCGGTGCGTCTCCAGAGCCTCCGACCGTTGATTCAGTCGCTCCTCGCATGCGGCCTTACCTCGGAGCGCGGGAACATAGCCGGAGTCCAGCCGCAGCGCTTCCTCGAACCCGGTCAGGGCGGCCTCGTATGTGCCCGTCGCGACGAGAGCCTCCGCTTTCCGAACCAGACTGTCGGCGGTCTCGGGTTCGCGCGCGGGCGTGCGACGCGCCGGTCTCGGCGGCTCCGTTTTCGGGGTCCGCGTCACGGGAGTAGGCATCGGAGGCGGAGGAGGCACCGACGGGCTCGGTGGGGGCGGATCGACGAAGCTCGAAGTCATCCGGTCTTGGCGAGCGAGAGTCGGCGCATCCGGGATCGGGGCCGACGGATCGTACAACCGCTCGCCGGAATCGATCTCCGCCGCGGATCGAAGGCTCGTCACCTTCATCCGTTCACGGACCGGTCGGAGGACGACCCACCAGCCGATCTGGACCGCACCATAGAGGAACACGAGGAATGGGACCGTGGAGAAGAGAGTCGGGACGATGCCCTTCTGCAGGACGAACGTCAGGAACGTCGGTGCGCTCTGGTTGTTCCGAAACACGAGAGACCACGTCGCACGGTCGGCCCACATCGAAGGCTCGATGTCCAGGACGGCCCGCTGTGTCGATGTGAGGACCTTCGGCGCTGCCACGGTCACGTTGTTCCGCATCACCATGACTGACACCGAGCCGTTCGTCACCCCGACCGTGGCGTAGGTGACGAAGGTCAGGCCGAGCGGATCGGGACTCGTGAACGTGACGACCTCCCGGGCGTTGGGCAGGAGGGAGACGACCTGGGGCGGATCGGAGAGCAACGTCGTCGCGAGGGAGGGCGTGATCGCGAGGAGGAGCGCGACCGCGAGGCCGATCGCGAAAGCCGCGGTGCGGATCGCCCGGGTCATCGAGGACTTCGCCATCAGGAAGCGCTGGTTGTCCCGCAAGACGTTGCGGATCTCGAGGTTCCGGAGGAAGAGGCCGACGATCGAGGTCGTCAGACCCATGATGAGCGCGACCTCGAGGATGCCGTTGACCGGGAGGAAAAAAGGCTTCAGGCTAGCGCCTTCCCCCTCCAAGCGCGCGAAGATCAGGACGATCGTCAGCGCGAGGAGGCCCGCGAAGACGGCCTTGCGGATGCGGCGGATTCGGAGGAGACGGTCCGTTCCCTGGAGTCGATCGTGGTACCCCGACATGGGCGACTAGGCCTCTGGCACGACTGTTGCGAGTCCCCTAGCCGCGAGGAAGATGGCCAGGTACTGCGGAACGTCGTTTACTCCAGGAGCCAAATTAAACACATCGCCCCGAATCTCCATACTGATTTTATTCTTGAGATTCATG
>DATMDM010000091.1:0-2049 GCA_035557795.1 Thermoplasmata archaeon | reverse complement strand
AACCCGTCGGGCGAGCCGGCGAACGACCTGAACGACGTCAACCTGTAAGGACCTCGCAGGACGGAAACGCGGGAACGGCCCCGGAGGGAGGCCGTTCCCGCGTTTCCTTTTTGACGACCCGCGTTGACGCGCCGATTCTCGTCCGGCTATCCGTTTCTCGCCCGGGCGGAGCTGCGCGCGAGCTCGACGCGGGCCCCCTGACCCACCGCGCATTGACTTGCGTTTCGACCGGGGCGTACCCACCGCCGCCACCTCGGACCTTTGCAGTGGTGCGTCCAAAAGCAGCGGAGGGGAACATGTCGAAGTGGGCTCCGGATTCCCGTGAAGCGGATTCGTGGTTCAGCGATGAGCAGCTCACGAAAGTGACACCGGCCGACGAGGTGGTGAACGACGACTTCCGCTCGCCGGTCCCGACGCAGATGGTCTCGAACGGCGAGTACATGCCGGAACCGCAGACCCAACAGCAGAAGCACGTCGAACACCGGATCAAGGAGCTCGCCGACGAGGCAGCGAAGAAGCTGGGCATCAGCCGGCGGTCGTTCCTGTCCCAATCCGGCGGGATGGCGGCGTCGTTCATCGCCATGAACGAGGTGTACGGGAAGATGTTCGACGTCAGCCGCGAGGAGATGTTCGAGCCGGAAGCTTACGCGAAGAGCGGTCCTCCCAGGGATCTCTTCGTCCTCGACGACCAGCTCCACATCGTCCGGTCGAGCCGGGGCGGGTCGGGCAGCGCTCTGCGCGACATCGCAGCCGGGCGGCACACGACCAACAACCCGGACGATCTTCCCGATGAGTTTGGCAAGATCAACCAACCGTGGAACCCGGCGATGGTGAGCGATCCCAATTGGCGGTCGAGCTGGCACCTGCCGAACTTCATCAAGTGGGTCTACCTGGATAGCCAGGTCACCGTCGGTGTGCTGACGAACAACAACAGCGCCGCGCTGCCGGACCCGGGCGGCGGAACGCGTCCGCCGAAGACCGTCGCGGAGTCCGAGGCGGCCGAGCAATTGACGGCCGCGCAAACCATGGCGGCGCGGAACTTCATCAACCGCGTCTCCGGCTCCAAGCGGGCGCTCGGCCACGGACAGCTCTACGTGGGCAAGGGGAACCTGTACTTCATGGAGTACCAGATCCAGGAGCTGAAGCCCGACACCTGGAAGGGATACAACATCGCCACCGCGGCCAAGGTCGACAACGACCCGGAGAGCCTCATGAAGCGGTGGCGGCTGGATGACCCGGAAGTCGCCTTTCCTACCTACGACTTGATCCGGAAGCACGCGACCAAGGAGAAGATGAAGCAGTACCCCGGCTTCAAGACCTTGTGCGTCCACAAAGGGCTCTCGACAACCGCCGGGCGCGAGCCGGAGCTCGGCCATCCGATGGACATCCCGAAGGCGGCGAGCCGCTATCCGGACTTCAACTTCGTCATCTACCACGCGTGCATCCGTCCGGGCTTCTGGGTAGCCAACGCCCTCAAGGATATCAACGGTGGCATCCTGCGGAACGCGCGCGGTGAGGTCGGCCCGAACGTGCGCGATGGAGTGCCTGACATCCTCTGGAGCACCGAGTTCGCGTATTTGTCCGCGCCATTCAAGAACGTGTACGCCGAGATCGGGACCACCTTCGCGTCGTGCGTGATCACGTTCCCGACGGTGGCCGCGCACCTCTTCGGGCAGTTCATGAAGATCATGGGCGACGACCGCATCGTGTTCGGCTCGGACTCGGTCCACTACGGAGCGCCGCAGTGGCAGATCGACGCGCTCTGGCGCTTCCAGATCCCCGAACGGATCCGCGAGAAGTGGGGCTATCCCGAGCTGACGAAGGAGGCGAAGAAGAAGATCCTCGGTCTGAACTCGGCGCGCATCTACAAGCTCCCCACCGGAGTCGACGACGACGACTACGAGCGTGGGTTCGGCGGGCATGACGACGAAGGCGAGCAGCGCGACGTCCTCTACAAGCCCGTTCCGAGGGACTACCAGCTCAGGTTCGATGCCGAGACGAAGCGAATCATGGAGTTCCCCGCAGGTTGGGTCCCCTGCAACATCGCCA
>DATMDM010000090.1:0-1715 GCA_035557795.1 Thermoplasmata archaeon | reverse complement strand
TCAGACCATTCCCGCCACGAACAAGGCCATTCGCCTGCCGGTCGCGATGATTACGAAGCTCGAGGGCGGCAAGTTTGCCGAGGTCAACCTCTATTTCGATCAGGCATCGATGTTGGCCCAGCTTGGGCTTTTGCCGCAGAGGTCGCCGTAGCGACCGCGAGGACGCTACGTTCGGACCGAGCCGTGGACGTCTTAGCGACCGCTCCGACCGAACCTTACGGATGCGGACGGGCGTGACGCAGAGGGGCGTCCTCGCGCTACCGTGGGCATGAGGCCCGCATCGCCGGGTGCGCACCGGCACCGGTCTCGCGAACTCAGCGCCAGTCATCGATCACGAACACGCCCGGTCGATTGTACCCCGGCCGGCCTCGCTCCATCGCGACGCCTTGAAATGCCGTTCGAAAGCCTCGCGCCACCATCGCGCGGTAGGCTTCTTCGCGGGCCAGGTTAGCACCTGCGGCGACTTTCTTCAGACCACGCGATGCCGCGAGATCCTGGCACGCATCGAGTAGCGTGTCAAACGTCTTCGGAGCACTTGGGCCTGGATGGACGGCACCGAACTTGACGTAGCATGTCCCGCTCCCGCCCTCCGTCCCAGGACCGCAGTGACAGACTGCGAAGGCGACGAGCCGCTCGCCTTCGTGGACGAGTAAGGTCTCTCCCAATGACTGCGTGTCGACGGCCTGAATCTCTCGCCGCACGTCGAGGCCGGGGTACACCGCGTTCGTCAGCCCAGCACAGGTCCGAAGGAGATCTGGCCGCGAACCCTTCGACGCATCCGAATAAGTCGATGCGGCGCTCGCTCCTTCCGTCTTCCGAGCCGGCGCCTCCATGATTGCGGTGAGGAACCTCGGCCAAAAACCGAATTTCTGGTAGAGCCCGATGTGCTTCCCGCTGTCGGCGAACGTGAAGAGCCCCTCGTGGGTCGTCCCCCATTTCGCGAAGAGCTCCATCGTTGGGACTAGGAGTCGTTGCGCGATCCCCCGTCCCCAATAATCGGGATGCACGGTCAAGGGACCGAAGAATCCGACGGAACCCCAGTTCGTGACAAACTCGGTCGCGACGAGTCGCCCCTCATAATCCGCGGCGAAGGCCGCCGCCGGATCCGCCCGCCATCGCGTTCGAACGTAGTCCACGTCCCCGAAGGTATGTGCCGGATCCGGCATGTGGAGGTGAGTCCCGAATGCGATCCGGGAAATCCGATCGGCCTCAGGCAAATCCGCTTCCTCGAGGCGCCGCACCACGACACGTTCCGCCCCGCGTCCCTCTGTGACCATTACCTCCACCCATCCGGACATCGTCATCTCGTCAATCAAGATTTGGTTGCCCTCGGGCGCGACCGATGCTCGTCATAACGGGAGGGCCTGGGATCGCGAAGAAGCCGGCGGGCCCAGGGGACAGAGTAAACAATCTGGCCAGCGGAGTCCAGGACTGCGATCGTGATATCGGCGCTGACTATCAGCCCGACCCTGCAGTAAGAACAGACGCTCGTCTAACGCGCAGCGCTCGGGGTCCGCGACCTCCACATGAGTCCCGAGGTGGCGAATACCCAGACGAGGATGAGGATGACCCCGGCGAAGATCGCGGTGAATGCTCCGCTCACGGGCAACGACCCGACGAGGAACAGGATGGCCCCCAGGATCCCGACGTAGCCGAGCCAGCGAGGAAATGGTTTTCCCCGGATTGTCGCAAACCCGTACACCGCGAAGCCGGCG
>DATMDM010000089.1:0-1174 GCA_035557795.1 Thermoplasmata archaeon | reverse complement strand
GAGCATCTCCCTTCCGAGAGGGCCGCGCCACGTGCCCACGAGTTCGATCCGATCGGGGTACCGCGCCAGGACGCGGATCCGGTGAGGCTGTTCGCGCGGATCCTTCGCGACATAGTCATCGGGCAAATCCGTCCACCATGCCCGCACGGAACGTGGCGGCCGGTGGATGTCCAACTCCAGGTCGAGGCTAAGCGATCGGCCGACTCGAGCGGCGACCGCGGTGGAATGAGATCGTGCATGCCCCCTAGCATCTAGCGTTCCAACGCTCATTCGATTCCTCCAACCGATTAGTCCAGGATGGGAACCCTGGCCTTGTAGGTTTGTCGGCGGAAGCCCGCGGGACGCGACTGGCCCTCCCCCGCTCGTCGCGTTCGGCGGCTGAAGATCGGTCCGAACCGTCAAGACCAAGGCCGCGTAATCCTCTGACGGCTTCGTGGAGACTCTCGACGACCTCGACTTCGACATCCTGCGCGAGGTCATGGTCGGGGGCGGGCCCTACCTCCGGAGCGACCGGGTGAGCCTCGGGTCTCTGGCCCGCGCCGTGGGCGTCCACCGCTCCACCGTCGCCGATCGGTTGGCGAGGTGGAGTCGGATCGGATTGCTGCGGGACTGGACCATCGACGTGGACCCGGCGGCCCTCGGGCTCGTCGGCGCCCATGTCCATTTCGACTCGACGGCGGAACCGCGGGAGCGGGCGCTGGTTCTCGCCGCCCTGGTGGAAGGTGTGGAGGGCGTCCTGGCGTTCGATCAAGGCTACGTCGGCGTCATCTTCATGGCGGATTCGCCCGGCGCATTGACGCGAACCGAGAAGCTCCTGGCCCGGATCCTCGAGGCCCCGCGAGCCACCCGGATTGTGGATACCGCCCTTGACTACCCCGATTCTCTCCCGGTCCAGCTCTCCCCGATCGACGCCCGACTCCTGACGATCCTCCTGAACGACTCGCGCCAGACGTCGGCCGCCGTCGCCAAGAAGGCGCATGTCACGGTGCGGACCGTGGAGCGACGACTCGCGCGGCTCCGGAAGGCCGGAGTCTACTACGTCCGACCGAACTTTCGCTTCGGCCGCGTTTCCGGGGTCAGCTTTGCGCTCCTCTATTTCGAGTATTCGAAGGGGAAGCGGGTCGCCGCGTTGCGCGAACTCCTCCGGACCTTACCGAATCACGTCGGCCGACAG
>DATMDM010000088.1:0-1581 GCA_035557795.1 Thermoplasmata archaeon | reverse complement strand
TACTACGTCCGACCGAACTTTCGCTTCGGCCGCGTTTCCGGGGTCAGCTTTGCGCTCCTCTATTTCGAGTATTCGAAGGGGAAGCGGGTCGCCGCGTTGCGCGAACTCCTCCGGACCTTACCGAATCACGTCGGCCGACAGGTCGAAGCCCCGACACGAGGTCTCCTCGTGATTCATGGCTCGGCGCATGAGCTTGACGAGGCCGCACGAGCCGCGGCGTCCGTCCCGGGCATCCGGGAGGTCACGCTCCGGACTCTCCTGCGAGAGGTGGACGCACCGGGTTTCCCGGATTGGTTGTCCGAACGCATCGAACGCAGGTCGGCGGCATCCAAAGGGCGCCATCGCTAAGTAGCTGGCAAGGCAATCCCATTGGAGCGGGGCGAGGAGGGAAGAGTCGTTGTCGGCGAAGGAGAACAAGGCTCTGATACGGCGCTACTTCGAAGCGATCGATCAGCCGAACGCGAGCCCGGACTTGCTGGACGAATACGTGGACCCGCATATCGTCGTGCATGATCCCCCGCCCGGATTTCCGACGGACCTGGAGGGACTGAAGAAACAGTTCACCATGTTCCAGACCTCGACTCCGGGCTACCACACGGTGGATGTCTTGATCGCGGAAGGAGACAAGGTCGCGGGCCGGATCACCGGATACGGAACCCACGAGGGGGACCTCCTCGGGATTCCGCGAACGGGCAAGAAGATTCGGATGAGCGGGATGGTCATCTGGCGCATCAAACGAGGCAAGATCGTTGAGGCCTGGGGCGTGAACGACACGCTCAGTTTGCTGCAGCAACTCGGGGTGTTGCCGCCGATGGGAAAACCCTCCGGGTCAGCCTAGGGTCGAGGGAGATCCAGGCCCGAAGCCGGCAGAGAACGGTAGAGCCGGACTCTCTAAGGTCACTCTGGCCCAGCCTTTGCCGCGGGTCGGGCGCACGGCTTCCCAAGGTGACGGAAGAGGCGCGGCGACACGGTCCCACGGGGACGAGAAAGGATAGGTGCCCGCCTATCGGCGGGCGTTGAGGTCAAGGTTTCCTGCCCGCAGGCGGTTGTGGGCCGAGCCCGAGCTGGGCCATCATCCCCGCCACGTCGAAGTAGAGGTGCGTCTCGGCGAACTTCCCGCCTTCGACTTTGGCGATGAACGCGTACGGTAGCCGGATCGACTTGTTCGTTGCTGGAATCGGTGGCCCCACGGGGGTCTCCAGAGGCCCCCGGTGGGTCCCGAGCGCCTGTCCTTCCTCAACGACCCAGTCACCTTCCCCGAACGCACGTTCCCGGACGACATGGAAATCCGGGAAGGCTTGGATCATCGGCTCAAGGCCTGCACGGACTGCCTCCCGGCCTTTCGCTGGCTCTACGTTCTGCGGGTCTCGCTGAATGATCGACGGAAGGTGGAGGCTGAGGAAGCGCTCCACGTCGTGATCGTTGAGAGCCTTGTTCCCGGCATCCAGCAAACGGATATTGTCTGCCACACTCATCTCGATTCACCTCCTCCCTCGACGAAGGACCTGGGTATTCTAAACACGCCCCTCCTCGGCCCCATCCCGGTCCCGGATGGCGGCGCGAGCGGATAGATGCATCGCT
>DATMDM010000087.1:0-27916 GCA_035557795.1 Thermoplasmata archaeon | reverse complement strand
AGGATCGTGGAGAAGAAGCCGTTCACGGTACCGAGCGGATCAGCCATTCGATCGTGCCTGAGCGAACCAGTTTCCGGCGCCGGGGAAAAACCTTTCTCCGTGAAGCCCCGATCCGATAATTAATCGCTCCAGCTCGCCCTTCTGGAACAGATGGTAGAACCGCGGCACGACGGTCTTGTCGGGCATCGTCCACGGCACTTCGACATCCGCATCGACCTCGGGCGCCGCGGGCATGGATTGAAAGCGCGGCTGCTCGCGCGCCCAAACGCTCACGAACACGGGAGCCTGTCGACGTAAGACGCGTCGGAGCTCCATCAACGCCGCAGTGCGATCCGACTCGACCGGAAGATGATGCAAGACCGCAATGCAGAGGCCCGCGTCGAACGATGCATCTCGGAACGGCAGTTTCGTCGCTTCGCCGCCGACCCAATCGATGTGGAGGGCATCTCCCGTTCGACGTTCACCGGCGCGCCCGATTAACAGGAGGCGCCGGGAGAAGTCGAGCGCCACGGCGCGATGGCCCCGGTCCGCGAGGACCGTCGTGTGTCGTCCATGACCGGCTCCGACATCGAGGACCCGCGCCCCGCGAGGCAAGGACTCGATGAACAACCGGACCTCGGGCCAAGGCTCGCGTCGGCGGGCCGCGTACGATTCGGCGATCCGATCGTACGTCGCGCGCATGTCCGCTTTCGTTCGGACCATTCGAGTGCGACTCGAGGGCCACGGGATAAAGGCTCGCTCGTTTACGCATCGAGAGAGGCCCGCTCGGTCTCGCGCATCGCCCGCTGGCGAATCGCATCGAGGGCCGGCAGCGGCGCCGTCATCCGACCCTGGTCCAAGTACTGGGTGTACGCGGGGGCCATCTTGGCGCCGCACACGGGACACGTCCGCACGCCCACTTCGTAGGTGCCGTCTTTCGGGCAGCGCTGAAGGTCCTTACGACCGCCGAACTTGCCCCGTTTCGCCGCCGGCTTGCCATCGACCTCGACGAGGTCCAGGGCGAAATCGATCGTCGGAGCGTTGCTCAAACTCGTGCCCACGCCGAAGCCATCGACGCCGGCCTCGAGGAGAGCGGGAATCGACTTTTCGTCCACGGAGCCCGACACGAAAATCTTCACGTCCGGGTGGCCGCGGAGGTCCAGCTCCCAACGGACTTCGCGGACGATCGCGGCGAAGTTGCCGCGGCGCGAGGCCGGCGTGTCGAGTCGGACGCCCGAGAGATCCGGAATCGCCTCGACGGCCAACAGCGCCTCCGTCTTCTCGTCGTAGTATGTGTCGACGAGGGCGATGCGGGGAATCTTCGCTTCGAGATACTTGTGAACCGCCGCGAAGGCTTCGCGCGGTCCGCCCATCACGATGACGAGGGCGTGAGGCATCGTGCCCATGGCGGGGACACCGAGGAGATCGGCCCCCAAGGGCGTCGTGATCGCGTCGAGCCCGCCAATCGCGACGGACCGTTCGATGAGCGGCGCGATTCCGGGATGCATGCGGCGAACGCCGAACGAGAGGACCTGCTTTCCGTTCGCGAGCTTCCGGATCCGCGCGGCTTTCGTCGCGATGCCGCTGGCCTGACAGATCATCCCGAGGACCGGCGTCTCGTACAGCGCCCACTCTTCGTACGGACCTTCGAGGATCATGACCGGGAGCGGGATGCCTCGGTGCGTCTTCGGTGGGAAGACGCTGCCTTCCGGGAGGGCCCACAGG
This sequence comes from Thermoplasmata archaeon, assembly GCA_035557795.1. Classification (GTDB taxonomy): domain Archaea; phylum Thermoplasmatota; class Thermoplasmata; order RBG-16-68-12; family RBG-16-68-12; genus RBG-16-68-12. The sequence continues at coordinate 26,212 of DATMDM010000087.1, read as the reverse complement.
CTCACGCCCTTTCCCTCCAGGAGATGCGCGACCTCCTCGAGCCCGCTGAAGATTCCCCACGGCCATTCGTTCGGCAGGGCACCGGTCGTGACCTCGGCGACGACATTCGCGCGGCTCCGACCCGCCTTCTTCAAGATGTCGAGCGTCCGCACGAAGTAGAGGTCCGTCGTCCGTCCCGCCCGGATCTCATCCGCGGTGGCGATGTAGAAGTCACGACCCGGTGCGGGCTTGGGCATGTCTCCCGCGGCGGCTACTTTCTCCGTTTATTAGAGCTTTTGGTCGTTGGTGGCCGATGCGGGTCCAGCGCCCGCGCGGGTCACACTCGTCTCCGATCGAGTTCGTTCTGAAGGATCGCGATCGCATGGTCCGTGTGCAGCGCCAGTGGACCAAGTCCGACGACGAGGGCTCCTCGCTCGGTGAGGGCTTGCTCCTCCGTCGTCGCGAGATCCTCGTTGTCCGAGAACACGAACGTGGCGTCCGCGGGGAGACTCGCTTGCCGAATGTCTTTGCCGCCTTCCTTGGCGTAGACGAACACGGGTCCGAAACGATCGAGCGCCTCGTCGAAATTGGCTTGCGACCCGAAGACACCGGGAGAGCTTTCCCGTTCGATCCGGGATGCATCCACGAGCGCCCGGCGGACGAGTGCGGCATTGCTTCGGATGTCCGGCTGATAATTCCGCAGCCGGAAGCCTTCCAAGCGCACGAACCGCGGCGGGTGGGGCGGCCCGAGAAGGAGGAGGCCGACCTCGACATCCCGCCGGAGGTCGTGGGCGAGATGGAGGGCGGCGTTCGCTGCGTTCAGCAGGATGTCCATGCGCCCCGCGCCTCCCGCCAAGTCGTCCAGGGGAAAAGCCGGATCCGTGGAGGCGCGATGCCCGACGATCAAGAAGCGTCGCACACCGGTCCGATGGCTCGTTCCCGCTTAAGGGTTCCCGCCGAGATATTTATTGGTTGAGTCGAATATTATCGGCTCTCGAATGACTCGAGTCCCGCGAGGGCCTTGATGGCATCGCGATGGAACGGCACCAGAGGAAGCGACAACGCCTCCTCCCGGGGAACCCAGCGGACCGACTCAGTCTCCTTCGGACGCCGAACCGGGGCGCAGCGGTAGATTGACCCGGACCACTTCCGGTGGGAGAAGGTGCGCTTCACGCGCGACCATCGCGGGCCGATGCGAACCTCGATCCCTGCCTGAGACCGGATCGATCCCTTGAGGTCCGCGCTCTCCGAGGGCCCGTTGCGCTCTCCGCCCGGAAGCGCCCACAGCCCGCCGAGCAGTTGCCCTTTCGGTCGGCGGACGAGGAGCACCCGCCCGTTCGCCGTCACCAGACCGAAGACGACCGTCACCGCGCGGCGGGACCGGGGTCGAGACGAGATGGGCAGCTCACGTTCCTCACCGGCCGCCCGGGCCAAGCAGAACCGTTCGACAGGACAGTGAACGCAGGAAGGCGCGACCGGCGTGCAAACCGTCGCACCGAGTTCCATCAATGCTTGGTTGAACGCACCCGGCCGTTCGGGGGAAACGAGTCGCGCGGCAATTTCCGCGATCCGCCTACGAACCGTCCCCGCGGTCACATTCTCGCGAATCCGAAACAAGCGGGCGATGACCCGTGTGACGTTTCCGTCCACGGCCGGCACCGGAATCTCGAAGGCGATGCTCGCCACCGCACCGGCGGTGTACGGCCCGATCCCCGGGAGCGACGCTAGCTCATCGTACGAGCGAGGGATTTCCCCGGCATGCCGCTGGACGATCGACCGCGCCGCCGCGTGCAGGTTCCGAGCCCGCCCGTAGAACCCCAGGCCCTCCCAGACGGCGAGGACGTCATCGAGGGGGGCGGCCGCGAGATCGCGGACCGTGGGAAACCGTTCGAGGAATCGCTCGTAGTACGGCGTCCCGCTTGCGATCCGAGTCCGCTGGAGGAGGTATTCGGCGACCAAGATGCGATAGGGGTCTTGCGTGCGCCGCCAGGGTAGGTCCCGGCGATTGGCATCATACCACGCGAGCATGCGCGCGCGAACCTCGTTCGGAGAGGGATCCTCCATCACTGGCACGATGCGCCGGGAGATACATCAGGATTCGGACCACGCCGCCTTCTCCACGGGATCTTGTGAGTTAGCCTTGAATGAGGTAGGACCGACCGCAGCGAACGGGCTCGACTGGTTTCTCGCGGGCTCATTTGAATATCTCGCCCGTCTCACGGCTCCAGAAAAGTAGATCGAGCGCCGACATTGGGATCCCAATCTCGTTCGAGAAGTGCTCGGTTCGTGCCTCAATGTCCAGGTACCGGTTCGTGGTCAAGGTCCGTGGCAGGCGCCGAAGGACGCCATGGCGGATCAGGTTCCTGAGGATATGGCGGTCTAGGATCGCGAGGTCTTCGCCTCGGCCCGTGTTCCGAAGGAAATGACTTGCCTCCTTCAGGCCCAGGCCGTGAATCTCGCGGACGAGCCAATTGCGAGCCTCCTTCGAGGAGGAAAACGAATCCAGCGTCTTCGCGATTTCGCCGTGGCCCTCCGGGAACAAACGGTCTCGCGCGCGGACGATGTACGCGGCTTTGTGGTTGTGGAAGCGCGTGCGATGACGCAGGAACTCCGCGATCTCCTCGGGTTCGCCGTTCCACAGGAGTTCGGTCTCGCGGAGAGCGGCGACGGCCGCGTCGGACGCCCGGGCCTTGGACTGAATGGCCACGATGCAGAAGCACAATTCCTCAAAGAGCCGCTCGTCCGCCAAACGTCCCGCGCGGCGGAACTCCTCCAGCCGGGCCTCGATAGCGGGACGTTTCGCTTTGTACTCGCTCCGCAGCTCCTCGACGTTTCGGTACCCTGGCTTCAAGGAAAGCGCGATGCGGATTGCGGATGATAAGATTGGCGGGATTCCCCGTCGCTGCGCATCTCCATGATTGGAGCCCGCCGCACGTTTAAATAACCGAATCCGCTACGAGGCGACCATGTCACTGCTGTACTTGCTGGCCCGCTGGCTCGACCGAATTTCTCCGGCTCCGATCGCGTACGCGCACTGCGACATCCCTTGCGGCATCTACGATCCGCACCATGCGCAACTCGCCGCCCACACGGTCGTTCGAATGGTCGACCTGATTAACCAGCTCGAGAAGCCCGGCGCCAGCGCGACGCCGGAGCAGCGCCAGGAGTACACGAACAAGCTCGCGCGGTACATCGCCACGAAAGAGCAGCACTCGGAGATCGCGAAGAACGAGATTCGGATTCTCTGGGGGGACTACTTCAAGCCGGAGCACCTGAAGACGTTCCCGGAACTCCACGATCTCGTGTGGAAGGCGCTCAAGACCGGTTCAAAGGCGCGCCAGGAAATCAACCTGCAAGTGGCCGAGGATCTCCTGAAGGCGACGAACGACATCGCGTCCATCTACTGGAAGACGAAGGGATTCGAGACGATCACCGCGAAGGCGCCGTACCCGACGGAGCGCCTCACCGTCTACCCGAAGTTCAAGTGAACCCGTCCGCGATGTTCCCGCTCCGCCGGTTCCGCGTCGAAGACGACAGCATGCGCCCCGAATTGCAACCGGGTGACTACGTCCTCGTCAACCGGTGGGCGTACAAGTTCCGCTCGCCGGCGAAAGGGGATCTTGTCGTTGTGCGGGACCCGGAGAGTCCTCAGCGGTTTCTGGTGAAGCGAATTTCGGACGTTCCCGACGCCGGTCAAATCCGCTTGGCCGGCGACAACGCGAGCCGAAGTCGGGACAGCCGGACATTCGGCCCGATCGATCTCCGTGAGATTGTCGGGAAAGTCTGGATCCGACTGCGATGAGCCAGGATGAATCTAGTCCCACTTCTCGAATCGCACGTAGGCGAAGCCGAGGCGTTGGCAGAGGTTCTTCACATCCTCGACCATGTCGTGCAAGCCACAGATGAAGACCTGTTTGTTCCCGTAGTCCGTGATATCGTTCTCGATGACCTTCTGGACGTAGCCCACGCGGCCCTTCCAGTCCGGCGTCTCGGGACGCGAGATCGTCGGGTAGAAGTGGAAGTTCGAATGCTCCCGCTCCCACTTCTCGATCAGGCTGCGGTAGATCAAATCGTGCACGTAGCGCACACCGAAGACGACATGGAACTCGTGACCTTCGTCGAGGCCTTGCGCCCAGATGTGGCCCATCATCGAGATGAACGGCGCGACCCCGGTCCCCGTGGCGACGAATACGGTGTCATAGCGGATCGGCTCGGGGATAACGAAGCGGCCCAACGGGCCGATCGACTGGAGCTTCGTCCCCGGGGAGACGTGGTAGAGGTAGTTCGACATGAACCCGCCCTCGACGATTTTGATGCAGAGCTCGAGGTAGTCCTTGTTCTCCGGCCACGACGCAATCGAATACGGGCGGGAGATGCGCTTGCCGTCTTTCTCCGCGAAGATTGAGATGAACTGACCCGGCTCGAAGTCAAACACGGGCTCATTTTCGAAGGTGAACCGGATGAGGTACGTCGGCGGAAACTTGGGGGCGATGTCGAAAACTTCCTTCACGATTACGGTGTGTTTGCCGGACCGGAACTTCACGGGGGGCTCTTGGACGGAGGGTTTTGGCACCGCTACCGCCTTCGCCGGAGCCGTCCCGCGAATCATACCAAGTTGGGCACCCAGCAATCCAATTTAAACATTTCTTCCGTAATGTGAAACTGCGCGAGCCACCGTTACGCGCAGCGAGCGTGGGGCGTTTATCGAGGCTTCTCAAGGAAGACGTTGGCGTACAACAGGCCCGCGACGATCGCGCCGATGAACGGCCCGATCCAGTACACGTACCAATTGTCGAAGAACTGTGCGACGATCGCCGGCCCGAACCACCGCGCGGGATTCATGGCCGCGCCGGTCAACGGTCCGCCCATCATGATGTCGAGCGAGATGGTCAGGCCAATCGCCAGGCCGCCGACCGCGTTGAAGGAGCCTTTCGGATCGATCCCCGTCCCGTAGACGACGAAGACCAGGAAGAACGTCAGGATGGCCTCGACGAGGATGGCCGTTCCCCAGCCGACCGCCGGTCCGAGGGCCGGAGTGCCGAGGTGGTACGTCTGCCACTCCGCAGCCGGAAACACGCCGAGGAGGGCGACCGCCGCGACCGTCGCGCCGAGGAGTTGCGAGACCCAGTAGAGGAGAGCCAACCGCATGGAGATTTGCCGACCGACGAGGGCGCCGAGGGTGACGGCCGGATTAAAATGCCCGCCTGAGATGTGCGCGAGCGCGGACGCCATGACGCCGATTGCGAGTCCGTGAGCGAGGGCGATGAGAAGGAGATCCGTCGCGCCCGTGGAGATAATCGCCCCCGCGCCGATGAAAATCAGCGTAAAGGCCCCGACGAATTCCGCGACTCCTTTCCGCCACGCGGCGACCGGCATCTCCCGCCTCCCCCGGCGGCGTAGCGGCGCCGTCTATTTGTAGTTTGTTCGGCGCGGCCGCTGGAACGGCCTCACCGGATGTACGACGCCGAGCCCCGGTCGAAGCCGGGAACAAACTCGAGGGCCAGCTGCGACGGCTGCCATGCGGCGTCCGGGAAGACGAGGTTCGGGAAGAACCGCGCGGTGTCGGCGGAGATCTGCGTGACGAGATGGTCGACTCCGAACAACGTTTCCAGGACTCGGTGGGCCTGCTCGCGACACACCCGCTCGTCCACGAAGCCGATCGAGTGCAGGTACTCGTGCAAGAGGACGTAGAACGCGTAGGGCTTGTACAGCCGCGGGTTGGTCTCCTGAATTCGAAGGAGGGGGACCTTGTTCATCACAATCACGTTGCTCGCGACCGGATAGAACGCCCCGAGGAAACCTTGTGGATGATTGCCGAGATCCGCGAGGGCGAGCATCAGGCCTGCCCGGGTGCGCCCGAGGACGGCCTCGACGGCCCGCTTCACCAGCTCGAAGACGTCGGCGAGGGTCCGCGCCTGGTCGAGCTTCGCGTTGAAGTCCATCGACCGTCTCAACGGCGTCGGTGAGACTTAAGACATTGCTCGAGAGCAGTCGACACCGGAACCACGGGATTGCGTCCCCTCAAGTTCGATGCCGAGGTGGCCGGAGCCCTGTGAATACCACCGCTGGGAAAACCACTGAAACATTTATCCGACGGGATATCGACGCAGATACGAAGCACACCCTGCGGTCAGGATCGCAATCCCCATGGTCGCGCCCTCCCCGTATTACGCGGCATCCCCCGTCCGAAGGACGGTCCCGAGCCTCCCGTTCGGCTGGGGTGCTGTGACGGTCGTCCTGGTCGGAGCCGCGCTCTTGATCGTTGGCATCCTGCTGATCCTCTACGGGTTCCTCAATTTCCTCACCGGCACGATCGGTCAGGCGATGAGCTCGTCTTTCTCGGTGACCGCATTCTTCCAATCGTTCTTCGGCGCGATCATGCTTTTCGTGATCGGAGGCGTCCTCGCCGGAATCGGCGGCTGGCTCGTCCGACTTTGGTGGATTTTCCTCCTGGTCGGCGTCGTGACCGGCGCGGGGAACGTAGGGAACACGGCCCGCGAGCGCGCCGAGCGCACGTCGGATGTTCGCGTCCGCTGCCGCAACTGTGGTCGCCTGAACCCCGAGTTCGTCCAGTTCTGCATGGCTTGCCAGCAGCCCGTGTGACCCGGCCGTTGCGCGTCCGTTCGGAACCTATTTGAGTCCGCGGCGGGGTTCGCGCCGACCGATGGGCCTCGTCACCCGGTTTGCCCGACAATGGGTCGCCGGGGAGACGATGACCGATGCGCTTCGCGTCGCGAGAGAGGCGAACGCCCGAGGGATCGACGCCCTCGTGAACCATCTCGGGGAGCACTACCGCGAGAAAGCTCCCGTCGAGGCGACGCGCCGTGAATACCTGAACCTGCTCGCGGCGATGCAGGCCGAGGGCATCCGCGGGGAGGTGAGCCTCAAGCCTACCCAGTTCGGAGTGTTGATCGATCGAGCGTACGCGCTGTCCGAGATGACTCCGGTCCTCGAAGCGACGCGAGCGACCGGTCGGGTCCTGTGGCTCGACATGGAAAGCGCCAACACGACGGACGACACGATTTGGATCGGTGAGCAGCTTCTGGCTCAGTACGACCGCGTGGGGATCTGCCTGCAGGCGAACCTCAAACGGACCGCGAACGACCTCGACCGGCTCATCCGGCAGGGTGCCCGAGTCCGCCTGGTGAAGGGCGCCTACAAGGAGACGCCGGAAATCGCCTATCGGACGCGGTCCGAAATCGACCGTGCGTATCTCGCGCACCTCGAAACGCTGTTCGCGAAAGCCCGGCATTTTGCGGTGGGGAGCCACGATGTGCGAATGATCGACCGAGCCCTCGCCTTGGCGAAGGCGCATCCCGCTCCGTTCGAGTTCGCCATGCTGCAGGGTGTCCGCGATCCGCTCAAGGTCGAACTCGTCCGTGCGGGACATCGGGTCGCGGAGTACATCCCGTACGGGCCGAATTGGCTACCGTACTTCACACGGCGGCTCCGCGAACGACCGCGCAACGTGATCACGATGGTCCGCTCCTTCGTAAGCGGCTGACACACCTTTTTCTCCCATCGACCTTTCTCAGAGCGTGGACCGTCGGGCCTTCACCCGCACCATGCGAATTCTCGAATCCCGCTACCCGGTGGACGACTGGAGTCGCGGGATGACTCCGTTCGAGATTTTGATTTCGACGATCCTGTCACAGAGCACGACGGTCGCCAACGAGCGACGCGGCTTGAACGACCTCCGCTCGAGAGTCGGCGCCATCACCCCGCAACGACTCGCCGACACATCGGAAGGTGAGATTGCAAAGGCGATCTGGCATGCGGGTCTCGCGAGACAAAAGGCACCGCGAATCCGCGGCGTCGCGAGAGCCCTCCTCGACGACCGCGGCGAGCGCCTCGAACGGATCCTGGCGCTGCCAACGGACCGCGCGCGGAAGGAACTGATGGCCCTTCCCGGCGTTGGGCCGAAGACTGCCGATGTCGTCCTTGCGATGGCTGCCGGTCATCCGACGTTCCCGGTCGACACGCACATCGCTCGCATCGCCCGGCGATGGAACCTCGTTCGCCGGACGGACTACGAGTCAATCCGGGCGGCCCTCGAACGATGGACGCCGCCGGAGAAGCGGAAGGCTTGGCACCTCGACATCATCGCCCACGGACGTGCGCTCTGCAAAGCCCGGAATCCACGGTGCGACGACTGCCCCGTTCGGCGCGACTGCGATTGGTACCAGCGCAAGCGGGCCCGAGAACGACGCACCCGCCGCGGAGTACGGCGTCCAGCGACAAAGGATTAAGAGCGCCGCGAGATTAGCGCGCGAGAGAATTCTCGATGGCGTCGGTTTCGGATTATGTGCAACTGATGAAGCTCCGGATCGATGCCCTCCTCCTGCTGGTGGCGGCCGCCGGTTACATCGCGACGAGCGGGGTCGCGGTGGACGTCTGGCGATTCGGCCTCCTGATGCTTGCGGGCCTTCTGGGGGCGGCGGGCGCCAGCGCGACGAACCACTACCTGGACCGAGACCTCGACTCGGTCATGCACCGGACTCGGACCCGGCCGTTGCCTCAGCACCGCATTGAGCCTCCGGCCCACGCCCTCGAGTTCGGCGTCGGATTGCTGATCCTGAGCCTCGCCATCGCGGGGCTCGGCATCAACCTCTTGACGGCCGTGATAATCGGCCTCGGCTATGCCGTTTACATCGGAGTGTACACGGTCGGACTCAAGCGGACCCACGTGAGCAACATCGTCATCGGCGGATTCGCCGGTTCGTGCCCTGCGCTCGCAGGGTCCGCCGCTGCGGCGAATTCGATCAGCCTCCAGGCGGTCCTCATCGCCCTCCTCGTCTTCCTGTGGACGCCCGGACACTTTTGGGCGCTCGCGTACCGAAGCCGAGAGGACTACCGGCGGGCGCGGCTCCCGATGCTACCGGCCGTGTGGGGCGACCGCGCATCCGCGTTGGCGATTGCCGGCTCCACGGCGATCGTCGCCGTTGCGAGCATCGCCTTCTTCTTCACGGCGGCGTTCGATGCCATCTACCTCGCGGTCGCCATCGTCTCCGGCGTCGTGCTCCTCGGCCTCACCGCGAAGTTCATTGCCCATCCGAGCCCGGAGACCGCCTGGGCCGGCTACAAGTTCTCCGGGATCTACCTCGCAATCGTCCTCTTTGGAATGATGGCCGATGCCATCCTCCGGATTCCCCTCTGACGTTCGTCCGTCGGGACACAACCTTCAGCTTTAATATCGCACCGACCTTAGCATCCCCCATCCTCGCGGGCAACCGTTCCTGAGGCGACGAACATGGTCTCCCCCCTGAAGACGGACCTCGCCGGCCCACGAATCGACAAGGGCCTCGATGACGTCTACGTCAAGGAGACGTCGATCTGTTTCATTGACGGGCAGCGCGGGCGCCTCCTGTATCGCGGGTACGACATCCGAGACCTGGCGGCACACTCGACGTTCGAGGAGACGGTGTTCCTGCTCCTTGAGGGACATCTCCCGAATCGGGAAGAGCTGGAGAAGGCGAAGGCCGACCTCGCGACGGCGCGGACGCTACCGCCGTCCGTCTTGCGGCTGCTCCGTTCAATGCCGGAGCACGCTCCGCCGATGGATGTCCTCCGAACGGCCGTCTCGTACATGTCCAGCTTCGATCCCGAACGCGACGACATGACACGCGCCGCGAACATGCGCAAAGCCCGTCGACTCGTCGCCCAGTTCGGGACGATCGTCGCCACGCACGAGCGAATTCGCAAAGGCCAACGGATCGTCCGTCCCGATCCCAAGCTCGGACACGCCGAGGACTTCCTTCGGATGATGACAGGCCGCAGGCCCGATGCCGACCACGCGCGGATCATGGACGTGGCGATGATCCTGTACGCGGACCATGCGATGAACGCGTCCACGTTCGCCGCGACGGTCGCGGCGTCGACCCTCGCCGATCTCTACAGTACGATCACCGCGGCGCTCTCGACGCTCAAAGGGCCCCTCCATGGCGGCGCGATCGAGGCATCCCTCAACACGATCGAGCGAATCGGCCATCCGAAGGCCGCGGAGGAATTCGTCCTGAACACCCTGCGGAACAAGGAGAAGGTCTACGGGTTCGGCCACCGCGTCTACAAGACGTACGACCCGCGGGCGCTCATCCTCAAGGACTTCGCCCGCCGCCTCGCGGAGATGAGCGGGGACGACACGTATTACCGGATCGCGACCGAAATCGAGGAAACGGTCGTGCGACAGCTCGCCTCCAAACAGATCTTCCCGAACGTGGACTTCTACGCCGGACTGGTCTTCCGCGGCCTCGGGATCCCGACCGACCTTTTCACGACGGTCTTCGCGATCGCCCGGATCGCCGGATGGACGGCTCAGGTCATCGAGTATTGGGAGGACAATCGCCTCCTGCGGCCGCTCGACTGGTACGTGGGCCCGAAAGACCTCGTGTACGTGCCTCTCGACGAGCGATCCTGAGGCGTCCTGCATGCCGTCGGAACGCCTCGTCCTCCGGCCCCCGGAGACGGGCCACAAGATCTTGATTGCGGAGAGCGGGCTTCGGGTTCCGGACGACCCGATCATCCCGCTCATCGAGGGCGACGGCATTGGCCCGGACGTCGTGCGAGCCGCCAAGGGCGCGATCGACGCCGCGGTCGCGAGCGCCTTCGGCGGACTTCGTCGAATCGCCTGGTACCCGGTCCCCGCCGGGGAACGAGCCATGTTCCAGTACGGCGACATGCTCCCGGAGGCCACCCTCGGCGCGATCAAAGAGTACGTCGTCGGGCTGAAGGGACCGCTGACCACGCCCGTGAGCGGTGGGTTCCGGTCATTGAATGTGACGCTGCGGAGGGCGCTCGACCTCTATGCCAACGTCCGGCCGGTCTACTGGATCCCCGGCGTCCCGAGCCCCGTCACGCATCCGGAACGCCTCGACATCGTCATCTTCCGCGAGGGCACCGAGGACGTCTACGCCGGGATCGAGTGGGAAAAGGGGACCGCGGAAGCGCGGCGGATGATCGAGATCCTCGAGACGGAGTTCCACGCCCGCGTGCGCGCGGACAGCGGAATCGGCGTCAAGCCCATCAGCGAGACCGGCTCGAAGCGTCTGGTCCGGAAGGCAATCCGGTACGCGATCGACAACGGCCGGAAGTCCGTGACCCTCGTGCACAAAGGGAACATCATGAAGTACACGGAGGGCGCGTTTCGCACCTGGGGCTACGAGGTTGCGAAGATCGAGTTCCGCGAGTCGACGATCCCCTGGGACGACGTCGTCAAGTCGCACGGCGGCAAGATCCCGGACGGCAAGATCCTGATCAAGGACGTCATCGCGGACAACATGTTCCAGCAGCTCCTCTTGCGGCCGGAAGAATACGACGTCCTGGCGACGACGAACTTGAACGGGGACTACCTGAGCGACGCAGCCGCGGCTCAGATCGGCGGGCTGGGCGTGGCGGCCGGCGGGAATATCGGGGACGCCCTCGCGCTGTTCGAGCCTGTTCATGGAAGCGCGCCGAAGTACGCCGGGATGGACAAGGTCAACCCGACCGCGGAAATGCTCGCGGGTGTGATGATGCTCGACTACCTGGGCTGGCGGGAAGCCGCAGTTCGCCTGCGCTCGGCCGTCAAGTCCGTCATCGGCTCGAAGGTCGTCACGTACGATCTCGCCCGCCTCATGCCCGGGGCCAAGGAAGTCCGCACCTCGGCCTTTGCCCGCGCGGTCGTCGATGCGATGGACGGGGCGGGCCGGTGACCCGCCGTGCCGGCCACGCCTGCCGGACGAACCTCGAGACGGCTATCTGCCGGGAGATGGACCGCCAGGGGCTGCCACACGAACATCGCTCCCTCCGGTTCCGGGTGTACGATGCCCGCGGGGGCTCGACGAAGTATGAACCGGCGATCGTCGCGCACCGCGGTCCCATTCTGTTCCTCGTCGAGCCGATTGCCGCGGCACGGAGCGGGGCCGTCCGACGCCTCACCGGATTCTTGCAGCAACACTCGCCGGAAATCGTCCTCGTTCTCGTGACGACCGACGCGGCGCTGACCGAAATCGCTCCCGAAGCCTACGACGAGATATACGGTGCATCCGATGTCGGAAGATTGACCGCACGAATCCGCGAGCAGGACGCGGATGGAATCGTGCAGCCGTTCCAGAAGCCGCAACGACGCGTCAAAGGGTCCCGCGACACCGCCAAATAAGGCAAGGAACATCGCGAGCCGATGGCCGCCGCCCACTGGACCGAAGATCTGTTCCTCCGCCACCCAGAGGTGTTCCTTCCGGTCCACGAGAACGCCTGGTCCACGGGCGGGGAGCAGGCGCGCGACCTGCGCGCGATCCTAGAGCGGTTTGGCGTTCCGCCGGGCGGCCGAATTCTCGATGCGCCGTGCGGCATCGGACGGCATTCGACGCGCCTCGCGAAGATGGGCTACCGGGCCGTAGGCGTGGACCTGTCCCCGGTGTTCGTCTCTCGCGCGACCGAACTCGCGCGCCAAGAGGGCGTGGCCGACCGCGCGACGTACCACGTCGGAGATCTCCGGCGGCTCGCGGAAGCGGTGCCGGCGACCGACGCGCCATTCGACGCGGCCCTCAACCTCTGGACATCGCTCGGGTACTACGACGAAGAGACGGACGTCCGGATCCTCCAGGAGTACGGGAAGCTGGTCCGCCCCGGAGGCATCCTGGTCATCTACATCGTGAACCGGGACTTCGTCGTCCGGCACTTCGACCCGCAAGGCTACGAGGCGTTCGGCGAGATCGTGCACCTCGAGCAGCGGCACCTGGACCTCGTGACGTCCCGGATGCGGAACGAGTGGCGGTTCTTCCGCAGAAACGGAGAGGACCTAAGTCACATTCTGACGGTGCCTATCGAGCACTGCATCTACAGCCTCCACGAGCTGCGCCGCCTCCTGGTGCGGGGCGGATGGCTTCCCACGGAAGCCTTCGGCGGATTCAAGATGGACGCGCCCTCGATCGACAGCCCGACCCAGGTGGTCGTCGGGAGGCGATGAATGCCCGCCGGGATCATTCGCCCGCCGTTGGAGGACGTCGAGGCGATTCGGATGTTTCTCGAGGGGGAAGGCATCGCACCCGGGGCGCACCTCCTCGATGTGCCGTGCGGGATCGGCCGACGGGCGGTTGGGCTCGCGGAGGCCGGATTCGAGGTCACTGCCGTCGATCCGAACGAGATGGGGATCGCCGCGGCAACCGAGCGAGTTCCCGATGCCGTCGTCAAGCGCCTCCACTTCGCCTCTGCACCCCGCGACTCGCTTCCCGGATTGCCGGCAGGGGCCCGATTCGATGCGATTCTCTGCTTGGACCATGCGCTGGGTCGAGGGTCCGCCGCGGACGACCTCACATTCCTTCGTCGTCTTGCGGCACATGTCCGCCCCGAAGGTCGGCTCGTCTTGGACCTCCTGAACCGCGACTTCTTCGCGTCTCGACATCGGCCGTTCGCATTCCACACGATCGGGTCGCTGGAGCAACACGAGTTCCGATCGTTCGACCCCGTGACCGGCGTGCTGCGATTGGAGTGGAAGTTCTACGAGCGCATCGGCGAGGACCTGAAGCACCGCACCGATTCGTCCGCAGAGCTCACCCTCCTCACGCCGAGGGACGTCGCATGGAACCTCGGACAATCGGGCTGGCGGATCGTCGGCGTCTGGGGAGGATGGCGACGGGAAGCCGTGACCGCGGACCATCGGAAACTGACCGTCCTCGCAACACCCGCGAGTTGAAAAGGGAAGGGCGCTTTCCTCGAGAGAACATGGCCCTGACCGCCCTCGACACGGTCGCGGTGACCGCCTTCCTCGCGGTCTCCTTGTCGATCTTCGGGCGGAAGATGTATCTCCGGCTCCGGTACCTGTTCACCGCGCAGCGGAAGGAGCCGCGATGGGACCACCTTCCGACCCGCCTGAAGAACTTCGTCGTGTATGGGATCTTCCAGCGGAAAGTCGCGCGCGAATGGTACGCGGGCGTGCTCCACTCGTTCATCTTCTGGGCGTTCGTGATCCTCGGGGCGAGCGTCGTGGAGATCACCGCGCAGGCGTACGCTCCGGGGTGGCGGGTGCCGACCCCAACGATCGCGGGGTTCTCGCTCACCGGCCCGCTGTATCTAGCGGAAGAGGTCATCGCCGTCCTCGCGGCGATCGGAGTCGGGATGGCCCTCTATCGTCGGTACGTGATTCGACCGAAGAAACTCATGCACGAGGGGATGCGCGACGCGACGATCGTGCTCTGCTTCATCCTCGGAATTGTCATTTCCTTCCTCCTCTTCAACGCGGCAGACGCCGCGGCCGGGACCGTCGCCCTCCCGGGATGGAAGCCGATTTCGTCGGCGATCGCGAGCACCTCGATCTTCCGGGCCGACGCCGCATTGTGGTGGCGGACGTTGTGGTGGACCCACGTCGTCCTCTTGTTCTCCTTCCTGGCATACGTCCCGCACTCGAAACACATCCACATCATCTTCGCGATCGTGAACACGTTCTTCATGGACCTCACGCCGAAGGGCGCCCTGAAAACGGTCGACCTCGAGACGTCGGAGACGTTCGGCGTGAACCGCGTCGAGCAGCTCTCCTGGCGGCAGCTCCTCGACGGGTACGCGTGCACGGAATGTGGACGGTGCACCGCCGCGTGCCCTGCGAACGCGACGGGCAAGCCGCTGAACCCGATGCGGATCATCACGAACATCCGGGACACGCTGAACGAACAGGGCGGCGCGATCGTGCGAGGGCAGGTGGACGGCCTGCCGGACATGTTCCAGACTGTCCACACGGACGAGGGAATCTGGGCGTGCACGACGTGCTACGCGTGCGTGTACGAATGCCCGGTGATGAACGAGCACGTGCCAAAGATCATCGACATGCGAAGGAACCTGGTACTGACCCAGGGAAAGATCCCTCCCGAGTCGATGGACATGCTTCGGAACATCGAGACGAACTACAACCCGTGGGGCATCGGATGGGACCAACGGGGACGCTGGGCCGAAGGGCTGGGGGTTCGGACGCTCGCGGAGGCGATTGCCGCGAACGAACCGGTCGACGTGCTGTACTGGGTCGGCTGCGCCGCTTCCTTCGACGACCGGAATCGGAAGGTCGCACAGGCCTTCGCCCGCATCCTCAAGAAGGCAGGCGTGCGGTTCGCGATCCTCGGCGCCGAGGAGAAGTGCACCGGAGACCCGGCACGCCGGATTGGCAACGAGTACCTGGCGCAGACGATGATCCGGGCGAACGTGACAACGTTGAACGGGTACGGGGTGAAGCGGATCGTCGCGAGCTGTCCGCACTGCTTCAACGCGATCAAGAACGAGTACCCGGAGTTCGGAGGGGCGTACGAGGTCGTTCACCACTCGCAGTTCCTCCAAGAACTCATCCGCGGGGGACGGCTGAATCCGACGCGGGACGTCCTTGAGTTCCTGACGTACCACGATCCCTGCTATCTCGGACGCTACAACGACGTATACGATGAGCCGCGCGATGTGCTGTACCGGATCCCGGGCGTGCGCGTCGTCGAGATGCGCGAATGCCGCGATCGCGGATTCTGTTGCGGCGCAGGCGGGGCCCGGATGTGGATGGACGAGCGGACGGGCGAGAGGGTGAACCACCGCCGCCTGAGCCACATCGAGGAGACTCGGGCCAATGCGGTCGCCACCGCGTGCCCGTATTGCCTGATCATGCTCGACGACGCCGCGAAGACGAAGGACCGCGAGGACATCCGTCGATTCGACATCGCGGAACTCCTCGAACGGTCGCTCTCGTAGACCGCCGCCGCCAACCACGTCACACGCCGTGAAAGGTTTTTCTATCTCGGACGCCAAGAGCACCCGAGCGGGCAGACCATGCTCTTTGCCTCGTACACCGATGCGGCGGCCCTCGTCGGGCGTGTGGCCCTCGGGGCCTTGTTCCTAGCCCATGGCTGGCCGAAGATCAAGGACGTGAGGAAGCCGATCGGTTTCGTGAAGGGGACCGGGTGGCCCGGCGGGGCGGTGTTCGCGCTCCTGTTCACGTTGCTTGAATTCTTCGGAGGTCTCGCCCTGATCATCGGGTTCCTCACACAAATCGTAGCTGTCCTCCTTGTCCTGGAAATGACGGCGACGACGATCTTCTCAAAGACGAAGCTGAAGAAGAATTTCATCCTGGGATACGAGCTCGACGTGGCGTACGCCGCGTTCGCCCTCGTCCTCGCTTTCCTGGGCCCGGGTGTGTGGTCTTTCGACCATCTCCTTGGATGGGCCTAGAGGCTGTTGATTTTCTTCGCCAAATCGAAGTCGAGGTTCGTCAAGCCGCCTTTGTCGTGCGTGGTCAGCGTGAGCCGGACCGTCGCCCACGAATTCGCGATGTCGGGATGATGGTTCATCGCCTCCGCGAGCGCGCCGACCTTGTTGATGAACGCGAGGGCCTCGGAGAAATCGCGGAAGGTCCAGGTGCGCTCGATCGCCTTGCCCGCGCGAGACCAACCCGGGACCTCTCGGAAGCGGGCCGCAATCTCGTCCTCGGAGAGAAGGGTTCGCCGCGCCACGAACCCGGGAAGGGCCATGGCGGGCAAAAGGTTGGCGCCCCTGAAATTAACCTTATTTAAGGTTAACATGGAGCGCACGCCCGGGCCGCCGGGATGGCCTACCGCACGATCACGATCGGGGTCTGCGCGATGATGTCGAATCCCCAGGCAATGTCGAGGCCCACGTGGAGGATATAGCTGTAATATGAATACGTCCCACGGTAGCTCGACGCGACATCCGCAGGGATCGGGATCTCGAACGTGAACGGCACACCGACGCGGATCTGTTCCATCGGCACAGACACCTCCGTCCGGTATGTCTCCGTCGTCTCTTGTTGGCCGTCCGCTTTCGCCCATTCGCCGCCGAGGAGTCGGGTGTACACGCGGCGAATCCGGGCGTTCTCGGTTCGGCTCAGCGTGATCCGGCAACCGATCAGCTCGCGGGCGAAGAACCGGTCGCCGTCCAGTTCCACGTAGACTTCGGGGCCTTGGCCGCCGGACCGGAAACGGACGGGCTGGGCGAATGTGCGGACGCTCGGGCGGTCGTAGAACACGTAAATCTCCGTCGTCCACACGGTGTCGAGCCAGAGGGGGACGTCGAGTCGCGCGCTCAAGATGTACTTCACACTCGCATGTCGGCCCGCGTACGAAGGGAGGCCGTGAGCCGGAATCTGGAACTGGAACGGATACCGGTACGTCCCGGGTGGGACCGACTCCTCGCCGCGCAACGGGAGGCGCCATTGCACGACGGTGGCCTTCGATCGATACGTGACGGTCGTCTTCCCGGCGCTCCGCGTGATCACGGTCTCCTCGATACCGGTGAAGTCGACGTACAGCCCGCGGCTCGAGACCTCCCGCGTCGTCTCGATCACGACCGTGCCGTCGATCACTTCGCCCGTGTAGTACGAGGTCCGGGGCAGCTCGACCGCGATTTCCCGGGGCGTCGACTCACCTCAGATCGACATGCCTCACCGGACGAGGAACCGCGTGCCGCAGTAGGAACAGGTCGCGATGCCGAAACGGTCCACGTTCGTCGGTGGGCCGCCACAGTTTGGACAGCTCAACGCGACCGGGCCTTGCTGGCCCGCGGGGACCATCGGCTGCTGAATCGGCGGCGGGGGCGGGATCGTCCGCCGGCTCGAGGCGGACGACAACGCGATGATGATGAAGATGATGACGAACAGGAACGGAACGCAGATGAACGGCGCGAACCCGAACGCGAAGAACGTCGAGGAACCGGCGAGGGAGAATGCGATCACCGAAACGGCCAGGATCACGACCACGACGGCGAGGACGAGGCCGATGACCAGCGTGTTGGGCGACGCACGGCCGGGCGCCGGGGCGGGATACCACCCCGCCGGCGGGGGAGGCGGCTGGGCCACGTCTCCGAATTGGGCGAGACTTAGATGAAGGCTCCGGGGGTCTCGCCCTTCAACTCTTGAGCTCTTTCAAGGTGGCGGGCAGGAGCTTCAGGACGTCCGCAACAATCCCGACGTGCGCCACCTCGAAGATCGGTGCGCTCGGATCCGTGTTGATCGCGATGATCAGGCTTGCGTCCTTCATGCCGGCGACGTGTTGCATCGCGCCGCTGATTCCGCACGCCACGTAGAGCTTCGGCCGAACGGTCTTGCCGCTCTGCCCGACTTGCCTCGTCTTCGGCAGCCAGTCCATGTCCGTGAGCGGTCGGGATGCGCCCACGACGCCGCCCAGGGCTTTCGCGAACTCTTCGATGAGGGGAAGGTTCTCTTTCTTCTGGATCCCACGGCCCGCGGACACGATGATGTCCGCGCCGGCGATGTCGATGTCTTGGACCTGCGGCCGTTCGATCGAGAGGAACTTGGTTCGAACCTTGGATCCGTCGATCCGGACCGTCGTCGAGGTGACGATCCCTCCCGGTGCGGGCCCGGCGGCTTTCGCGGCGCCGGGTCGCACGGTCGCCACGATCGGCCGGCTCGACGCGATTTCCACCTCGGCCTGGACCTTCTCGTTCAGGAGGCGACGGGTGGCCACGAGGCGCTCGCCGTCGAACCGCAAGGCGAGGCAGTTCGTGACCAACGGAAGATCCATCGTGCCGGCGAGTGCCGGCGCGAGGTCGTAGCCTTGGGATGTGTGGGCCAAGAGGATGAGCCGAGGCCCTGTCGACTCGACGACCGACTGAGCGGCCTGGCCGTATGCGTCGGGCGTGTATTCCGCCAGGCCCGGATCCTCGACGAGGAGGACCTCCACGCCGTGCCCTGCGAGCGCGTCCGCGAGGGCTCGCACCTTCTCACCGAAGAGCCCGACGCGGACGTGACCGCCGGATCGGGATGCCACCTCCCGGCCGATGGCGATCGCCTCCAAGGTCGACGGGGCGATGCGGCCCTCCAGATGTTCCGCGAGGATCAGCATGTCGCCCGCCATCGACTCACCTCCGCGCGAAGCCTTTGTCCCGCAGGATCTGCGCGAGTTTCTTCGCCTGTTCCTCGACGGTCCCGGTGATCATCTCCGCGTGGCCCTTCGCGGCGGGAGGTGATAGCCCGCGGACATTGAAGGTGTAGGGAAGAAAGACGGCATCCCATGAGGCGAGGCCGAGGGCTGCGGGGGAGAGCTCCTTGATCGGCTGGCGGGCCGCCTTCATGATCGCGGGGAGCGGCGCGTATCGCGGTGTGTTCGCGCCGAATTGGATCGTCAGGACGGCGGGGAGAGCCATCGAGTAGATTCGCTGCAGTCCGCCTTCCAGTTCACACGCGACCTCGAGTCCACCGGCTTTCGACTCGACGCGCGTCACGACGCTCGCATGGGCCAGGCCGAGGATCCCTGCGATGACTCCCCCGGTCGCCGAGTTCACGAGATCGTCCGACTGCACGCCGGTCAGCACGAGGTCGTGAGGCAGCGTGCGGATCGCTGCCGCGAGGAGACGCGCGACCTTGCCAACGTCGTACGCGGCCGCCTCGTCGAACGCAATCCGTGTGACCTCGTCGGCCCCTTTCGCGAGCGCCTCGCGAAGCATCTGTTCCGTGCGTTTCGGGCCCGCCGTCAGCGCGATGACCCGACCCCCGGATTTCTCCTTGAGGCGGACCGCTTCCTCGAGTGCGTACTCGTCCGCGCCGTTCAACTTGTAATTGAGCGCGTCGCGCTTGATATCTTTCCCGTCCGGCGCAATCTGGAACTGCAGGTCCGGGTTCGGGATCTGCTTCAAGCACACGACGATGTTCAGGGGCACGGCGCGCGGCCGTAGAAGAGGACGCTATTTAATCGTGTCGTGCGATTCGAGTCGGCGATGGTCGACACGCCCTGGCGGTCGCTTCTTCCACCGGACCGCGGACGCGAGTATCTGGCCCTGCTTTCGTACCTCCCGCTCAAGGGATTTCGCAGGATGCTGTCGCTCCAGCGGCAGAGCGGCAAGATCCGCGAGCAGTTGACATCGACCCCCGGTCTCGTCGGATATTCGTTCCGCGCGAAGCTGATGAGCCATCGATTCTGGACCCTCTCCATCTGGGACGACGAGCGGGCGCTGATGGCCTTCGTCGGGAGAGATCCGCACCGCACCACGATGGGCATCCTCCAGCCGTACATGGCCGAGGCCGCGTTCACCCGATGGACGATCCGCGGTTCCGACGTCCCGCCTTCGTGGGACGACGCGATGCAGCGAGCCGACGCGACGTCCACGAAATGAAAGAACGGCAGGCTATCCGGCCTGCCTTCGTGTGCCTATGGGTAAATCCCGCGCCACTTGTACGCTTCGACGACGCGGGCGATCGCCACCATGTAAGCCGCCTGGCGCATGTCGACCTTCTTCGCTTCTCGCATGTCCCAGACGCGGTTGAAGGCGCTCACCATGATGCCTTCGAGCTTCTCATCGACGTCTTTTTTCGTCCAGAAGAATTCGGACAGGTTCTGCACCCACTCGAAGTACGACACGGTCACGCCGCCGCCGTTGGCGAGGATGTCCGGGATCACGAGGATTCCCCGCTTGTGCATGATGTCGTCCGCCTCGGGCGTCGTCGGACCGTTCGCCCCTTCCGCGACGATCTTCCCCTTGATCCGGGGAGCGTTCTCCGACGTCAGGATGCCTTCGAGCGCGCACGGGGCGACGATGTCGACGGGGAGCTCCAGGAGATCCTCGTTCGTGACCTCCCGTGTACCCGGGAATCCGACGACGCTCCCGGTCTTCTCCTTGAACGCCAGGACCTCTTTCGGGTCGAAGCCTTTCTCGCTGTAGATACCGCCCTTCGAGTCGGAGACCGCGACGATCTTCGAGCCCTGCTCGTCGTGCATCAGTCGGGCGTAGTGGGACCCGACGTTGCCGAATCCCTGGACCGCGACGGTCGCGCCTTTCAGGTTCAGCTTGACCTTCTTGCCGGCCTCGCGGGTGGCGTACATCATGCCCCGCGACGTCGCTTCATCCCGGCCGAGCGAGCCGCCGATCACGAGCGGCTTGCCCGTGACCACGCCTGGCTGTGCGAACCCTTTGTTCATCGAGATGGTGTCCATGATCCACGCCATCGTCTGGCTGTCCGTGTACACGTCCGGAGCGGGGATGTCCTTCTCCGGTCCGATGATGATCGAGATCTCGGAGGCGTACCGGCGCGTCATGCGCTCGAGCTCGTCCTTCGACATCTCCTTCGGGTTGCAGATCACGCCGCCCTTCGCCCCGCCGTACGGGATGCCCATGACCGCACATTTCCAGGTCATCCAGCACGATAGGGCGCGGACCTCGTCGATGGAGACGTTCCAGTGGTACCGGATCCCGCCCTTGAACGGTCCGATCGCGTCGTTGTACTGGACGCGGTAGCCGGTGAAGACCCGTACCTTCCCGTCGTCCATCTTCACCGGGAAGTGCACCGTGAGCTCGCGGCGCGGGCTCTTCAAGACCTCGAGGAGCCCGGAGTCCAAGTTCAACTTCTTGCCGGCCCGGTCGATCTGCTCCCGGGCGATGTCAAAAGGATTCAGCGTTTCCTTCACTTTCACCATGCGACATGCCTCCCGAACATCCGACAGATGTCGAAGGTGGCCGCGAGTAGAGCCGTCCGCTTTTAAAGATTGTGCTCGAAGTTGTGCGAACGATTCCCACGGGCCTCGCCCTGAGGACGGTTCAGCGGCTCCGGCCCTTGGAGTCCGCCTTCACATAGTCGGATGGATCGACGAGGTTGTGCGGTTTCTCGCCGCGGAGGAACCGCAGCACGTTCTCCAATGCGGCCTCCATCGCGCGCCCGCGCTGGCCCGCGACGAAGGGCGCGACGTGCGGCGTCATGACGATGTTCGGAAGATCCTGGAACGGACGATGGAACGGCCGTCCGTCCGGCGTGTCGGGGTATGTCCACCACGTGTCAAGGGCGGCGCGGAACCTCGGGTAGGCCTTGAGATGCTGGAACAGATCGTCTTCGACGATCAACTTGCCGCGGGCGATATTCACGAGAATCGCGTCCTCCTTCATACTCGTCAGAAAGCGACGGTCGACGAGGCCCTCCGTCGCGCGGGTTAGCGGGAGGGCAAGGAAGACCGCGTCCGCCTGAGGCAGGTATCGGGGCAAGTCCTCCATCGTGCCGACCGCGTCCGCGATATCCTTCGAGGGACGTGACCGAGCGAGCCCAACGACATGCATGTCGAAGGCCTTGCAGCGCCGCGCGATCTCCGACCCGATCCCGCCGAAGCCGAGGATGAGGGCCGTCGTACCGGCGAGCCCTTTGTTCTCGACGGTTTGATTGAATATCCCGCGTCGGATCTCCTCCGTTCGAGCAACGATGTCCTTCGCGGCGGCGAGCAGGAGCGCCATCGCATGTTCCGCGACCGAGATGCTGTACGCGCCCGCGTTGCTGCACACGATCGCGGACGACGGAAATCGCTCGAACGGGAAATGGTCCACTCCGGCGACGAGCGACTGAATCATCCGCACCTTTCGCGCCTTCTCCCGGAAGTCCGGCGGGAACTCCCGCGGGAATCCCATGGAGACGACGACGTCAGCGGTCGACCACGCCTCATCGCGCTTCTCCGGCGGCAGGTCTTCCAGCATCACCGGCTCGAATGCCCCGGCCGCTTTCCTCGTCACCGCGGCACGGCGCTCCGTGTCCATCGGAACGATGAACAGGACCCGGGCCATCGTCCTACCCGACGCCGCCGCGGGACTTGGCCCTTTCGACGGCGTGGCCTAGGTCAGCATTCCGAGTAGCCGCAGCTGTGGCACTTGACGCAGCCTTCCTCGAACACGAGGGACTTGCCGCATTCCGGGCATTCCGGATTCAAGCCTTTCCGCAACAGCTCCGCGGCGTCGCGGGACTCCTTCTCCATCTCGATGTCCGTCTCGACGGCGCCGCCGAGCTCGTCGTAGGTCTCGACGGGGGGCTGGACCCCGGTCTTCTGCATGCCGATGTGCCGTTTGATCGCCTTCGCGATCGCGTCGGGGATCGAGTAGACGCGCTCCCCATGGTCGACCGCGATCCGCGGGCTCCGGATGCCCTCGAGCTGGTCGATGATCTCGTCGACCGGGACGCCGGACCGCAGGCAGAGCGAGACGAGGCGCGCGATGCCCTCCGTGAACGACGCGGTGTAACCGCCGCCTCGGCCGATCTGCGCGAACACCTCGAACAGGCCTTTCTCGTCCTCGTTGACGGTCACGTACAGCGCGCCGTACCCGGTGAGGATCTTCTGCGTCCGACCGGTAATCACGTCCGGTCGGGGCCTCGGCCGAAGGGCCGCGGGCTCCGCGGGCACCTCGACATGAATCGCTTTCGGTTTCTCGGCCTCCGCGACTCCGATGTTGAGAACCTGGTCCTCGCGCGAGCCGTCGCGGTACACCGTCATGCCCTTGCACTTTAGCTCGTAGGCGAGGAGGTAGGCTTTCTTCACGTCCTCGACGGTGGCCTCGCGCGGGAGGTTGATCGTCTTTGAGACGGCAGCGTCGGAGTAGTCCTGGAAACCCGCCTGCATCCGCACATGCCACTCTGGCGAAACGTCGTGGGCGGTCGCGAAGACCCTTTGCCACTTTTCCGGCACATCTTTCAGTCCTCGCGGGGATCCGTGGTTATCAAGGATTTTCTGCACGAGGTCCTCCCGCCAGAAGCCTTCGCGCCTCGCGACCTCCTCGAAGTAGTCGAGGAAGTAGGGGAGCTCCTCGCCGTCCATGACGCGCTTGTACCAGATCAGACTGAACTCGGGCTCGCACCCTCCGGACGTGTCCGCGATCATCGAAATTGTGCCCGTGGGTGCGACCGTGGTGACATAGGAGTTCCGAACCTTGAGCCCCTTTTCCCATTGACGGCTCCCCTCCCAAGCGGGGTAGACGCCCCGCACCTCCGCGAGTCTCGCGCTTTCATTGTATCCGATTTCCTGGATAAATTTCATGATCCTCCGGCCCCATTCGACGCCTTCCTTGGAATCGTACGGGACCTCAAGGGCGAACAGGACGCGTGCGAAGCCCATCACGCCAAGACCAATCTTGCGTGTGGCATCCGTCATCTCCTCGATTTCCTTTATTGGATAGGCACTCATATCGATCACATTGTCGAGCGCGCGGACTGAAGTCCGAATCGTTTGCTCGAGTTTATCCCAGTCGACTTCCCACGCGTTCCGCGCGTTGCGCTTCAGGTGGCGTTGCAGGTCAATGGACCCGAGGTTGCAAGACTCGTAAGGAAGAAGTGGTTCCTCGCCGCATGGATTAGTCGCCTCCATTTCCCCGACGTTGGGCGTCGGCTGACGTCGACTGTTCTCATCGATAAAGAACAAACCTGGCTCGCCGTTTTTCCAAGCCTGGTACGCAATCTTGTCCAGAACCTCGCGTGCATCGAGTTGTCCTGTGACCTGATTGTTCCGAGGATTGACGAGGTCATACTTCGTCCCTGTTTTGACGGCCTCCAGAAACATGTCTGTGACGGCGACTGAGATGTTGAAGTTCGTCACCTCGGACGTTCTGTCCTTGCAAGTGATGAAATCGAGGATGTCTGGATGATCGACGCGTAGAATCCCCATGTTAGCTCCGCGACGACGCCCGCCTTGTTTCACGGTCTGCGTCGCAGCATCGAAAATCTTCATGAACGAGATAGGTCCGGATGCGACACCCATTGTAGACTTTACGAAGTCCCCCTTGGGACGCAGTCGAGAGAAGGAGAATCCGGTTCCTCCCCCGCTCTGATGAATCAGGGCCTGATGTTTGAGGCTGTCGAAAATGCCGACGAGGCTGTCGTCAACTGGCAAGACGAAACAGTTGTGCACGACCACACCGTTCGCCACATAGGTGTTGTCCTCCTCGACTTCCAAGTTGTGGACGGGCGCAGTGCCTTCTAAAGGCTCGACGGATTCGACGAGGTAAGCGCCGTCTCGAACGTACGTAGGCTTTCCGCCAATGGTGAGGGACCAAGGCCGTGCCGTCGCATTTTCAGGCATGTACTCCGGTCGCAGACACGGGCTGTGGCCGAGTTCCACGGCGACCTCGAACAATTGCCTCACTAACGGCTCGTTTGATAAGGTGATGCGGGTCTGATGGATGTTGACCGGCGTTCCATCCCCGGCCGCCACGCCTTGGAGCAGCCCGACTCGGAAGGCCGAGGGAGTGGAGTGAATCCAGAAGGGAAGTCTCTTGCCCGCGAATCCTCGGTGAAATTCTCGAGCGATCCATTCGCACAGGATCTTGCTGTGGGCTCGTACGGTTAGCCACGAAGTGGGGGCCTCGATTACATGGGTAATCACAGAGTCCACCCCAAATCGGTCCCTAAGAATCGACACCAACCGCTCGGCCTCGGCTTCCTCATGCAGGCCGAGTGTGAACCGCACCGCGCGGAGCTCAGGATTGATCTCACCTTCTGCAAGGTACATGCCGAGGAACCAGCCAATCGTCTCGTCGAGTTCCACTCGGGCCCTCACCGGCTTGATTTGTAGGCTCCTCGTTCCAAGGATCTGGTGTCTCTGTCTTGACGCCTCGGACCGACCGGTCTTCCGACCGAACACGAGGTCGCCCTCGATCTCACCGTCGAACTCGATGGTGGTTCGAGTAATCGGTTCCTCGGGTTGCCCGAGCTTTACGTATTTACCAACGAGATCCTGAGCCCTGACCCAACCCCGGGAAGTGAGGAACGGATGCTCGCTGGTAGAGACTATGGGAGGCAACCGATGAATCCTAATCCGGCTTACGTGCGCGTCTCTGCGCGTCGTTGCGAGGACCCGGCGATAACGGCCTGCGTGAGTGAGAACGAGATCTCCGGCAACGATTTCCTCGATCGGAACGGGACCGCGGGTGGTGCTGATTGATGTTCCGGCTGCGAAGCAAGCACTGAGCTGTTGCAACTCGAGCCCAGCATTCATGAGAGTGGGACTGTTCGGAAGGAATTCAAGGTTCGAGATGATCCGGAAGAACCTCCGCGCGGTCTCCTCGACCTGGACCTCGGAGGCCCCGTAACTCCGTTCGGCTTGCGCCAAATTCCAAGCGACCCGAGCAAAGAGCTCCTTGGGCGTCTCGATGACGTGGCCCTTGTCGTCTTTCTTCAGGTAACGCTTTTGAAGGACGCGCAAGGCGTTCTCTGACAGCTTCGGATCGGGCTCACGGGCCGCGATGTCGAGGGCCCTTGAATCAGTAACCTTGATTTCTTCCATGGGGAGACCTCCAGGAGGGACGGAATGCGACGTATGATAGACGGGGAGACCATCCCTGGGGGTGGGCGCGGCGAAAGTGGTCACCGGGTATATCCCTTTTTGAACCACGTATGTTACCAGTAATCCGCACCGGTGTTACCATATCTGTTACCACACGGACTTGCGCCATAAGAAGATGGCGGCGACCTGCCTCAAACTACTCCCTTCAATCGGGGCCGTCACAGGAAGGGGAGTCGCGTGACGCG
>DATMDM010000086.1:0-4834 GCA_035557795.1 Thermoplasmata archaeon | reverse complement strand
CTGGACCCGGATCTCGAGGACGCCGTCTTTCAGCGTCGCGGAGGCGAGGTCGGCCTTGACCTCCTCCGGGAAGCTCAGCACGCGGTGGAGGGCCTGGTACGTCCGCTCGCGGTACTGGTAGTTCTTCTCGTTCTCCTCCCGCGAGCGTTTCGTCTCCGCGCGGATCTCAATCCCGTCCGCGGTGACCGTCAGGTCGACGTCCTCCTTCGAAACGCCGGGGAGTTCCGCCCGGACCACGAACTCGGAGCCCTTGTCGATCAGATCGACGAGGGGTTCGCGGACGCGCACGTCGGAGTCGGTCCACCGAGCGAGGGGACCTCCCCCGAAGCGGTCCTCGAGGCTCCGGCGGAAGTTGTCGAACCAGCGGTCCATGTCGTCCAACCAGGCGACGGGCGAAACGGTCGTCCTCGCCAGGCTTGTCTGTCCCTCCTTACCCTGAATCCCCTTGTTCTTACGCTCCATGGTGCGTCACCTCCAAGAGTTCTTTTTTCGCGGTCAATAATGTGTATGCGGTTCTATATAAATACTACGATTCGGACTGCAATTTCCGGACCATCGCTCCGGGCTCGGAACGTTGCCCGTGGCCCTCCGGATGGCGCTAGGTCTCCCGTTTCACGGTGATTGGGATCGCGCCGCTGTTGAACTCGATCCACGCGATTTCGATCGGATCCACGACCCCGCTCGGCACGTCGATGAGGATCGGCGACCCCATGCTGATCTGGAGCGCCCGCGCTCCGATAATGCGAGCTTTCTCAAATCGCGTGTAACGCATCGGTGTCCCTCGCACCGGGCCGCGGGCGAAGGGGGTCGACTATCGATCGGGCGGGACGGCCGTAGGGGGCCCGAATCGGGTACCCGTACTTCAACCTTGCTTAGCATTCCCTTGGAGGCCGATTGAATTCTCGGCCCGCGAAGCGAGGGATTGCGGATTGATGCAATTCCACCGAGCGAGGACCGCGGTCGGGCCCGAATTCGTTCGTTCTTCCCCTAGATAATCGAGCCTGAGAATCCCGGGACATGCCTTAAGAGCCCCCAACTCCACGACAAATAGACTTCGCCCCCCGGGGCGTGTTTGATTACGAGGTACGCGCGATGGACCAGCAGACCTTCCGACAGGCCATTCTCCTTCTTTCCGGCGAGCACAGCGTCTCGATCCTCCGGGCCCTCCGCGACGGGAACTGGCACCTTTCGAGCGAGGTCGCGCGGTCCCTCGACGTTCACATCACGACCGCGTCGAAGTTCCTTCAGCGCTTCGCAGAGCTCGGCCTCGTCGATCGTCGGCCCCACGACGCCCGCACGTTCGAGTATCGACTGCGATCCCCCCACCTGCGATTCGAGGTGAATCTCGAGGACGAGGCCGGACCCCTTCGCGAAGTGATCGACTTCTACGTCGCCTACTTCCACTCGCTCTTCGAGCGGATCCGGTACGTCGGCACGCCCGCGATCGAGATTGAGATGGAACATCGGCTGACGACGAACCATCAGGAGCTCCGGAAGGCGGTCTTCGATCAGATGCTGGACGGGACCGAGGCGGGCCTGGACCGGCTTCGGGAACTCGTCGCGGTGGTCCATCGGGATCTCTGGAACGTCTGTGCCCAGGGGCTCGGGGCGAACTCGGCGAAGGGCGTCTTCCAGGCGGCGCTCCGAGACGCGATCGGCGCCCATCCGGACCTCGCGTTCCGCTGCGGCCTGACTCGTCCGTTGGAGGGATGATTCCATTCCTCGGCTACCGACCGGCGTCCCGGGATTCGACGCGATGGTCCAAGGAGGCCTGCCGTTCGGCTCGAGCGTCGTCCTGCAAGGACCCCCGGGCCAAGAGAAACTCCGCTTTGCGCTCATCTTCCTGGCGGAAGGCCTCCGGTCGGGGGGGAGCGGGTTGGTCGTCACCTCCTCGCAATCGCCGGACGCCGTCCTCGCGGAGCTGCGGGAACTCGGCGTGAATCTCGATTCGGTCACGAATGAGAATCGGCTCCGGGTCGTCGATTGGTACTCCTGGAGCGAAGAGACCGTGCAGGACATCGAGGACCGCGGGATCGTCATCCGATCCTCGAATGATCTGACCAACCTCGGCGTGGCGCTGAGCCGCGCCATCGCTGGCCTGACCGGGGACGGATCCAGGCGGGCCGTGATCGAGCTTCTGTCGCCCGCGACCAGCTCCTATGAAGTCACGCAGGTGTACGCGTTCGCGCAGAGTGCGAAGAGGAAGTTCGACCGCCACCAGTTCACGAGCCTCGTGTTGCTCGAGAAGGAGATGCACTCGGGCGCGCAGCTCACCACCCTTCACCAGCCCTTCGACGGCGTCATCGAGATCGAACGGACCCGGAGCGGAGATCGGATCGTACGGAAGATCGGCGTCCTTCATCTCAAGGACACGGCGCCGGATCCAACGTTCCGCGTCCTCGATGTCTCGGAACGGGGCATGCGGGTCGTCCTGGACACGCCGAAGCCGGCCGCCCCGGGGTCTACGACCCGCGGGACTGTCCTAGAATCCCAAGACGAACGGGCTCAACGACTCCGTCTCATCCTGCAGATCGCGACTGAGCGGCTCAAGCTCAATTCCGGGGACGCAGACGCCCTCTTCGCCATGGCGGCCGCTCAAGCGACACTCGACGATGCGAAGGGCGGCCTGGAGACCCTCGAGCGGCTCGCGGCCCTCGATTCGGCGTATCCCGGTCTGTGGGTGCTCAAGACGAAGCTGCACGCGAAGCTCGGCCAGGCGGATCTCGCTCGACAGAGTCGGATGCGCGCGCAGCAGAGCGAACCCGAGGCGGCGAAGGCGATCGATGCGACCGTGCCATGCCCGATGTGCGAAGAGCCCATCGCCTTGGATGCGACGAGCTGCGCGAACTGCGGCGTGAAGTTCACACCGACCCGAAGCATGGAGGACGAACTCGACGACCTGGGCCATGCGGCAATTCAAGAGATGGTCCAAGAGGAGCTCGGCCCCGTGAAGGGGCCGGAGAAAGCCCTCGACAAGCCGGACGTTCGAGCTCCAAAACCCGGGACGGAGCGGGACGTCCCTCCGGCGAAGAAGCCGATCGAGAAAACGCCGTCGAAAAAAGGATTGACCAATGGCCTGGCCCTCGGACGTCGCGGGGCATCGAAGGCCGGCAGGACGAATGGGCTCAGAGGTCGCACGAACGGTCTCCGCGGGCGCACGAACGGTCTCACAAACGGACTCGGCCGGACGAACGGCCTGACCAACGGCCTGGGCCGCACGAACGGATTGACGAACGGGCTCGGTCGCACGAACGGCCTCACCAACGGCCTGGGTCGGACGAACGGGCTCACGAACGGCTTGGGCCGGACCAATGGGCTCACCAACGGCCTCGGGCGCACGAACGGCCTGACAAACGGACTGGGCGGGTTCCGCTCGAGCGGATTCCGGCCGGCGGGCGTGCGTCGGATGATGCAAAACGCCGGGTGGAAGCTCTATCTCATCCCGCTCGTCTCCGCAGCGCTCCTTCTCGCGCCCTTGTTCTTTGTCCCAGATTACCGCGGCCCCGCCTATCCGATTCAGATCGATGGTCAGTTCGGCGACTGGGCATCCCAGCCAACGGAGGCAATGGGACCCGGGGCCACCCTCAACCCGAACATTGATGTCGTGCGCTTCGGAGTGGTCAACAACCTCGGCCCGTACGCATTCTATGTCCAGGTTGCAGGCTCGGCTCTTGCCGGAGGCGGTCCGTCCCCGGGGACGATGGATACCATGCGGATCTTCGTGGACATCGACGCTTCCGCCGCGACCGGGTACCGTATCGACGGCCTCGGCGCGGACCGCATGATCGAGGTCTCGGGCCGCAACGGGACAGTCCTCTCGAGCACCTTGTGGGAATTCGACTCGAATCGGAACCAGCAGGACTGGAACGGCTGGATCAAAGGAACTGCGACGCCGGCTGCCGCCAGCGGATCACGGATCGAGACGGAGGCCCAATGGCTTGCCGGCGTCTCGGCCTCAATTCCGATCATCGCGACGGTCCACACGGTCTCTTGGGACGGTCAGACCGACACAGGCGACTTCCCCCTGAGCCCGGGCCTCGGCATACTTTCTGCCGTCGCTGACCCGCAGACTCCGGACGTCATCGCGGGCAACGGTGTGGCGCTCCTCCGGCTCGTGCTGGTGGCGCGCAGCCAGCCTGTTGCCCTGAATTCGGTCCGCGTCGAGATCGCAGGGACGGCCCCGGCGAACGCGTCGTCCCTCCTGCAACTAACCGACGGCACGAACGTGCTCGCCCAAGTTGCGCCGACGTCAAGGGATGTTACGTTCTCCTTCGCACCGAGACAACTCGCGGTGGGCGGCTCAACGACCCTGACCGTCGTCGGCGACTTTGCTTCCACGACGGGTGAGACGTTTGGCGTGCGCCTTCCGGCTGTCCATCCGTTTGGCCTTGGTGCGACCGTCGTCTCGCTCCGGGAGAACCCTGGCGCTCGGATGCTCGGATATCTCGGACTCGTCCCTTCCACGCCCCGCGTCGACGGTGCGTTCGATGAGTGGAACGCCCTCTCCTCCGACACGACGAACGACGTCGCCCCGAGGAGCAATCCCGACATCGACCTCGGGCGCTACGGAGCCCACCGGAACGGGACTTCCACATTCCTGTACGCGGACGTCACCGGTCGACTGTTCCACGGAACGCCGGTCCCGGAACATCCGCAACCCGTGCCGGCGCAGTCGCAAGGCCCGGCCGATACAGACCGAGACGGCGTGCCGGATGCCGTCGACCCGTTCCCCTTCGATTTCAACAACGACGGAGTCCCCGACGCACAGACGAATGGGGACTACGATGGAGACGGCATTGCGGACTACGGATTCCCGGGAGGCACCGACTACTGG
>DATMDM010000085.1:0-6009 GCA_035557795.1 Thermoplasmata archaeon | reverse complement strand
GCGCGGACGCTGTCGTCGCGGTCGGCGCAACCCTCGCGGGGATCCCGATGGTGGACGGTGTGGATGTCGGCGGTCTGCTCACTGGAGATCAGATCGTTGTCGACTCGGACCGGGGCTCGATCGAGCTGCCGGGCGTTAAGGGAAAGCGCGTGGTCACGGCAGTCCTCCGGAACCGAGGACGTATCCTTATCGTCCGTCGCAGCGAGAAAGTCGGCACCTTCCAGGGACGCTGGTCCGCGATCTCGGGACACATCGAAGGCCGCGAGGATCCGAAACACCGGGCCATCGTGGAGGTCCGGGAAGAGACCGGGCTCCGTGGAATCCTGTTCCGCTCAGCCGGAGCTCATGTCCTCGCGCGATACGGGGCGACGATGTACATCGTCCATCCGTTCCTCTTCGAGGCCCCGAGCCGACAGGTGCACCTCGACTGGGAGAACGTGGAGCATCGGTGGATTCGTCCAGAAGAGTTGCATCGCTTCGAGACCGTCCCGCGCCTCACGGACGTCGTCTCCGCCGTCCTCGGGCCGCCCGCGTGACCCGTTCATCACCCGGAGCTGGGGGCGGCGGGTCCCGTCGAGACGTCAATGACCGTGTCCACTTCCCGCTCGAGCAACGTCATCTGGTGGGCGTCGAGGGTCGATGGATTGACGGACAGGACCAGGACCCCGTTGTTCACGGCGACCTGATCCCGGATCGATTGCACGAGGCGGAGGACCGTCAGGAAGTTGTTGTTCGTCACCAGGTATTCGACGGCGTCCAGGAGGACCACGCCCTTCTCGCGAGAGAGGAACTGTTCCGCGGCCAAGGAGAGCTTCTCGAGGTCCTTCGGTCGGATCGTGTCCTCCTTTCCCACGTTACTGAGCCACAGGATCGGGAGGTCGGAGAGGCCGAAGCGTTCCCGAACTTTCTGCGGGAACAACCGCGTGATGACCATCCCTTTTTTGCCCGCCTTCTGGGCAATCAGGAACAGGCGGTACGCCTCCTCCGGCGTCGTCTCCCGGACGAGGTACGAGGAGGAGTCCCTCAGGAGGGGTGGAGGCGCGTCTCCGGTGGCGCCGGTCGAGACTGCGGTGTCACGGAGCGTCTGCGGTGCTCCGCACGACGGACACGCGGAAGAGCCGACGGGGATAAGCTCTCCGCAGGCGACGCAGGGCATGCGGGACGGCGTCCCGTGAGGGGTCTGGCCCGACAACGCGAAGCCGCACACGGGGCATACGTCCACGCCCGGCGGAATCGCGGAGTTGCATCGAGGGCACGGCGTGGCCTCGGTCGTCATCGCTTCCCCGCATCGAGGACAACGCCGCATCTCTGATGGAACCGAAGCTTGGCAGATCCGACAAATGGACCCGACCTTCTCCGGTGAAGCGAGGAACTCGAAGATCCGATCGATGTCGCCTGCGGCGAGGCCGTCGACGGCTACCAGTTCCTGTTTCGTCGCCGCGCGCAGCGTCGCGAGGCTCTTGTAGCCGGCGTCGAACAGAGCCATCGCCTTGGGCATCGTGATGCCCGGAATTCGCGTGAACTCGCGGATCGCCTCCGAGAGGTGGAGCGGCGTCACGCCGATCGTCACGGCATGACCATCGACATCCTTCCACTCGACGACGTGCTCGGATTCGACGGGCCTGTCCGTGAACGTCAGGCTGCGTGACCGGGTCTCACGCGCGATGAACGCCTTCTGCGAATCGAGGCTCGCCGCGAAATCCTTGTCCGTCTTGATGACGGTCGCGATGAAGTCGTCTACATCGAGATCCAAGTCTTTCCGCATTTGCTGGATCCGACGGATCAATTCGCGCGCGTGCGCTTCGGCCTGCAGTTCTGGCGTCACGCGAAGGTCGAGGAAGACCTCACCGTGAGACGTTTCGACGCGGGCGACGTCCGGGGGGAGCCCTTTCTCGAGACGCACCATCGAAGGGTCGATCGAGACCGTCTGCCCTTCGACCTGGAGCGCATAGGACCCACGCTCGAAGGCCCTTCGGATCTCCTGCGCGGGGCGGGCTGCGAGGAGCTTGACGATCTTGGGCGCGAGACCCTTGTACGTTTTCCCGATCGCGGCCGGATCGGGCTTTGCCACGACGATCGTTCCGGGGAACTCGTCCGTCGTCCGCAAGATCGCGAGGTCTTTTGCGTTCACCTGATCCAAGAAAATGCTTCGAAGGGCGGCGAGCGCCTCGGCCGCTTCGGGGGTCGCCGTCCGAAGCGCGATCAGCTTGAGGGGCCACCGGAGTTTGCGGCCTCCCTTCTGCCGTTCCTTGGAGACGACTTCCACGAGCTCTTGAACGATTGCCATGGACCTCTCCAATTCCGGCCGTAGGCGGGGCTCGCGGACCACGGGCCAGTCGAGCATGTGGACGCTCAGCTTTCGTCCATCGAGACGTTGGTAGATCGCCTCCGCGATGTGCGGCGTGACCGGGGCGAGGAGGAGGGCCACCGTGCTCAGGGCTTCGAAGAGCACCTGATAGGCCGCCAGCTTGTCCCGGTCGTCCGCGTCCGTCCAGGTGCGCCCGCGGACCAGTTTCACGTACCAGCGCGAGAGGTCGTCGAGGATGAACGACTCGACCGCGCGGGCCGCGCGATGGAGGTTGTACGTCGTCATCTCCGCATCCACGGTCTTCTTGAGGCCCTCCAGCCTTGACAGGAGCCAACGGTCCTCCGGGCGCAGGTGGCCCTCGACGGAGGCAAGGTCCGTCGCGAACGGATCGAAGCGGTCCAGGACCATGTAGGTCGTCGCAAATCGGAGCACGTTCCATAGGATGTTCAACGTGCGGTGCGCGGTCCGGACGCCTTCCTCCTGGAACGTGATGTCGTCCCACGGGGCATTCACCGCGATGACGTAGAATCGCAACGGATCGACGCCGAACTTGCCGATGACGGTCTCGGGCTCGATGTAATTCCCGAGGGACTTGTGCATCGGCCGGCCGTCCGGGCCGTTCACCCAGCCGTGCATGAGCACCTGGTCGTACGGCGCCCGGTCGAACGCCACGACGCCGGCCGCGAGTTGCGAGTTGAACCAACCGCGGGTCTGATCCGGGCCTTCGACGATCCAATCCTGGGGCCACCAGCGGCGGAACTCGTCCTCGCGGGCCGGGTAGCCCAGGCTCGCCCAGCTCGAGACCCCGCTGTCGAACCATACGTCGACCGTGTCGGGCACTCGCCGCATCTCTCCGTCGCACTTCTCGCACGGCAGGACGACGCGATCGATCCCGGGCCGGTGGAGGTCCATGCCGGCCGAGTAGCCGTTCGCCTTTCGCAATGCGTCGGCCGACCCGATGATCGTCCAATGCGTGCACTTCGCGCACCGCCAGATCGGGAGCGGGGTGCCCCAGTATCGTTGCCGGGAGATGCACCAATCTCGGAGGTTGCTCGTCCAGTCGAGCTGTCGCGCGGATCCGGCCCAGTCCGGGAACCATCGGACGCGCCCGACCTCCTCGACCATCTTCGGTTTGAAGTCCGTCACCTTGAGGAACCACTGGACGGTCGCCCGAAACAGGATCGGCGTCTTGCACCGCCAACAGTGACCGTATGCATGGACGATCGTCTCATCCGCGAACAGCGCCTCGGCGGCGCGGAGGTCCGCGACGATCCGAGGATTCGCCTCCCGCACGTTCTGGCCTGCGTAGGTCCCGGCGTCGTCGGTGAAGTGGCCTCGGGCGTCCACCGGGGAGAAGGCCGGCAGGCCGAGCTTCTGGCCGAGTTCGAAGTCCTCGGGGCCGTGGCCGGGAGCGGAGTGCACGAGCCCGGTGTACTCGGCGACGACCGTTTCCGACGGGACCACCTTGTGGACCCACTTCCCTTTCACGCCTTTCTGGTACGGGAGTTTCGTCCGGAGGGGATGGAGGTACGTGAGCCCGACCAGGTCGCTCCCTTTCTTCGTCTCGACGACGGAATACTTCGTGACGCCGCCGCGGGCCATGATGTCGGGCACGGCGCTCTCCATGACCCAGATGTATTCCGGCGTCTTTCCGTGCGGAACCCTGACTTTCGCATATTGGAAGTCCGGGTGAACGGCGATCGCGAGGTTCGCGGGGAGGGTCCAAGGGGTCGTCGTCCAGATCAGAAAGGATTCGTTCGGCTTGCGCGCGACACGGAACTTGACGTAGATCGAGGGATCCGTTTCGTCGGCGTACTCGACTTCGGCATCCGCGAGGGCGGTCTCGCACCGCGAGCACCATTGGATGGATCGCAGGGCCTCGTAGATCCAGTCGCGCTCGTGGGCGTGCTTCAGGGTCCACCAGGCGGCCTCAATGAACTCGTTGCGGATCGTCATGTACGGCCGGTCCCAGTCCAGCCAGATGCCGAGCGACTGGAATTGCGCCGTCATCTTCCGCAGGAGATCCGTGGCGAAGGTCCGGCACGTGTTCACGAACTTCTCGATGCCGAGCTCCTCGATCTCCTTCTTGTTCGTGATGCCGAGGGTCTTCTCGACCTGCACCTCGATCGGAAGGCCTTGCATGTCGTAGCCCGGCTGGTCCCGGACGTGGTAGCCCCGCATCCGGCGGTAGCGAACGACCAGATCCTTGATCGTCTTGTTCAAGACCTGACCGAGATGAATCGATCCGGTCGTGCCCGGCGGACCATCGCCGAAATAGAAGTCTTCGCCTTTCTCCCGCGCGGCGACCGTTTTCTGATAGGCCTTGGTCCGGCTCCAGAATTCCTGGACTTGCCTCTCCACCTCTAGTGGAGCGTACGACTTCTCCGCCTGCTTGATCATCGCA
Source organism: Thermoplasmata archaeon (assembly GCA_035557795.1). Classification (GTDB taxonomy): domain Archaea; phylum Thermoplasmatota; class Thermoplasmata; order RBG-16-68-12; family RBG-16-68-12; genus RBG-16-68-12. Next base: position 1,297 of record DATMDM010000085.1, on the reverse strand, counting down.
GCCCCTTCCCGGGGAATCGGGCCCCGCGAGACTTCTTCCTCGCCTCGAGAAGCGGCCGACCTATCTGGCCAGCCGTATAAAAGCATGCGGTCGCGGTTGCACACCCGCGCAGCGACCGAGTCTCCCTCTGAGTCGATCAGTACGCGATGGCGGGCATCTCGCGGACGAACTCGTCGCTCGTCAGTTGCCGGACCATGAACTCGGCAACATCGGGGCGTGAAATTCGGAATCCCCATCGCGGGATGCCGTCGACGGAGACGCGATAGCGACCCTTCGGGAGTCCGTTGGTCAGTAAGACGGCCCTCACCGCGGTCCAAGCTACATCGCTTCGCTGGAGTCCTTCGAGCATCGCGCGATGTTCCCGGTAGACCGCGGGCAGCCACATTCGAAAGATTCGGAAGCCCATGTTCCCGAACAGGAATCCCGCCGACTCACCCAACGCGCCGGCGGCGGACAGCGCCACGATTCGTCGAACGCGATGCCTCTCCATGGCGTCCAGGATGTGTCGAACCCCCGTCGACAGGACGGGTGCCGGATTCCGAGCCGTGCTTCCGAGGGCGCTGAGGACGGCGTCCTGGCCCGCGACCGCCCCATCCACCGCGGCTGCATCGAGGACATCGCCGCGCGCGACCTTCACTCGGTCTTGGACGACGCGCATCCGGCCCGGATCGCGGACGAAGGCGGTGACGTCGTGACCCTCTTGCACGGCTCGACGTGTAATCCATCGGCCCGTGTCACCGGTTGCGCCGAACACAATCACGTTCACGAGAACTGCACTCAACCCTAATGCGGACGTCGCGGCTGATGAATCTGCCGCGATTCTCGGGATGAGAGGTCCAGAAAGGGAGGCACGACCCGGACGCGAGGGCCGGGAGCGAGATTTGAACTCGCGTCAAGGGATCCACAGCCCCCTAGCATAACCAGGCTAGCCCATCCCGGCCGCAGGGCCGCCGTAGCGACAGAGAGAATTAAGCATTTTGGTCCCGTCGTCCCGGAGTACCGCAACCGGATCCGTCGCGCCGCGTGCTTCTCCACTCCGGTTTTCTACGAATTGATGTTTGCAGCGTATGCTTTGATATTAGGTTCGCTCGTTTGGAGCGGGTGGAAACCATGTCGACTCGCGCCGCAATCCCGCTGTTTGCAATGGTCGTGGCGGTCCTCGCTGTACTCACAGCCGCTCCGCCGGCAGCGGCGCTGCACTGGTCCGGACAAGGGACGTTCGGTCCGGGCACCACGCTTCAGGGCATCCCGACCGTCTTCACATTCCACCTGACGAATGCCGCCAGCGATTCGCTCG
>DATMDM010000084.1:0-1215 GCA_035557795.1 Thermoplasmata archaeon | reverse complement strand
CGGTCCAGACCCGAGCGCTTTCCGAGTACAAGACCTCCCAATCCTTCCGGGGCTCGCGGTTCCCGCCGTCGGCCGCGGCATGGACGTCAGCCTTCGCTCTGTGAGGTTCCCCGCGGAGAACGTACCCCGTCATCTGCCGGTCCGTCGCAAACCGGAACTCCTCGCCCAAGAAGGTATCGTGGGCCCAATCGTGGATGTACGGACCGATCGCCTCCCGCCGAAACGCGGACAGGCAACCGGATGCGCACGTCACCGCGCCGTAGACGCTCTCCAGCCCTTTCGAGAGCCGGAACTGTCCTTCGTACCAGGTGTCCTGGATCTTCGTGAGCAGATTCGCCTGCGCGTTCAAGGCTCGACCGTGAGCCGAGACGGCGCCTGCGTTCGGATGTGCATTGAACGCCCGGATCAGTCGTTCGATGGCGTGCCGACCCAAGACCGAGTCGCTGTCCGCAAACGCGAGGATTGATCCGGTCGTATGAGGGATAGCCGCCTCGACGGCCTTCTTCTTCCCGACGTTCTTCGCCAGGTGGATCACGCGAACCTCCGGATGCGCCGCGGCGATTTCGTCGAGGACCGCCGGCGTGCGGTCGGTGCTCCCGTCGTCCACGACGATGACCTCGAGGTTTTCGTACGTCTGCCCGAGGACGGATCCGATGCACCGCCGGATCAAGCGCTCTTCGTTCTTCACGGGGATGATGCACGACACCTTGGGCCGGGGGTCCACGACCCTCGGATCGGGAGGATCGAGGGCCGGATCTTTGTAGTACCGGTACGCGGAGAAGAACGTAGTGAAGGTGACGAGCGTCACGAGGACTCCGTAGATCCACAAGAACGGGTCGACGGCTACGTGGAAGAGGAGCTTCCCGGCGAGGATGACGAAGAGGGCGACGATGATGAGCGCCTGCACGAGGCGGGAGCGGATCACGCGGGCTTCTCCTTCGACTCGCGGTACAGCCGGTCCACGGCGCGTGCGCCATCGAGAAGGTGGCATACGTCGGGTGCCGCCGCTTTCACGTAGAGGATGTCCTTCGGGAGGCAGGTTCCGCCGATCCCTTCGCGGGCCTCCAGGACCTCGACATTCCACTTGCTGTTCATCGCTTCCCGGAGCTGCTCGAAGTCGAGACGATTCTCGTCGCACACGAGCTTGAGAAGTTCGGCATACGCGATCTTCAGGTAGCGGTCGGTGTTCTCCGCGATTTTGCAGAGTTCCGCAAG
>DATMDM010000083.1:0-6190 GCA_035557795.1 Thermoplasmata archaeon | reverse complement strand
CCAACGCCGCGAAGTCCCAGCTCCGCGGCCTCTAAGAGGACCCCTCCCGTGCCGCAGAACGGGTCGAGGACGGTGCCGGCCATCGGCACCCGCGCGAGGTTCACGAGGGCCCGCGCGAACTTCGGGTGGAGGGAAATCGGGAGGGAGAACGGTCGGTTCGCGACTTTCGTCGCCTCCAAGCGCGAGCGGTCGACGCGATGCAACACCCGACCGAGGACGAACTCCTCGCCGAGCAGAACGCGGTAGTCGAGCTGCGGCGCGTCTAGATCCACGCGACCCGTCTTGGCGAGATCCGCGCCCAGCGGTGCTTCGACCGCGCGCGGGTCCAGGTCCGCATCGAGGCCGTGCGCACGAACCCGAAACGTGCGGCCGCCGAGTTCCTGAGCCGACGCGAACGCCCGAATCGCATCGAAATCTCCGGATGCGAGCTCCTCGCAGACGACGTGAGCGAGACCGAGCCGATGCGCCGCTCGCTCGACGGGGCCGACGACATCGAGGCGCAGGAGGTACGGACCGAACGTCGCGCTCCGAACCTCGACGCGCTCCGACGCCATGGCGGCGAGGGCCTCCGCCCGGGGGAGCGTCGGGTGTTCCCCGGACAGCTCGATGAAGACGCGCACGGCCGTCGAACGCCGCGATGGGTCATGAGACTGCCGACGACCGTCATTTTGAAATGGGCCGGACCCTTCGCTCCGCTCCGGTGCGGGTCCGGCCTTTCGTCCCGAACGACATCCCCGCGATCGCGTCGATCGTCCGGGAAGCATTGCGCGAGAACTATCCGACCTCGCTGTACCTCGACATCCATCGCTGGTGGCGGGACGGCTTCCTCGTCGCCGACCTCGACGGCCACCCGGTGGGATTCCTCGCCGCCGTGATCAGCGCCGACGGCCAAGCCCGCATCCTGATGTTCGCGGTGACGTCCGCCTTCCGAAAGCGTGGAATCGGCAGCCAAGTGATGAATGCATTCGTCCAGGTCTGCGCGATGCGCGGCATCCGGCAGATCGAACTCGAGGTGCGGATCTCGAACGATGAGGCGATCGCCTTCTACAAGCGATACGGTTTCGAGCTTGCGGGGGTTCTGGAGAAGTTCTACACGGACGGCGAAGACGGCTACAAAATGTTCAAACGGCTCTGATGTCGGCGCTCACTGGTAGCCCTGGACATCGTCCGCCTTGTGCTCGTTCCAGTAGTGGTACGGTGAGGCCTCGCGCTGCGCGGAAGACAGGTCCGTCCCCACGCCTGCGGTGTACGATCCGTATCGCTCCCGGATCTGATCTTCGATCGAACGGGACACTTTGATCGCCCGCTGGACATGATCGGCCTCGATACGCTTCGCCTGCTCCGTAACCGCGATGTCTCCCGCGGACCGGATGAGTCCGCCGAGTTCGCGCAACCTCAGGCTGAGGGCCTTGTCCTTGTTGTCCAAGGTCTTCGCACGCCGTCGGGCTTCCTCGATCACGATGCCGACCGCGTCCCGCGAGGCCGGCGGGATTCGCTTGTCGACCGCAATCTCCTGGGCGACGAACTGCGCCAGCTTCGCTCGATTTGAGTCCGAATCGGGCATCGTCGTCTCGACGAGGATCTCGTACCCGCCCCCGGTGATGCGGGACCGCAACGGCGACAGGATGTGCGGCAGGTCCTGGATGTTGCACGCGCCGACGAAGATGAAGTCGCAGGGGACGCTCTCGACCTTGACGCTCGCGCCCGCACTCTGCGGATTCCGGCCGGAGATCGGGAACCGCTTCTCTTGCATCGCAGTCAAGATGAACCGCTGGAGATGGCCGAGCAACGGCAGCTCGTCGATGAATAGGACGCCTTGGTGGGCTTCGTGGATCGCACCCGCGACGACCCGATCGTACGGTTGGGTACCGAGTTGCGGATGGCCGCCGTACGGGTCGTGACGGACGTCCCCGAGGAGTTCCGTCTCGCTCGCGCCCGTCGAAAGCACGAACGGCCGCCGGGTGATCGGGACCAGCACCTTGCGGGGGCTCTCCTTCTCCACCTCCCGACGTTTCTCGAGCGCTTTCTGATCGAGCACGCGGATCATGTCGCCCGCTCGCTCGTAGACGACGACCTCTTCCTTCCCGAATTGCTGCCGGGTCGTCGTCACACGGTCGCGGCCCTGGAGTTGCGCGAACGTCACCTCAAAAATGCCGCCGAGAAGGTCGCCGAACGGATTCCCGACGTTCGCCTGGGAGGCCGCCTTCGGTCGCCCGCACTTCGGGCACATGCGGTCCGTCGGCGAGGAGTATGTCCCGCAGTGGACGCACTTGTAGCCGAGCCGTTCCGCCACGTTGATCGGGGCTTCTTTCGGATCGATCAGGTCGCCTTCTGCGCCCGCGAGCCGATTCTGCTCTTGCAAGACCTCGTCACGCTGCTTCACTTCGATCAGAGGCCGTTCCGGGTTCTCCGGGTTGTGGACGACTCGGATCTCCTCCGTGACGGAGGGCAAGTGGAGGGAGAGGGCTTGGGCGATCATCGACTTGCCCGTGCCCGGCGGGCCGACGAGCAGGAAATGCCGACGCTGGTTGGCGGCGATCCGAGCGAGCGCAATGGCCTCGTCCTGGCCGACGACCCGCTTCATCGGATCGTCGGGGATCGCGATCTCTGACGTCGTCTCGAAGTCATCGAGGGCGAACCCCTCGTCCGTGGCGAGCATCTTCGTTCGCGCGATACGCTCCACCTCGGTCTACGGTGCCAGGTCGCTGCGCGTCCAGACCTCGACGCCGGCGGGTTGCTTCGTGATCGTCCCCATCTTCGTGCCGACGACGGAGTGCATGTTCATCTCCGAGGCGATATCGAGAATCCGCTGCGTGATGATGCCGTCGAAGACGACGGCGCGCGTCTGTTTGGCGGTCTTGAGCGTGTCGACCAGCTCACGCACCGGGACCTCCGTTACGACCCCGTCTCCTTCGTCGAGAAGGCGGGCGGTCGAGGAGCCGCCGAGCTGCAGGAGGATGTCACGGTACTTCTCGAGCTTCGGGTTGAGGACCTTCGTCGTCGGCATCAGAGGCGCCGGCGGCCGTTCCTCGCGGGGTTCCCGCGGCTCTCGCGGTTCCGGCCGGAACTCGGGCCTTGGCTCGGCACGGGGTTGCGGCCCACTCGCGGGCTTCGGTTCTGGGAACTCGGACTCCGCTTTGTAGACCTGGCCGGAGAGGCCGTACATCTCGACGTACTGGTCCGCGGGGATTTTGTTCCGCAGGCACTTCATGATCTGCTTCTGCGTGAGCTCCTCGACTTCCTTGCCTCGCGGGGCGCGGGCGATGAAGTCGACTTCCGCCACCTGGAGGAGTTCCTTCAGGATCAGGTCCCCACCGCGGTCTCCGTCCACGAAGGCCGTCAGCGCGCGTTCTTTCGACAGTTCCTGGATCGTCTTCGGCACGTTCGTCCCCTCGACCGCGATCGCATTCTTGATCCCCGACCGAAGGAGGTTCAGGACATCCTGGCGCCCTTCGACGATGATGATCGCGTCGCTGTCGGCGACGTTCGGTCCGGCGGGAAGCCGCTCGGCCCCGTACGATACGATCTCCGACACCTGGACGCTCTGGCGAACCTCATCGAGGAGGTCCGACCCGGAGGTCTTCGACTCCTCGACCATAGACGACAGGAGCGCGCGGGCTCGCTCGATGATCTTATTCCGCTTCGTCACTCGGGTGTCCTCGACCTTGTCGACCTTGATCGTGGCCTTGCACGGGCCGACGCGGTCGATGGTCTCGAGGGCCGCCGCCAGGATCGAGGTCTCGACCTGGTCCAGCGAGGACGGGATCAGGATCGTGCCTTCGCTCCGTCCCTTCTTGCTCTGGACGTCGACCTCGATTCGGCCGATTCGGCCGCTCTTCTGCAGGTCCCTCAAGTCCAATTCCTCGCCGAGGAGCCCTTCCGTCTGGCCGAACACGGCCCCGACGACGTCGGGTTTCTCGACGATCCCTTCCGCCTCCAGGCGGGCCTGGATGAGATATTTAGTCGTACTCGGATCGATGTTCATTTTCGCACTTGTCCGGGATAGCCGTGAATCCGCGGTTTACGTCCCTCTATCCGGACAACTCTCGCCCCGCAGGGCATTTCGGCCTCGCAGTCCTGGAGGCAGGAAAGGATGATTCGGATGAGTGGGATCTGTGAATCGCGGCCTTTACCGCTATCCCGATTCCAAACTGGGGGCGGGCCTATTTAAGGGTTCGGGCAATCATTCTCACTTTTGGGACCGTCGGCGCGTGTCCCGCTTTTGGACCCGCTCTGCGTACCATCGCTTCGATGGGCGTTGCCGATAGCCCACCGACACATGCTCCGCGACGCGCTCGACGAATCCGTAGAGCGATTCGACATCGGTAATGTCCTTCCGACAAAGCCGCGTGAGACGCGCGCGGAGCTCCTCGTCGAACCGCACGCTATTCGCGGAGAGCGCATCCCTCAGCTGCCTCGCGAGCCGTCCGCCGCGGACGTCCCAGTCGGTCAGGATGATCGCCTCTCGATGGTGGGCCGCAATCAGTTCACACAGGCCGAACACGGTCGAGCCCTGATTGATCATGCGAATGTCGCCCGTGACCCCAAGGGCCCGCAACGAGCGCTTATCGTACTCTCCCTCGACAATGATCGGCGCGCGTCGGTTCTTCTCCGTGAGATCTTCGAGGACGCGCTGCAAGTCGTCGTGGAGCTGCTCCCAGTCCATCGGCTCACTCACCGAAGGGCCTGGGGACGATAAGGGTTGCGCGCAGGAAGCCATCATATATCGGCCGCCGGATATGCGAATTGTGCCGGGCGAGGAGGAGGTGAATTTCGAACGTGTCACGAAGGTGTACCGCGAGGAGAGCGGCAAGAAGACCTTGGTGGCCCTGGAAGCGGATTTCTACGACAAGCTCGCCTCGTACGTCGCGCGGCTCGACGAGTCCGCGAACAAAGAAGCACAGAAGGATCCCAACTCGCCCAAGGCCCTCCTATTACAGGACGAGTTGAGGAAAGTGCGCAAGCGGCGCGACCAGATCTTCACGTATCGGGAACGTAAGCTCGCCCTGCTCGCTTCGAGTCGAGCGAGCGGCGCCGAGGTCGACGTGCCGAACCTGCCCGCCCAGGAGCGAGGCCTGTTCGATGGGATGGTGGCCCTCCTCGGCAAGAGCCGCGCGGACGCGTTCGGTGGATCGCATCTCGCCGCCCCCGTGGAATCTCCAATGCCGCAATCCTCCGCACCGAGACCCGAGGCTTCGAAGAGAGAGCCGGAACGGATGAAAGTCGTTCGAGCGGAGGACACGAAACGAGTCGCGGTTCCGCCAAGCCTCAAGGATCACGTCCTCGTCCACGTGCTCGAGGACCTGCCCCCGTTCGCGGGAATCGATACGACATACCGGTTGAAAAAAGAGGACGTGGTGACGCTCCCGAAGACGATCGCGGAGATCCTCGTGGGTCGCGGGAAAGCACGGATCGTCCAGATGGCCGGTGGCCCACCGTGACCGGTTCGACTGGGGTTCACCGGGGGCGATTGGGCGTGATCGTGCTTGCCGCATTTGCCGTCGGGCTACCTGTGCTCGTTGTAATCGCAATGGAGAGAAATGGTCCGATCTGGCCGTTTGTGCCGATCCTCATCGGGAGCTGGGTCATCGTCATGCTCCTCGTCCGGGCCGTCGTCCGATACAGGATTTACATGAGTACGTTCCGGAACCAGCGAGAAATCGCGCGCCAGGAAATCGGCCGGCTCGAGGCGCGAATCGACGAGGTCCAACGGAAGTCCGGAGACAAGAATTAAATACGCCCATCGCATAGTGAAGGAAGTCTCCGAGACCAGGGCTCTGCACCATTGGCATCCCGTTTTGCTCGCGGGGACGCAACGTGCACCCTCGACGTGCGCGGGCGTCGAAGGGGAAGGGGTAGAGGCCGCTGGAGGAGCGTCGCTCCGCCGAACAGCGTCCACTGATACCGATCATATGCATCCTGGACGTGTGCTAAGCCGACAGGTCCGTGGCTAACATGCTGTCTGGGGAATGGCTCGGCTCGGGCGCCGACGAAGGACGTGCCAAGCTGCGAAATGCGTCGGGTAGGCGCAAGGAACCTGTGATCCGACGATCTCCGAATGGGACCTCCTAACCGCGAGGTTGTTCCGAAAGGAACGGGAACCCCCGGAATCGAAGCATCCTAGTACGGGGAGGAAAAGAAACCAATCGGGATGCCCTCAGTAAAGGCGATCGAAGAGGGTACAGAGCAA
>DATMDM010000082.1:0-18002 GCA_035557795.1 Thermoplasmata archaeon | reverse complement strand
GACCCCTTTTGTCTATACAGAAAATAGGGAGGAAACAAGTGGCCAAGAAAAAGAAGGGCAAGAAAAAGAAGAGATAGGCGCTTGCCCGGCCAGCCCTCGCGGTGATATGTCGCTCGGCGACTCATCGCGTCGCACCCTTTTCCCGTTTTTCATTCCTCTTATTCCTTTTCATCTCGCGCCCAATCCGGTCTGCGAGCTTCAGTGGTTCTGGATATCCCCGGAGAGTCGACGTGCGGACCACCTCGAGCGCGCGCTCGAGCGAGATGCGGTGGCCGATTGAGACAAAGATCGGCCGCTCGCGGCCCGGAGGAGTCCAGGCGTACCCGCGGACCCGACCTTGAAATTCAATCGCCGTCGCTACGGCAGGCGAATGGCCCCTCCTCGTCACGCGACCAACCAGCGGGTGCTTCGCCACGCCGATCGTCGGAAGGTCGAGTCGCAATCCGACGTAACAGGCGATTCCGAACAGAGCGGGATGCAGACGACCGTGGCCGTCAACCAGGAGGACGTCCGGTCGTCGATTGAGGCGACGAACGGCTGCCTCGATTCCCGGAAACTCGCGATACGCCAGGTATGTCGGGATGTACGGAAACTCGGCGCGATGCCGTACCGCGGTGATGTCGATCGGATTCAGATCCTTTAGCTCGACGCATGTGGCCACGACATACATCGCATCTCCGTCATAGCCTGCGTCGACGCCGGCGATACGTTCGAATTGTCGGCCCGTATCCATTTCGACGATCCGGTCGCTCAGCGTCCGTTGCTCTTCTCGGAGCGCGGTGAGAAGGCCGACGGGTTGCAACACGTCAACGATGCGTTCCGATGAGACACGCCCATGCACTAGCTGGAGACCCTCTCGCTCGAGTTCCGATGATGCGGATACGAGAACCGGACGACCATCCGCGCGGACGACGCGGTGGCTCCCAGCCGTGTCCGGATGCGTGTTCAACCATGTGGCCACCGATCGGGCCGCCCGAATGTCGCCCAACGCGCGCGCGATGGCTCCGCACGTCGCCACGTGGCCGGGTCCGACTTGACCGAGGCATTCTTGAAGAGCCTTCGAGAAATCGACGTCCACGCGCGCGCAGGGACTTGCGTCCGCAATACTCTTGCCATTTCGAGGATTTGCAAAGCGGCACCGTCCCCGGCTCTCGGATTGCGCGGGAAGCCGCGAAAACCCTTTCTACGGCTCGTCCCATCGACGGGCCACCGATGTCCCTCCTGCTCCGTGGCGGCTTCATCGTCACCCAGGACGAGAAGCGTCGGCTCGTGTTCGGTGACCTTCTCGTGGAAGACGGGCGAATTGTCGCGGTGGGCGAGGTGGATCGCACCGCGGACGAGGTCATCGATTGCTCCGGGTGCGCCGTCCTTCCCGGTTTCATCAACCTCCACCACCACGTCGCGAACACGCTCCTCCGCGGCGTTGCGGACGACATGCCGCTCGAAGAGATGCTTCCGAAAGCCTCCGCGATCGACGAGAAGCTCACGCGGCGCGACGTGCAAATCGGCGCGCTCCTCGGATGCGTCGAGATGATTCGTTCGGGGACGACGAGCTTTCACGACCTGTTTTACTGGGAAGACGAGATTGCGCGGGCCGTGCGCGAATCGGGGATGCGTGGGTTTCTGTCGTGGGTCACCCTCGATGAGGCTTTCACCACGCAGCACGGAAGCCCGGTGAAGAACGCCGACGCATTCGTCGCGAAGCAGAAGGGCGATCCTCTCGTCACGCCCTCCGTCGGCGTGCAGGGAGTCTACGCCGCCTCGGAGGAAACCTACGCGAAGGCGAAGGAAATCGCCGCGCGGCGCGATGTCCGACTCCACACCCACCTGTCCGAGACGCGCGGGGAGGTGGAAGCCCATCGCAAGAAGACCGGCCTTCGACCGGTCGAGTGGCTCGAGAAGATTGGGTTCCTCGGGGATCGAGTCACCGCGGCGCATTGCGTCTGGGTCACGATGAACGAAGTCCGCGCGCTCGCCCGTTGCGGCACGAGCGTCGCTCATTGCCCGGTTTCCAACATGAAGCTCGCGAGTGGCGGGGTCGCGCCGGTGCCCGAAATGATCGAAGAAGGCGTCGTCGTTGGCCTCGGGACCGACTCGCCGGTCTCGAACAACGGGATGGACGTCTTTGTGGACATGAAGGTCGCCGCGTTGCTGCATAAAGCGACGCGGTGGGACGCGCGGGTGATGTCGGCGCAGACCGTCCTCGACCTCGCGACGATCCAGGCAGCCCGCGCGTTACACGTCGAACGGGAAATCGGCTCGATCGAGGTCGGGAAGCGCGCGGATCTCGCGGTCGTCTCCCTGAAAGGCGCCCACACAACTCCTTTTTATCCGGAAACCGTCATCCGGCACCTCGTCTACAGCGGCCGGGGGAGCGATGTGCAAGCGACGATCGTCGATGGCCAGATCCTGATGTCGGGGGGCGTCGTGCGAACCGTCGACGAGGCGGACGTCATCGGTCGAGCTCAGGAGACGGCCCGCGAGCTGTTCGAGGCGTGAGCCGTGATCGTCGGCGTCGACGAGGCGGGGAGAGGTCCCGTCCTAGGTCCGCTGGTCGTGGCCGGCGTCGCGGTCGAGTCCGACGTCGCGTTGCGCCACATGAACGTCCGAGATTCGAAGAAACTCTCGCCGGAGAAGCGGGAGGCGCTGGCGCCCGAGATCGAGAAGGTCGCGACATGGGAACTCCTCGTGATCCCCGCCGAGGAGATCGACATGATGCGCGCGGAGATGTCCCTGAACGACTTCGAGGCGAAGCTCTTCGCGCAGCTTATCGAGCGGCTGCATCCGGAGACCGCCTACGTCGACGCCGCGGACGTGGACGAGATCGAATTCAAGCGCTGTGTGCAGCGAGAACTGCATTTCGCCGTCGAGGTCGTCTCCCAGCACAATGCGGACGAGCTCTTCCCGGTCGTGAGCGCGGCGTCTATCTTGGCGAAAGTCCGCCGAGACCGGGAGATGCGCGCGATCGAGGCCGAGATTGGTGATACGATCGGCTCAGGTTATTCGTCCGATCCGGACACGATTACGTTCCTAGAAAAGTGGATTAAGAAAAAAGGGACTCTGCCGCCGCATACGCGGACCTCGTGGGACACCGCCCGACGGCTGCTCGCGGAGTCCCGGAACCGCAAGCTCGACGATTTCGGCGGTCGGTAGCGATGCGAGAGATGCTCGAGGACTTGATTCGTAAGTTCAACGCGAAGGTCGAAACCGATCCGGCGCTCCGAGCGGAGCTCGTCGGCCTCCGGAAGACCGTCCTGATCGAACTCAAGGACGGAACGAAGTATCACTTCACGCTCGCGGATCAGAGGGTGGCCGGCCTGGTGGACGGTGGCATCGATCCCGCGGACATCACGATCGTCACCGATTCGGAGACCTTGCGCGGACTCATCCTCCGGGAGATCGGTCCGTTCAAGGCGTATGCCACCGGCAAGATCAAATTGAAAGGAACTCTGGAAGACCTCGCGCGCTTTCGCAAGTTCTTCTGAGCGGGCGCCCGCGATAGGTTTATCCGACACGCTCCAATGCGGACGGACGACCGCCGGCGCGCCGTGGCTCGATTCGCTGAGGTAGCGGGGTGGGGTAGCCAGGATATCCCGTCGGGCTCATACCCCGGGACTCCCAGGTCCCCGGTGAGACACCCGGAGATCGATGGTTCAAAAGGGCGGTGAGGAACGACCTCAGGCCCGGAAAGTCCATCCCCCGCTATCGAGTTCCGACGTCGGCGGCGGTCTCCTCGTTGTGGCCATCGCGTCGGTTCTGCAAAGTCCGAAAAAGTCAACCTTGTTTAAGGTTAACTTCGGCTCTCTCCTGTGACTCATCTTATGGCCTGATTCTCACGACGGAGCTTTTATGCATCATGGGCCGGGTGGTCCGCCGCTCGGCAGGCTTTCAATGGATCGCGTCAAGACGGGCGTCGTGGGTCTCGACACGATGCTGAACGGCGGCCTGCTGCCCGCGCGACCGTACGTCATCTCGGGCCCGACTGGGAGCGGCAAGACGATTCTCGCGCTCAGCTTCCTCCTCGAAGGTCTCCGACAGCAGGAGCCGTGCCTCTTGGTCACGCTCGATGAGCCCCCGATCGAGGTCAAGGCGAACATGGCCACGTTCGGGTGGAACCTGGACCGTCTCAAGATCCTCGATGCGACCCCGGACATCCGCGCGCACAAACGCCAGCGCTCCGTGATCGACGTCGGCACGTCCCTCGACGTACGGGACATGGAGGACGTCACGGAGATTCGTCAGTCGTCGCAGATCCGCGCCCTCGAGGTCACCGTGCACAGCGTGCAGAAGATGATCAAACAAGAGTTCTCGCATCACCTCGACCGGACGAAGCAGCGGTACAAGCGAGTCGTCATCGATTCGATGACCGCGCTGAAGATGTTCGCGATGCAAGGCCAGGACAGCCGGATCCTGATCCAATCATTCGTCCGGTTCCTCGCAGAACTGGAGGCGACGACCCTCATCATCTCGGAACGCCTCAACAAGAAGATCCTCGAGACGGAGTTCTTCCTCGCACGTGGCGAGGTGCGGCTCCACAAGTGGATCGACGGAAGTGTGATCCGCCGCGCGATCTCGATTGACAAGTTCCGCGGTTCCTCGTTCGACGACCGGATGCATCCGATTTCGATCGGGGACAACGGGATGGTCGTCTACCTGGACGCCCCTGCGCAAACGCGGGTATCGAGCCCTGCTCCGAAGCCAGGTGAATCGCTCCTCGAGACCCGGCTCATCGACGAGGTCTCGAACGTGATTGAGTCGATCATGCGTCACATCGAGGACGCCCACCGACGCCAAGTCCCGATCCGGGACATCGAGGTGTCGTTGTCTCGAGCGATGCTCGCCTTCCAACGCCGGAACTATCAGAAAGCGATGAAACTCGCGCTCGCGTGCGACGCGGAGGTAAGAGAGCGACTCGCGCAGGCTCCGCCCCCGCCTCCGACCTCGGTCCTTCCGAGACCGCCCCAGGTGATCCGCTGATCGCCGCGGCCAAGATCCGGACGGGCATCCCGGGTCTCGACAAGATGCTGCACGGCGGCTACGTCCCGGGACGGCCGTACATCGTGTCGGGTCCTCCGGGCGCCGGCAAGACGATCCTCGCGATGCAGTTCCTGCGGGAGGGCCTGGAAGGCGGAGAGCGTTGCCTGTTCGTGGCCCTCGAAGAGCCCCCGAATGAACTGAAGATCAACATGCGCGGATTCCGCTGGAACCTGGACGACCTCGACGTCCTCGATGCGAACTCCGATATCCGACGGTTCGAGCCCACGCCGATCCTCGAGATCTCCACGGAGGAGGAGCCCGCGAAGATGCGATCGATCGGGGAGCGGATCCGGAAGACGCCGGACTTCGAGAGCAAGGAAGTCACGGTCCACTCGTTGCAGCAACTCCTGAAGAACCTGTTCCTGAAGAGAAACTATGAGCGCGTCGTGATCGATTCGATGACGGCCCTCAAATATTTCTGCATGCGCGAGTTCGAGGAGACCGTGACGACGCAGTCGTTCATGCGATACCTCGCGGAGTCGAAAGTGACTTCGCTGCTCACGCTCGAGCTCCCGGAGGAAGGCGAGGTCCCTCCGGAGGCGTTCTTGGCGCGCGGGGAGCTCCGCCTCCACAAACTCCGGGACGAGACGGGCATCAAGCGATTCCTTTCCGTCGAGAAGTACAAAGGCTCGTCCCACGACGAGTCCGTGTATCCGTTCGAGATCACGAACGCCGGGATCGTCATCAACATGGCCACGGTGCCCGCGATGGCCCACTAAGGCCTCCGTTCCGTGGCAGCCCTTCGGCGGATGTCAACGCGGCGTTTGTCAGACAGATGTATGACTACTTTTAAATAGGGCAAGATGGATTCGTCCGGCCGTCAGTCTCCATCGGGATGGGATGGCACAATGAAATCACTTCTCAACGAAGCCCTGGCTCGGCACCAGGAAGCCGAGGCGAAGGAAGAGCGCGAGTCCGAGAAAGCCAAGGCCGTGGAAAAGAAGAAGAACGGCGACGATGAAGAGATCGAAAAGATCGTCGAGTCGATCAACGTCTCGATTAAGATCGTCGGCTGCGGCGGAGGCGGATCGAACACGATCAACCGATGCAGCGAGGCCGGGATTACGGGCGCGCAGCTGGCCGCCGTGAACACGGACGCGAAACACCTGCTCTCCGTCCACGCGCCGAAGAAGATCCTCATCGGCAAGCGCCTCACGAAGGGCCTCGGTGCCGGAGCCCTCCCGGAGGTCGGCGAACAGGCCGCCCACGAGAACGAGGAAGAGATTCGAGACTTCCTCCGCGGCTCTCACGTCGTGTTCATCACCGCGGGCATGGGCGGCGGGACCGGGACCGGCTCCGCACAGTACGTCGCCCGCGTCGCGAAAGAGGAAGGCGCCCTCACGATGGGTGTCGTCACGATGCCGTTCAAGTCCGAAGGCCGCATCCGGATGGAGAACGCGGAGGCCGGCCTCGACAAACTCCGCAAGTTCAGCGACACGACGATCGTCATCTACAACGACAAGCTCCTCGAGCTCGTGCCCCGGCTACCGATCAACGCCGCGTTCAAGGTCGCGGACGAAATCCTCATGCAGTCGATCAAGGGCATGACGGAGATCATCACGAAGCCCGGCCTCGTCAACCTCGATTACGCGGACCTCATGACGATCATGAAGGGCGGCGGGGTCGCAATGATCGGGATCGGCGAGAGCGAGGAAGAGCGGGACCGGATCGACTACGCGATCAACGAGGCCCTCGAATCCCCGCTCCTCGGCGAGGTCGACCTAACCCACGCCCGCGGCGCCCTCGTGCGCGTCGTCGGCGGGCCCGACTTGACCGTGTCCGAGGCGGAGAAGGCCGCGGAGATCGTCGGCCAGAAGATCAACCCGCAGGCGCGGATCATCTGGGGTTGTTCCGTCGAGGACGACCTGCAGAACACGGTTCGTGTGCTCCTTGTGATTACGGGCGTCAAGTCGAAGTCGCTTCTCGGCAAGGACGTGAACACGGGCCTCGTCAAGACGTCCGCCGAAGTGGATGAAGTACGCTGACCTCCTCCTCTTTTTACCCGAACCTTTTTCCATTTCTCCCCCATCGCCGAGCGTGAGCACGCGCCGCCCGCGGTACCGATACATCGCGTTCCGAGTCGACGGTTCCCGGCCGTTCCGACGCGAAGAGGTGCTCGAGGCCTTGCGGACGACGACTCTGCGACTTTGGCTCGTGGACTTCGCGGGGACGTTGGGCCTCGTCCGGACCACCCATCTCGAGAAAGACGCCGCGATCCATGCGCTGAACGACATCGGTTCGGTCGGCGGAGAACGGGTCCGCGTGACGACGGTCGGCACATCGGGAACGATTCGCGCGGCGACTCGCAAATACTTGGAACGCGCGGACAGCGCCCGCCGAGAACACAAAAAGAACCCTTATAAGTGACCGCTTGATTAGCGGCCCGGGGTTTATCATATGCAGCCGGGCCAGATGGCGTACGACCGCGCGATTACGGTCTTCAGCCCAGACGGCCGCCTATTCCAGGTGGAATACGCTCGCGTGGCCGTCACGCGGGGCAACACCACCGTGGGCCTGAAGTTCAAGAACGGTATCGTGCTGATGGCCGACAAAAAGATCGGATCGCGGCTCGTTGAGACCTCGTCGATCGAGAAGATCTTTCAGATCGACGAGCACGTCGGGGCGGCGACCTCCGGCCTCGTGGCCGATGCGCGGGTCCTCGTCGACTACGCCCGGCTCGTCGCGCAGATCAACAAGGTCACGTACAGCGAGAAGATTGGTGTCGACCTGCTCGTCAAGCGGATTTGCGATTACAAACAGAATTACACCCAGTACGGCGGCGTGCGTCCGTTCGGGACGGCCCTCCTCGTGGCCGGCGTGGACGACCTCGGAACCCATCTCTTCGAGACGGACCCGAGCGGCGCCCTCGTGTCGTACAAGGCCGGGAGCATCGGCCAAGGCCGCCAGGCGGTCATGGAACTGCTCGAAGAGAAGTACAAGGAGAACATGGCCCAGGACGACGCGATGATTCTCGGCCTGCAAGGCCTCCAAAAGGCCGCGGAAGGCGAGAAGCTCGACGCCCGCGCGATCGAGGTCGGCCTGATCGTCGAGGGGGAGAAGTTCCGACGGCTCTCGGAGAGCGAAGTCGGTCAATATCTCACCCGGATCCCGACGGCGTCTTAGGCGAGCGAGGTCATGCCTAAAGAGCTCAGATCGGACCGTCGCGACGATATCTTCAAGGAATATGTGATTGCCCGCGTCGAGAAGGCGGGCGAGAAGTTCGAGGTCCTGGTGAAGCCGGACGCGGTCCAGCGGATTCGGGATGGCAAAGAGGTCGACCTGCTTCGGGAACTCGCCATCGACGAGATTTTCAAGGATGCTCACAAAGGGTCGAAGGCGTCCGAGGAGAAGATGATGGAGTTCTTCGGGACCACGGAGCCCCTTGCGGTCGCCAAGCAGATCGTCCAGCGCGGCGAGATTCAGCTGACGACCGAGCAGCGTCGCCAGATGTTGGAGGCGAAGCGCAAACAGATCGTGCAGTACATCGCGGCGAACGCGATCAACCCGCAGACAGGCGCGCCCCATCCTCCGCAGCGGATCGAGAACGCGATGGAGGAGGCGAAGGTCCACGTCGACCCGTTCAAGAGCATCGAGGAGCAGGTGAAGGAAGTCCTCGACGCCCTTCGGCCTCTCATTCCGATTCGCTTCGAGAAGGTTCGGATCGCGGTGAAGCTGAGCGCCGAGGACAGCGCGAAGGCCTACGGCGACATCAAGTCGTTCGGCACGATTCTCAAGGAGGAATGGTCTCCCGCCGGAGCGTGGCTCGGGGTCGTCGAGATGCCGGCCGGCCTGCAGACCGAGTTCCTCGAGCGCCTGAACGCGAAGACGAAAGGAAACGTCGAGACTCGAATCCTGAAGGCCGAGCAGCGAATCTGAGTCCGACAGACCGGCCATCCGTTCCGGAGCGCCGATTGACCGGAAGCCTCAAGTAGCCGCCTCGGTTTCGACGCGTTGCGTGAGAGAGAGACACCAATGCAGAGCAGTGGGGCGCTCCGCCCGATTGTCATTCCGGGCGAAGCCGTCGGCGGCCCCGGGCTGAAACCCGGGCCTGGCACATACAGCGAAGGCGGACGTGTTTTCGCGGCACAACTGGGCATTCGGAACGAGCACGAAGGACTTGTCAGCGTGATCCCGCTCAACGGGCGGTACATCCCGCAACGGGGCGACGCCGTGATCGGCGAGGTGGTCGACCAAGGCCCATCCCACTGGCTCGTGGACATCAATTCTCCCTATCCCGCTCCCCTCCACGCGACGGAATCGCCCTGGCGAGTCGAATTCGGCGACACCGCACGGTACCTGAAAGTCGGCGACGTGATCATGTGTCATGTGCTGAGTGTCGACGAGATCAAGCGCGTCCAACTGACGATGCAGGAGCACGAGGCCCGACGCCTGACCGGCGGCATGGTGATCGAGATCTCGCCGACGAAAGTGCCGCGGGTGATCGGCACGCAAGGGAGCATGGTGTCCCTGATTATGGACCTGACCGGCTGTCGGATCTACGTGGGGCAGAACGGTCGGATCTGGCTGGACGGCGATGACCGCAGCGCCGCGATAGCAGCGATGGCGATCCGCTTGATCGAGGAGCGGGCCCAGGCGGTCGGCCTGACGGAAGCCGTGCGGGAACTGATCGAGCGGGAGAAACAACGAGGGCGAGGACCGAGGCCCTCCTAAGGAAGGTTTTCCATGGAAGACATCGAGCACATCGAGAAAGAGATGAAACTGATTGGCTCCGACGGACGCCGCCTGGATGGCCGGTCGTTCGATGAGTTGCGACCGATTCGGATCGAGGCGGGCGTCTTGCGGCGAGCGGACGGCTCTGCGTACATCGAATGGGGAGGGAACAAGGTCCTCGCGGCGGTCTACGGTCCGCGCGAAGCGCACCCGAGGCACCTCCAAAATCCCGCGCGGGCCCTCGTCCAATGCCGCTACAACATGGCGCCCTTCAGCGTGTCCGACCGAAAGCGGCCCGGACCCGATCGGCGCTCCGTGGAGATTTCGAAGGTCATCTCCGAGGCGTTCAGCTCGGTCGTCTTCGCGGAGCAGTTCCCGCGCACGTCGGTCGACATCTTCATCGAGGTCCTCCAAGCCGACGCGGGCACGCGATGCGCCGGCTTGACGGCGGCCAGTGTGGCCCTCGCCGACGCGGGCGTCCCCATGCGCGACCTCGTCACATCGTGCGCGTCGGGCAAGATCGACGACGTCGTCTGCCTCGACCTCAACAAAGACGAGGACAACTTCGGTGACGCGGACTGCCCCATGGCGATCGTGCCCCGGACCGGGGAGGTCGTGCTTCTCCAGATGGACGGCCATCTCACGTACGACGAGTTCCAAAAGGCGATGGGCCTGTCGATTGATGCGACGAAGCGGATCTACGAGATGCAGCGCGATGCGCTCCGACGTCGCTACTCCGTCACCCTCGAAGACATCCTGAAGGAGTCGCCTCCCGCGGCGGCACCCGTCGAGCCGGAGCCCGAACAGCCGCCCGAGGAAGACTTCGGCCCGGAGGGGATCTGATGAGCGAAGAGATTGTCTCCGAGCTGATGCGGGCCCACGTCTACCGCCTCGCGTCGGCGGGACAACGGGTCGACGGCCGTCGCCTCGACGAGCCCCGGAAGGTCAGCGTCACCCGAGCGTTCGTCAAGACGGCGGAAGGAAGCGCCCGCGTGAAGCTCGGGAACACGGATGTCTTGGTCGGCATCAAGATGTCCGTCGGCGAACCGTATCCCGACACCCCGAACACGGGGGTCCTATCGACGAGCGTCGAGCTGATCCCGATGGCGAGTCCCACGTTCGAGGCGGGCCCGCCGCGGCCGGATGCGATCGAGCTCGCCCGGGTCGTCGACCGCGGAATCCGTGAGTCGAAGATGGTCAGCATGGAGCGGCTGTGCATCACGCCGAAAGAGAAGGTCTGGATCCTGTTCATCGACATCCACGTCCTCGACTTCGACGGGAATCTGTTCGATGCGTGCTCTTACGGCGCGGTCGCGGCCCTCGCTTCGGCGGTGGCGCCGGCGAAGAGCCAAGGTCTCGGCGACGACTTCCCGCTCCCGGTGGAGCACTGGCCCGTCAGCGTGACGACCGCCAAGATCAAGGAACTCTTGCTCGTCGATCCGAGCCTCGACGAGGAGCGCATGGCCGATGCCCGACTCACCGTCACGACGGATGAGAACGGCGACATCCGCGCGATGCAAAAAGGCTTAAGTGGAAGCTTTACTTACGAAGAGGTGAAGCGGATTATCGAGACGGCCCAGCGCGTCGGCCGCGACATCCGCCCGCTCCTTCAATCCTCCTGAGATCCTCCATGGCCCGTCGCACGCGAAAGGCAGGCATCGTTGCCCGTTTCGGCCCTCGCTACGGTGTGCGAATCCGCCGGCGAGTCCAGGAAATCGAGGAGGGCCTGAAAGGGCGGCACACGTGTCCGCGGTGCGCCGCGATCTCGGTCCGTCGCAAGTCGACGGGCGTCTGGGCGTGCCGCCGATGCGGCTACGTCTTCGCCGGCGGGGCCTACCGGCCCATCGTGACGACCTCGTTCAAGCGGGAGGTCACGGAGACGGCGGCGAAGCCCGAACCGAAGGCGGAGGAGGCCTGAGATGTACAAGTGCGCGAAGTGCCTGGAACCGATCCGGGCGAACATCAACACGGTCGGGATCCAGTGCGAGCGTTGCGGCTCGAAGATGTTCTACAAAGAGCGTCCGAACGTGAAGAAGGTCGTCAAGGCGCGATGACCATGCGGCGTGCGACGATCGTGCTTTCCGGTCCCGAGGCCGGCGTGGTCTACGAGGCGTTGCGACCGGAGACGGGACGCGACGTCCCCAAGGCGAGCGTCGCCATGCGCTCGGCCCCGGGTCGTCTCACCGTCACGATTGACGCGGACGACACGAGTGCGCTGCGAGCCGCCGTGAACTCATATCTCCGCTGGGCCGACGTCGCGGCCCGCGTCCGCCACGAGGTGAAGCCGTGAAGGACATTTCTCCGCAGCTCCAGAACCAGATCGCCCAGTACCAGCAGCTCCAGAACCAGCTCCAGGTCCTCGGCAGCCAGCGCGTCCAACTCGAGGCGAAGCTGCGGGAGATCGAAGGGACTCTGGAAGAACTGGCCAAGATCAAGGACGACACCCCGGTCTACAAGAGCATCGGGATGCTGCTCGTGCGGCAGGACGATCGCGAGGCGCTGAAGAAAGAGCTCGAGGAGCACAAGGAGACCCTGACGATTCGGGTGAAGTCCCTCCAGAAGCAGGAGAAGGCTCTCACGCAGCGATACGAGGACCTCGCGACGAAAATCCAGTCGGCGCTCGGGACCGCACCGACGCCGGCGGACAACGGCTGATTCCCTCCTGATGGGACGCTGCAAATCCTTATATCGGCACGTCCATTGGCGAACCCGTGGCCGATGATTCCGGCTCTTCGGATGTCGAAGAGGTAACCGAGGAAGAGGCGGACGAGGCGACGGACGAGGCGACGGAGGAGACGACCCCGCCGGTCCGGCCGGCGTCGCCGTTCAGCCGCGCGAGCCTGTCCCGGTTCCTCATGATCTTCCTGTTCCTCCTGGCGCTGTACGCCATCATCGACCCGCAAGTGGGGACGGGGTTCGCGCGCGGGGCGGACGCGGTCCTCTTCCCGATTTTCGGCTTCAGCGGGACCCTCCCGGTCTTGACGATCCTGCTGGCCGGCATCCTGACGACGACGATCGGCTCGATCATCCGGGACCACTACACGAACTGGGTGAAGATGGCCCGCACCCAGAAGGTCATGTCGGCGTGGCGGAAAGAGCAGATGGAAGCCATGCGAAAGGGCCAGCAGACGAGGCTCGCGCAGCTCAAAGAAGTCCAGAAAGGCTTCGCGAAGGATCAGATGGACATGATGTCGACGCCGTACAAGTCGACGGCGTGGACGATCTTCCTGTTCATCGTGATCTTCACCTGGCTCCGGCTCTTCGTCGACGTCGTCTTGCAGGGCCGCGGGAACCAGTGGATCGCGGTGCCGTGGTCGAACCACGTGTTCCTGAATTCCGTCTACGTGTTCCCGTCCTGGGTCCTCCTGTACTCTCTGCTCGCCATCCCGTTCGGGCAGATCGTGGTCCGCGTCCTGAAGTACATCCGGTTCCGACGGCGTCTCCAGGCGATGGGCGTCCCGCTCCGTCCGGGAGTGGACGAGACCGCCTGAGGGACGTCGATGATCCTCGTGATTGGAGGCCCGCCCGGCAGCGGCAAGACGACGGTCGCGGAGCTATGGGCCGAGGCCCGCGGATCGGTCCTCGTGTCCGCGGGAATGCGATTCCGGGCCATGGCGAAGGAACGAGGGCTGAGCCTCGAAGAATTCGGCCGCGCCGCGGAGGGCGATCCGAGCATCGACCGTGCGTTGGACGCCGCCGTCCTCTCGGAGATCCGTACGCATGTGGCCGAGGGCCGCGACGTCGTCGTCGATGGACGGATTCAGGCGTACCTGCTCGCTAAGGAGAAGATTCCGTGTCTAAAGGTGCTCATCGATGCGCCGCTCGCGGTGCGCGCGAAACGAATCGCCGGTCGAGAGGGGACGACCGTGGAGGAGGCGAAACGCGAGATCTTGGCGCGTGAGAGGTCGGAACGGATCCGGTACAAATCGATCTATGGAATCGATGTCGGGGACACGGAGAGCTTCGATCTCGTGATTGACTCGCGGGACCGGACCCCGGACGAAGTCATCGCGAAGATCGCCGCGCGGGTGGGGGGATGAGCGACCTCGTCGTCCTCCACGAGGTGCCCGACTCGAAGTACGGAACGAGGCCCGAGGACCGGTCGATCGCGGAACGGATTCGCCTCGGCGTGGCGATCGTCGACAAGCCGGCGGGCCCGACGTCCCACCAGGTCAGCGCGTGGGTACGGGACATGTTCGGCGTCCCGAAGGCGGGCCACTCTGGCACCCTCGATCCGCGCGTGACCGGCGTCCTCCCGGTCGGCCTCGCCGACGCGACCCGGGCGCTCGAGGCCGTCCTCGAGGGGGACAAGGAATACGTTGGCGTGATGCAGGTCCACCAGGACGTCGACGAGCGGCGCGTCCGCTCCATGATGGGCCGGTTCGTCGGGGAGATCTATCAGATTCCTCCGATTCGGTCGGCCGTCAAGAGGGAGCAGCGAACCCGGCATGTCTACGAGCTCGAGCCCCTCGAGGTTGATGGCCGGAACGTTCTCTTCCGGGTGCGGTGCGAATCCGGCACCTACATTCGCACCCTGTGCGCCGACATCGGCGATGCGCTCGGCGTCGGCGCGAACCTCGTCGACCTGCGCCGGACGCGCGCTGCGACGTTCCTGGAGGCGGACGCGCATCCGCTGAACGCGTTTCGGGACGCGCTCGCGTACTGGAAGGAAGACGGTGACGATACACCGGTCCGGACAATTCTCCGGCCGGTCGAGGACCTCCTGCGGCATTTGCCGCGGATCGTCGTGAAGAACACCGCCGTGGATGCGATTTGCCACGGCGCGAACCTCGCGGTCCCGGGCGTCGCGAAGCTGTCCGACCATATCCGCGCCGGCGACCTCGTCGGCGTGTACACGGGGAAGGGCGAGGCGGTCGCGATCGCGAAGGCGCTCATGACGACGGATCGGATCGTCATCGCGAAGTCCGGTGCCGCCGCGGACACGGCCCGAGTGCTCATGGCCCCGGGGACGTACCCGCGACTCTGGAAGTGAGCGCGTGTCGGTCGACGCGTGGGGCTTCGATGTCGGACGTCAGGCGACCGCGCGTCGCTTACGGTCGCTGCGCATCCGATTGTCGGCGATCCGTTCGGCCGTCGCGGCGGCCCTCACGGTGGCCCTTGTGTTCGGCGGGGCGGGCGCGTTGCGCGATTGGGTGCTTTCTTTGCACGTGCCCTCGTGGGCGGCCACGGTCACGTTTCTGGCCGCCTTGTTCGCACTCGTGACCTCGGTCGATCTCCCGTTTCGTTATGTCGGAGGACATCGGTGGGAACGGGCGTTTGGACTGTCCTCTCAACCTTTCGCCGGGTGGCTGAAAGATCTCGCGAAGTCGTTCTGCCTCGGACTCGGGGCGACGGTCGCGGTGGGCTACGTCTTGCTCTGGCTGCTCGCCACCTGGCCGACGTGGTGGTGGCTCGCCGCATGGATGATGAGCCTCGCCGTTTCGGTCGTCCTCGCGTTTCTCGCGCCGATCGTGCTCGTGCCCCTGTTCTATCGCTCTCGACCTCTGGGAGATCCGGACCTCCGGGCCCGTTTCGAATCGCTCGCCGCCCAGGCCAAGGTCCCGATCGTCGGCGTGTTCGAGCTCCGCGCCTCTGAGAAAACACGGCGTTCGAATGCCGCGGTCATGGGCCTCGGGCGGACGCGGCGCGTCGTGGTCACGGACACGCTCCTTCGCGAGTTTCGGCCGGAGGAGGTGGAGACCGTCCTCGCGCACGAGCTCGCCCATCAGAAGTTCCTCGACCCACTCCGCGGCTTCGTGTTGGGTTCCGTGACGTCTCTCGTAGTCCTGGCGGTCGCCGCGTGGATCTATGGGATTCTGTATTCGTCGTTCGGAATCCGCTCGATGAGCGACATGGCGGGGCTGCCGGTCTTGGCGGCGCTGCTCGGCCTCGTCTCTCTGCCGCTGCGGCCGCTCGAACTGTGGTGGTCCCGCGCGCGGGAGTCACGGGCGGATCGATTCTCCCTCGAGCTCACACATGACCCGGCGAACTTCGCAACGGCGATGGCGAAGCTCCACGACCAAAACCTCGGTGTGGCGGACCCGAAGCCATGGGAGAAGTGGCTGTTTTACAGCCATCCTCCCGGTCGCGAGCGCGTCGAACTCGCTCGGTCCAATCCCGCATCGCCCGCGTAAGAACCGAGGAATCTTTATTACGACGCAGCCGATGGTCACGGCACTGGGTGCCGAGGTCGCCTAGTCCGGTGGAGTCCACGCCGACATTCCCGGAACGGGTTGTTGGCACAATGCCCGGGTCGCCTAGACCGGTAGGGCGCGGCGCTGGAGTCGGCTTGAACTACCGCCGCCAGCGACGCCGTGGCTGCAAGGCCTCGGGAGTTCAAATCTCCCCCCGGGCGTTCAGCTTTTTCGACGAGCGGCGGCGAGTTTCTCCTTCAACGCAACAATCGGCTTGAGCACCATCGGATCGACGCGACGCAGGACCGCCAGGTACAGGCTCACATAGTCGCCGAGATACAACGTGCCGAGCATCCGGCTGACGAGGGTCGGCCCATCGTCCTGGATCTCCTCGACTTTCGTCTTCTTGGAGATGAGGGAAACGGTGATGTCGAGCTGTCGTCGCATCGCCGCGCTCTCGTCGCGGTCGCGGAGCAGGATGGGGCGATGCGATCGGGCGCGCGCATCCTCGACCCATCCGACGAGCTCGTTGTGATCGGCCTCGGGGAACGTGGACGAAAATGCGAGGACCTTCGAGTTCTCGTTCAGCTGCGTCTGCCACCGCCTCGCGATGGCCGAGAAGGGAGGCGCCGCGTAGATGATCGGCACCGTTGCTCGAATGCGGACGGCGAGGGCTTTCGCGCGGTTGGAGCGCATGGCGCTCTCCGGGCGCAGCTGCTCGCGGAGCGTTCTCAAGTGCGCAACGGCTTCATCCAGCTCGGCTCTCGGATCCGAGTACGTCCAATCCCCACTGATTGCCGCGAGGATCCCGAAGAGATGGCCGAATGCGCCGCGCGGCGGGAGTCCCGTCGGGACATCGAATACAGAAAAGTCGCTCTTCCTCGCGAGCTCTGCTAGCATTCCACCGGATGTGATCGCGATCACGCGGCACCCGAGCTTGATTCCCTGGGCCGTCGCGGCCAAGGTTTCTTCCGTGTTTCCCGAATACGACAACGCCACGAGGATGTCCTCGGACCGCGCGTACGACGGGAGGTGGTAATCCCGGACGACCTGGATCGGGACCTTCGAGCGGTCTGCGACCCACGCCGCGAACACGTCGCCCGCGATCGCCGAACCGCCCATCCCGACCAAGAAAATGCGCTGGGCCTCGTCGACCGCGAAATGGGTCGCCCTCGCCTGGGTCGCCGTGGCGATTTGGTCGGGGAGCGACGCAATGACGTCTCTCATTCCGCCGGGATCGAGCTGTGCGACGGCCCGCGGCTCCAACATCGAAGGCCCCATAGGACCGCTCAAAATAAGGCCTCCGCCTCTCCGAGTGAAAACCAATAAAGTGGTTCCTACAACAATCTTGATATACGCCGCCCAGCTGCTCAGATTTCGTGGACCTCGCACGCGCGGTGTCCGCCCTGCAGCGAGGCGAATTCATCCTCGTGTACGACGGCGACGGCCGCGAAGAAGAGACGGACCTGACGATTGCTAGCGAGTTTGTGAAGCCCGAATCCATCCGCACGCTCCGCAAGGAAGCGGGCGGTCTGATCTGCACGACCCTCTCGGGCGAAGTCCGCGCGCGAATCGGGCTCCCGTTCATGGCGGAGGTCCTCCGACGATCCGGAGCCGCGTATCCGGTCCTCGATGCGATCTCGAAGGAGGACATGAAATACGATCGGCACAGCGCCTTCTCGATTTCCGTCAATCACCGCGAGACTTTCACCGGCGTGACGGATGTGGACCGGGCCAAGACAATCTCGCGCTTCGCGGCCATCGCGAAGGAAGCGACAAAACGGGAGAACGGATGGGCGGCCCATGTGTTCGCCGAAGAATTCCGGTCCCCCGGCCACGTGCCCCTGCTGAACGCCGTGGATCCGCTCCTCGTCGAACGGCGGGGTCACACCGAACTCACGACGGCCCTCATGCTCATGGCGGGACTCGCGCCCACCGCGACCATCTGCGAAATGATGGCGGACGACGGACGAGCTCTCTCGAAGCAAGATGCAAAGGCATATGCTCGGGCGAGGAATCTCGTGTTCCTGGAAGGGCAGGACATCGTCCGAGCGTGGCGTTCGTGGTCCGTGTAATGGCGACGGGGGTCTTCGATCTCCTCCATCCCGGTCATGTGTATTTCCTCCGCGAGGCCCGAGCGCTCGGCGACGAACTCTGGGT
>DATMDM010000081.1:0-4521 GCA_035557795.1 Thermoplasmata archaeon | reverse complement strand
CAAGGTCTCCTCGAGGGACTTCGTGGCGATGTCGCACGCCCTCTGAATCCGCTCGATCTCCTGCGCGTCCTTCACGAGCCGGGTCTTCATGACCGCTTCGGAGACGTCGACGAACCGGGTGGATTTGGACGCGAGCTTCTGGAGCCGCTGGAAGGCGGAGTGCGTCAGCTCAGCCGCGTTAATCCCGACCTTCCGGTATCCCTTCAGCGTCGCCTTCATCAGGGCCGTCGACTCGTCGCGGGTCTGGAACACATGCAGGGGCAGGCCGCTCTTCTTCGCCGCCTCTTCCTCTAGTTTGGAGGTCGTGATCTCGCAGCCGCCATCCGGCGTGAGCCATGCGCCGCAGCCTTCGAACAGACCGTCAGTCAAGCCCGTGGCGTAGAAGAAGGACCGGTCGATGTGCGGCTCCGTGGAGTTCAAGAAAACAATGAGGTCGAGTCCGTCGTTGACATTCCGGAAAATACGCCGCACGCGGTCGCGCACGAGAGTCCCCCGCGCGTAACCGAGCGAGTCTAGTTAAAGGTTCGTCGCCCGGGAAGGATTTTATCCTTCGGACCGGGTGCGCGATCGATGGTGAAGCGACGGCATCGCGGGATGGAGCGGCGCATCGCCCTCGAGCGGATGACGACGCTCTTCCACTTGGCCGAGAGGGAGGCGCTCCAACGCCACGCAGGCCGCGCGCGACGATACGTCGAACTCGCGCGGCGGATCGGGATGCGCTACAACGTTCGGGTGCCGGCGCCGTTCAAGAGGTCCTTTTGCAAGAAGTGTCTCGCGTTCCTCCTCCCCTCCGTGAGCGCCCGTGTCCGTGTGGGGCGGGGTCGGGTCGTCGTGACGTGCACCACCTGTGGAGCTGTCCAGCGGTATCCGTATCGCCGGGAACAAGCCGCTCGTCGCGCGTCCCGCGCCTAATACGACGTTGTCATGTCGATTTTGCCCGCCTTCCTGGCGAAGTACTCCCCGATTTTGAAAATCAGCACGCTCAGGCCGAAGAAGGCGACAGACGACACGAGCAGGAAGAGGAGGATCGTCGGCGCGTCGTATCCGGTTAACGTCGTGTTCACGGTGAGATTCGGAGCGAGGAGCCGTCGCGTGAGGTCGAACCAGTACGTCAGGGGAATCGCGCGGCCGACCGCTTGGCCCCAACTCGGCAGGATCGAGAGGGGGAACAGGACCCCACAGAACACGTAGAACAGCCCCGGAATTCCCTCCGCAAGGCCGTGCGTGTGCTTCGCGGTCAGGAACGAGATGCCGCCAAGGCAGATACCGATGGCCAGGAGCACGGCAAGGCCCAGGATGGTGGCGGCGAGGAACATCGGAACGTCGATGAGGGCCAGGTGCAGTCGCACATCGAGGAAAAAGACCCCGAACACGAGGGTGATGGCGACGGCGAACGCGGCGACCGCGATCTTGGACGCGGCGCGGCCCAGGATGTACACGTAGTACGAGATCGGGGAGATGTACACGTACCGAATCGTCTGGTACCACTCCCGGTCCGATTGGATCACCTGGAACGTGCCGAAGAGGACGGACGCGACGAAGATGAAGAACGAGTTCCCGACGTACATGTAGGAGAACGCGTCCGGGTCGCCCGCCGGCCGGCCGATCGCGACAAAGACGACGTACATCAGCACGAGGATGAAGGCCCCCGCGACGGGCTTGACGATGGAATACAGGACGAAGAGCCACGGCTCCGTCCAGTTCGAGTCCATCTCCCAACCGAGCCATGCGGCGACCTTGAAGGTCCGCCAGTACGTGCTCATTGATGCCGTGAGGTCAGCTTCCCCTCTCGCTTCGCGAGCGTCTCTAGGTACGCCAGGCAGTACCTTGCGAGGATTAGGAAGAGGACCGCCATGACGACGAGGATCTCGAGTTCGGTCGTGACGTCGAAGATCCACAGCGTCCCGCCGAATGCGGTCGAGCCGAGCGTGAGCTGGCGCAGCGCATCGAGCCCGATCGAGGCGGGGATGAACGATCCGGCGATCGCGATGGCAGGACCCCACCCGGGAATCCGCAGGAGCCCACCCAGCGGGAAGTAAAAGCCGCTTGAGAAGAAAATCGGCTCTTCCATCAGGGCCGACAGGTTCCACGCTTCCCGGCCCCAAAGAAGGTACAGGGAGGCGAACATCATCCCGAGCCCGTACAGGGCGACCAACGTGGCGAAGAAGACGGCGAGGAGCAGCAATGGACTCGCGACTTGGAAGACGACGCCGAAGACCAGGACCCCGGCGACGAGGGTCGAGACCGCCCGCATCGACGTCATGACCATTCCGCCGACCGCCATGCCGCCGAGGAGCGCCATGCGGTTCATCGGGGCCATCATGTACAGTTGAAGGTTCCCGATCTCCTTTTCCCAGTACAGCTGACTCGCCATCGACCAGAGGACGTTCAACCAGAAGGCCACCATCGTGCCGCCAAGGACGACGGACGCGACCAGCGCGTTGGTGTTCGCATTCACGGCGGCCAGGTACTGGGCTTGCTCTGCCGCATCGGCGCAGGCGTGTTTCCCACACATCCCCCAGGGCGCCGTAGCGGTCGATTGCGTGATCACCGCAATCGCCTGGTTCCCGAAGAATTGGTAGATGAATACGTACGCCGCAATCCCGAGCAGCGGAAGCAACGCCTCGAAGAAAATCCACGACGGTTCGCGATTCGCGCCCACGATCCGTGGATAGGACCGGCCCACGACGGCCCGAAGGTTGAGACCAATCCGATACCGGAAGTCCGTCCGGCGAACGGTCGCGGCTTTCATTCGAATCCCCGCCCGACCATGCTGATGAACACGTCCTCCAAGGTCGGCTCGGATTTCTGCAGCGAATGGACTTTCTTGCCTTGAGACGTGATCGCGCTCAAAATCTCCGCGACCGGACCTTCGTCTTCAAGGATGAACGTGAGGTGCGTGCGGTTCTTCGAAATATCATCGCTGTGGGAGAAGTTCTTCACGCCCTCCATGGAAGAGAAGGACGCAATATCTCGGATCGTGTCCACCTCGAGCCGGAAAGTCGTCTCCGTGCGGATCATGCGCTTCAGATTCTCCGGCGTATCGCAGGCCAAGATCTTCCCGTTGTCGATAATCGCGATTCGGTCGCACATCTGGTCCGCCTCGGCCATGTAGTGCGTCGTCAGGAGAACCGTCTTGCCCTTTTGGGACCGAACCCAGTTTGTAATGTAGTCTCGGATCACGCGGGCTGCGTTCACGTCGAGCCCGAGGGTTGGTTCATCGAGGAACAGGATGTCCGGATCGGTGACGAAGCCGCGGATCATGTTCATCTTCTGCCGCTGGCCGGTCGAGAGCATTCGGACCTTCGCATCCCGCTTGTCCCAAAGGCCGAAGGTGTGCATCAGCTCGTCGATGCGACCCTTCGAAATCTTGCTCGGCACGCCGTAGAACTGGGAGAACATCCAGACGTTCTCTCGCGCCGTGAGCAGGCCGTATCCGGACGTCTCGCCGCCGGACACCATGTTGATCCGCTGGCGAATCGGGAACGGATCCTTTGCCACGTCATGGCCCGCGACGAACGCCTGGCCCGAGGTCGGCAGAAGGAGCGTCGCGAGGATCTTGATCAACGTCGTCTTGCCGGCGCCGTTCGGACCCAACATCCCGAAGAGCTCGCCGTCCCGAATCTGAATCGACACTTGGTCCAAGGCCGTCACGGGACCCAGGTGGTCGTCGCCTTCGCCGGTGGCGCGCTTGCGGCGAATCCGCCGTTTCTTCTTGCCCGCGAAGATGCGGGTGAGGTCACGGGTCTCGACGGCGTATGGCATGGGAGACGGGGTCCACTCGCTCTCGGACCGGGCGCGGGCGTCCGCGGGCCTAGACGGCCAGCCGCTGCCGGTATCGGGTGACGTACCCGGCGATCCGGTTGCGCATCAGGACGCTCCGCACGTCGGTCAGCTCCGAGACCTTCCTCTTGTTGTTCTCGAAGTCGTCCGTGAATTCGTTCGGATAGAGCTTCGCGAGTTCGATCGCGACTCGCTTGATGTACGTCGGCCGGATATTACCCAACGATTCACTCCGCGTCAGTTCGAGGGAGCGCTCCAAAGGGTGTGTGCTAAATAAAGGTTCGGAGGAGAACGGCGACGCGAGCTCGTTTCGCAGGGCCCGCTGAGCATCGCGAGTCCTCGCCGGACTGTGCGGGGGTTCTGTCAAGCGATACTCGAAGGACGTGACTCCGCTCCGCTCGGCTCCTCCCGTGCGCCTCCTCCTTCTCGGAGGAGGTCGTAGAGGGGACTCACCACATCATGGCGGAGGGCACCGGGCTGGAACCGTACAGCCCTTGCCAGGGCCTCGTTCGAGGCCAAGGCGGTCTTGAGGATGTTCAGGCCTGCGTTGATCTGACGATCCATCTCCCAGTCGCACATCTCGCAGACGAACACCTTGCCCACCCTATCTCGGCGCCGAGCGCCACACACTGGGCAGGTCTTACTCGTCCATGCAGGATTGACTTTGATGACTGGCACGCCCTCGAGAGCAGCCTTGTATTTGATCTGGCGGTGGAGCTCGCCGCGAGGCCAGGAAGA
>DATMDM010000080.1:0-12452 GCA_035557795.1 Thermoplasmata archaeon | reverse complement strand
TCGGCCTCCCACGGATGGGACGGCCGCTCGAACTTCGCACGGGAGAACTTCGGATCGCCCAACGACTCACTCCTTCTTCTCCGCCGGCTTCTTCTCTTCCTTCTTTTCTTCTTTCTTGGGGGCCGCTTCCTCGGCCTTCTTCGCCTTGGCGGCCTCGAGGGCGGCCTTCTTCGTCACCCCGACCGTCAGGCCCGTGCGACCGTTCGAACGCGTGCGCTGCCCGCGGACCTTCTGGCCCGTCTCGTGGCGCACGCCTTTGTACGACCGGATCATCTTCATCAGATTGATGTCGTCCCGCAGCCGGACCTCGACCTCCGCACCGACCAGGTGCAGGTCGAGCCCCGATTCCCAATCCTTCGGGCGGTTCACCATCCAGGGCGGGAACAGCTCGCCGAGCTTGCTCAGCGTCGCCTCGATCTTGTCCGTCTGCTCTTCCGACAGATTGCCGAGGCGTTCCGCGCGCGGCACGTCGGCCAGGTCGGCGACGGCCTCGGACACGCGGATCCCGACCCCGGAAATCGCCGTGAGGGCGTACCCGACCGAGCGCGTTCCGTCGAGGTCCGTGTTCGCCATCCGGACGATGTAGCGGAAGTCCTCTTTCACGCCCTCGAGTTTCTTCGGCGCCCGCGGGGCCTTCGGCTCCTCTTTCTCCTCGGCCTTCTTCTTCGAGGGCCGCGCCGCCTTCTCGGGCGCCGCGGGGGCGGGCGGGCTTTCGGGTTCGGGTTTCGGCTTCTCGTCCGGCATCGGGTTCCCTGGGAGAGGGGTGCTCCAAACTCTGAGCGCTATTTAAGACTTGATGTGGCCGCACATGGAAGGAATCCGCCCTCAGCTCCACTATAGTGCTCAGGATCCCTAGTTATCCTGTCTGCCGGTTCCCATTTTTCGTATCGCTACGACTGGGCGGTCTCCAAGCGAGTCTCCGCCTCTCGAATCCACCCGCCCTCGTACCGCGTGACGAGACCCACGTCGTCGACTTCGATGTCGCTAGCGAAGTTACCGCTCGCGTAGTGATACCGGTATGCAGCCGTTCGGCTGTACCGTTGAAGCAGTGGCTCTAGGGTCAGCCCAGGAAACCGGACCCACGCCGCGGTGACCTCATACTCCTTTCCGATTCCCAGGTTCAGACGACGGATCGGAATCGTGTTCGTGGACGGCGAGATTTCGAGATCGATGTCCGTGCAACCGCCAAGACGGGCATCTTCCTCGCCTTCGACCCACCAGCGCCCGCGGTCTCGGACTGTAATGTGGAGTTCTCGGCGCACGCCCGCACGCTCTTGGGAGATTTCCGCGGCGAGCGTCCGCCACGCCGGGTCACACGCAATCCGGTACCGGACATGGGCAGGCTGCTGGTCCAAGAGCGCGACGATGTCTCCCTCCAAGTGCCAGCCGGCCTCGTCGCTCGAGAGCAGGAAGCTCTCATTCCCGGTCGGTTCGTCGCGGCGCCAGAGGACCGCGCGACGGGGCTTGCGAATCTCCCGGAGACCGGAAGCCGTGTCATCCCCCAGAGACTTCTTCATCGCAAGCGCATGGTCCACGAAGCCGCTTGCGCGGTAGAACCCTTGCGCGTCCACATTCTTCAGACCGGTCGTCAGGACGAGTCGATCGGCCCCGCGCTCGCGAGCTTGCTTCTCAACGAACTCCAACAGGCGACGTCCGACTCCTTGCCGACGATACGGTCCGGCGACGAAGAGGTCCGAGAGTTCCGCGTAGGGGGTCGAATCGAGGGAGGGGACGAGGCGCAGACTCGCGAAGCCAAGGATCTTGCCGTCTCGCTCGGCGACCATCAACGTATCGATGCCTTTCGCTTGGCGGATTCGTCGTTGGACGGCTTGCGACGTCACCGGTTCTCCGAACCACCGCCCGTAGAACCCCTCGAACAGAGGGACCAAGTTCGGGGCATCCGCCTTCGCGACCTCACGGCATTCGACGTCCTGCGACGTATCGTCAACCCCTCGCGGAGGGCCTGCGCCGGCCGCGATACTGGACTTCGTAGTAGTCGCGGAACGCGCCCTCCCGGATGGGGCGCCACCACCACTCGTTCGCCCGATACCAGTCGACGGTCTGCCGTAGGCCGATCTCGAACGGGGTCTTCGGCTTCCACCCGAGTCGGTCCCGGAGCTTCGTCCAATCGACCGCGTGGCGGACGACATGGCCCGGGCGGTCTTGCACCCGCTGTAGGAGCGACTTCGGCTTGCCGAGGCTCCCGAGGATGGCCTCTCCGATTTGAAGGATCGATCGCTCGGCGGACGCGCCCACGTTGAAGGTCTCGCCCTCGACCTCATCCGCCTTCAGCAGGAGGTCCAAGGCGGCGCAGTGATCCTCCACGTGGACCCAGTCCCGGGTGTTCTGTCCGGTCCCGTAGACCGGAAGAGGCGTGTCCTCCAACGCGTTCGTCACGAACAACGGGATGAGCTTCTCCGGGTGCTGGTACGGTCCGTAGTTGTTGGTGCAGCGCGAGATGACGACGGGCAAACCGTACGTCGTGAAGTAGGAGAAGGCCAGTCGGTCCGCTCCGGCCTTCGAGGCGGCGTAGGGACTTTTCGGCATGAGCGGGTCCGACTCCGTCGAGGGAAGGTCCGCAGCTTCGCCGTATACCTCGTCCGTCGAGATATGGCAAACCCGCTTCACGTCGTTCTTGCGACAGGCTTCGAGGACCGACCAAGTCCCCATGACGTCCGTCCGTACGAAGTCACCCGCTTCGAGAATGGATCGGTCGACGTGGGTCTCCGCGGCGAAATGAACCAGGGCGTCCGCGGACTTCGTGACGCGGTCCATGAGCTTTCGATCGCACACGTCTCCCTGAACGAACGTGAGGTTCCGGTCGTCCTTGTAGTCCTTCAGGTTGTTCGGATTCCCGGCGTACGTGAGCTTGTCCACGACGACGACTTCGTCGTTGCCGGCAGCCAATCGGCGGCGCACAAAACAGCTCCCGATGAAACCCATGCCGCCCGTGACGACGAGGCGCGCCATGACGTCCTCACTTCATCTGGACGTCCCAATCGTATGGGATGTCCTTCGAATCGTAGGGGATCCGGAACTCATCCGGCTCTTTGTAGTCGTACAGTTCCGTGGGGAAATTCACAAGATACACGGGTTCGGGTCCGATCGCCTTGAATCCGTGGATCACGTACGGAGGGATCTTGATCAACATGGCGTTCCGCTCGCCCGGGAAGAACTCGTTCACCTTGCCTTTCGTCGGGGACCGATCGCGATCGTCGTAGCAAACGACTTTCGCCGTCCCCCGCACCACGACGAAATGATCCGTCTGCTTCTTGTGATAGTGCCAGCCCTTCACGATTCCGGGGTATCCGATCGTGATGTACGATTGCGCGAACCGCTCGAACTCGGGCCAATCCGTGCGGAGCATTTCCATGAGGTACCCCCGTTCGTCGTGGATCTGTTTGAGCGGCCGGACGACGACGCCTTGGATCAAATCCATGGAGGACTCCCGGGTATTGGGCGGCGCTACATATTCGTTCACCTCGAAAGGGTTTTGGCCCTCTCCTCTATGCGGACGACGTGGCGCGCGTCCTCGACATCGGCGGCACGGGCCTCCTCGGACAGTACATCGGCCAGGAGGCGCTTCGGCGGGGACACGATGTGATCGCGACCCACCGCGGACGTCAGGCCCCCGACGACAAGCGAATCGACTGGCACCGCCTCGACATCCGAGATTCCTCGGCGGTGGAGGCGTTGGTCCGAAGCGTCGCGCCGAATCTCGTGCTCAACGCGGCGGCGATGACGGATGTCGACGCCTGCGAGGGCGATCCGGACGAAGCGAAGTACGTGAACGAAACGGCTGCCGGACAGCTCGCGTCCGTCTCGAACGAGGTGGGGGCGGCCTTCGTCCACATCTCGACGGATTACGTCTTCGATGGAACGGGACCCGCGAAGGAAGACACAGAACCTCATCCGTTGAACACGTACGGGGGGACGAAACTCTTCGGGGAACGCGTGGTTCGTCAGGCGCATCCCGACTCGATCGTCCTCCGGCTCTCTTCGGTTTTTGGCTGGAACCGGCTGTCTTCGAAGACGAACGCCGTGACGTGGATCCTCCAGAAACTCGAGGCAGGCCAGGAGGTTCCGCTTTTTCACGACCAAAAAGTTACGCCATCGTACGCGAAGACCGCCGCGGAGGTCGCCTTCGACCTCTGGGATCGACACACCTCGGGGCTCTTCCACGTGAGCTGCCCGGATTGTGCCTCCCGAGTCGAAATGGGTCGCGCGGTCGCGGATGTGTTTCAGATTTCTAATCCAAGGCTCCATCCGATCTCACTGAGAAGCGTGGCCCTCAGAGCGAAGCGTCCGCTGGCTCCGTGCTTGGTCGTCCGCAAGGTCGAAGAAACGTTAAAGAGGCCCATGCCAACATTCCGCGCTTGTCTTGAGGACATGAAGGCGACGCGATGAAGGGCATCATCCTCACGGGGGGAGCCGGCACTCGGCTGAGGCCGCTCACGCACACCGGCCCCAAGCAACTGATCCCGATCGCGAACAAGCCGAACGTGCTCTACTGCCTCGAGGATCTCCGCGATGCGGACATCACGGACATCGGCGTCATCCTCGGGGACAACCAACCCGGGAAGGTCCGGGAACTTCTGGGGGACGGCTCCAAATGGGGTGTCCATATCACTTACATCGTACAGGGCGCACCGAAGGGAATCGCCCATGCGGTCCTCTGCGCGGAGGCGTTTGCCGGTGACGACCCGTTCTGCGTCTACCTGGGGGACAACATCCTCAAGGGTGGCATCCGCGGCATGGTCGACGAGTTCGAGACGAAAGGCTACGATGCCGAGGTGATGCTCTGTCGCGTCCCGAACCCGGAGAAGTTCGGCGTCGCGGAGCTCGACGCACAAGGGCACATCGTCTCGCTGGTCGAGAAACCGAAGGCGCCCAAGTCCGAACTCGCCCTCGTCGGAATCTACCTCCTCCGGAAGAACATCTTCCCGATCATCAAGGGGCAAAAGCCATCGTGGCGCAACGAACTCGAGATCACGGAGGCCCTCGACGAGTTGCGGAAACAGGGCGGGCGGATCCGGGCCGCCATCGTGAAGGGCTGGTGGAAAGACACCGGGAAGCCGGAGGACATCCTCGAGGCGAACCACCTTCTCCTTGACGACGTCGAGCGGCAAATTGATGGGACGGTCGAAGAGGGCGCGGTTGTCGAAGGACGCGTGCGAATCGGGGAAGGGACGGTCATCGCGACCGGGAGCGTGGTGAAAGGCCCGGTTGTCATCGGCCGCGATTGCGTCATCGGTCCGCGCACCTATGTCGGCCCGTACACGTCGATCGGAGATGGTTCGCGCCTCGTCGGCGCGGACATCGAAGCATCGATCGTGATCGGGGATGCGATCATTGAGGGCCCCGACAAGATCGTGAACAGCCTCATCGGCCGATCGGTCACGATTCGAAGTGCGGTGAACCGCCTCCCGAAGGGCCACCGACTGATCGTAGGTGAGAACTCGACGCTCGATTTGTGAGCGGGTGCGATACTTCTTGCTCCCGATTCACTTCGGACCGCCGCGACGGTCTTAGATCCCGGCCTTCGTCGAGCGCAAGACCTTGAAGCCGCTCCCGCGTCGAACGACCTCGGCACTGCCGAAAGAGGCGGCCATCCGCTCTCGGAGCGAGTCGGCACCCTGCCTCGTTCGGGCCACGAGCCAAAGCTTGCCACCGTTCAGGAGATGCATCGGAGCCTCCGACACGATCCGGTCCACGATGGCGCGGCCTGCGCGGATCGGCGGGTTGCACACGATGTGGTCGAAGGCCAGGTCTCGAACCGGCTCGTACAGGTCGCCGAGGCGGACCTCCGCGTTCGCAATCTCGTTCGCGGCGATGTTCTTTCGGGCCAGCCCAACGGCCCGTTCGTTGATGTCTGTCAGGATAACGTGACCGCCTTCCGACAGGCGGGCGGCGACGATCCCGAGTACACCGTAGCCACAGCCCAGATCCAGGATCAGCTCGCACAGCCCGACCTCGAGTGCGGCGAGCAGGAGTTCCGTTCCGCGATCGATTTCATTGCGAGAGAAGACGCCCGCGTCGGTTTGGAGCGTGAAGGAATGGCCGCGAACGGCGACTTGGATCTCGGCCGGACGGCGCTTCGATTTCGGGTGCCCCTCGAAGTACTGTTCGTTCACGTCGATGAAGACAAGCGCGGGTTCGGCTTAAGTGCGCCGCTCAATTTTTCCGTCCGGCGCGCGGGTCACCTGGTCGAGGAGCACCGTCGCAATCCGAAGGTCTTCGCTCGATCCGACGAAGTTCCCCTGGTGGAATTCATTCTCCGCGCGCGTCAGGACTTCTTGAATATCCGGGAGGAACGTCAGTCCGCTCCCCCGGAGGAACTGCACCCGCTTCCGCGCCTCCTCGATCGCTCTCCCGAGGGCTTCGCGGGCATTCGTCCGGCGCCCGAACGCATGGAGCGCTCGCTCGAGGAATTCGATCGCGCGGGCGTAATTCCCTTCTCGGATCGACCGTCGGGTGTCGCGGAGTGCGACGTCGGCTTCGTAGGAGTGGAATCCCTCGCGCTGCAGACGGGCGTACAAGACCTCCGCATCGGCGATGCCGGTCGTCGCCTTGCGGTACGCATTGCCGATGACGTCGACCTCGTTCCGGAGGCGGGTGGCCATCGCGCTCGCGCCCTCGATGAGGCCTTTCTCGACCATGTCTCGCGCGATCTTGATGTCGGCCTCGAGGCCATTCGTGAGGACGCCTTCGCCGCGTAGGTACGACATCTGGGCCTCCGTCGCGTCGAAGGACTTCGTCGTATCGATATACAGTTTCTTGAGGAGCGTCGCCTTCGCGTCGATCTCGCTCGCCACCTTCGTGGCGCCTTCCGCGTCACCGAGGGCGAGCTGTCTCGTCGCCTCGTGCAGCGACTGTTCCAGCTCGGAGATCGCGCCTTCGGCGAACCGCTCGGGATCGGCGGGACCCTTCATCTCTCCGAGCGATTCGATCGCGAGCTCTGCCAAGAAGATGCTGTTCGAGGCCTTCTCGGCGCGTTCCTGGAACGCTCGACCTTCTTGTTCGGCGCGCTCGACGAGGACTCGCGCCTCCAGGTAGTTCGGCACGAACGCGCCGCTGTCCCAGATTCCGGATAGGACCTTCTTTTCCGCGCGTCCGAGGAGCGTCTCGAGTTCTTCCGTCCGAAGGCCCAGCCGAAGCATCGAATCGATTCGAGACTGGAGCGCCTTCGCGGCCTTCTGGTATCCGCCGAAGCGCTCGTCCAAGGTGATCGCGAGGGACTCGGCTTTCTTCGCGGCGTGGAATGCCTTTGAGAACTGGTTGGAATCGAAGAATCGTTTCGCGACCTGCAGCGCATCCTCCGCAGGCTTGATGTCGGCTTGCGTCAAGCGGAGGACGGTCAGGAGGCCTTCCGATTGACCGATTGCTTCCTCGGCATTCCGGACCTTTGAAGCTTTCAGGAAGCCGACGCTCGTTGCCCTCGCGTTGTACATGGAAACGCCCCCGCACTGCGACCCGCTGTGGCATGGCGTCAGAGGAAAGTCCGCGCCAGTCCGGTGGGTTGTGGAATAGATGGAACGGACCGGGGATAATAGTTCCGATGGAGCGGCCGACGATTCTATTCTCAATACCACGAATGCCAACGATTATTACAAGACGGTCCGTACGTCGCACGGATGGCCGGGCTCTTGCGGTTCTCCCGACCCCTGAACTGCGTGATGTCCGCGGTGGGCGTGGGGATCGGCGGGGTGGTGGGCGTCGGGTCGGCCGCGTGGGGCGACCTCGCTCTGCCCCTCGTCTTGGCGGCGACCGCCGCGGCCTCTTTCACGGCCGGTGGCAACGCCCTCAATGACATCTTCGACCGCGAAACGGACCGCATCAACCATCCGGACCGCCCGCTCGCCTCCGGTCAACTCACGCTCGGTACCGCGCGTGCTTTCGCCGCCTCCGCCTTCGTGATCGCCGCGATCCTGGCGGCCTTCATCAACCCGCTCGCTCTGGTCATCGTCGGCCTGAACGTGACGCTCATGGTCTCCTACGAGAACTGGCTGAAGGCCCGAGGCGCCGCCGGAAACGTCGTCATCGCCTACCTTGTCGGCTCGCTCTTCCTCTTCGCGGGCGTCTCGGTGTTTCGATCCTCGACCGCTCCGCTCATCCGCACCGGGATCCTCGCCGCCCTGGCGTTCCTTGCGACGTTGGGCCGCGAGATTACGAAAGACATTCAAGACATGCGCGGCGACGTCGATCGTCGCACGTTGCCCCGGCGGATCGGAGCGAGCCGCGCGGGGGTGTTGGCCGGCCTCGCCCTCGCGCTGTGCGTCGCCCTCAGTTTTCTCCCGCTCTACTTCGTCGTCCTCGGGGTCGGCTACGCCGTCCTGGTCCTCCCCGCGGACGGAATGTTTATCTACGCCGCCCTCCACTCGGCGGCAAATCCGGCGCGCTCCCAGCGCGTCACGAAGTATGCGATGATCGTGGCCCTCGCGGCGTTCCTCGCCGGTGCGTTCCTGTGAACGTGTACGAGTCGATCCTCGAGCGTCGCCGTGCGGCCCGGCTCCACATGACCCTCCTCGATCCGGACAAACAATCGGCGACGGAGGCCGCGAGCCTCGCGGCGGAGGCCGGCCGCGCCGGCACGGACGCGATCATGGTCGGCGGTTCGACCGGCGTCACGCAAGACAAGGTCGACGGGACCGTCTTGGCGATCAAAGAGGCGGTCCGGGTTCCCGTGATTCTGTTCCCGGCGAGCGCCTCGAACCTGTCGCCCCACGCGGACGCGTTGTACTTCATGAGCCTCCTCAACAGCCGCGACCCCCGCCTGATCGTCGGGGAGCAGCGCCTCGCCGCGCCGATCGTCAAGGCGTGGGGGCTCGAGACGATCCCGATGGCGTACTTGGTCGTCGAACCGGGGATGCGGGCCGGGGAGATCGGTGATGCCGAGTTGATTTCCCGCAACAGCCCCACGGTCGCGGTCCAGTACGCCCTCGCGGCGCAGATGCTCGGGATGAAGCTCGTCTACCTCGAGGCCGGCAGCGGATCTCCCGAGCCCGTGCCGGCGAAGGTGATCCGGGCCGTGCGCGACGCGATCGACATCCCAGTCGTCGTCGGGGGCGGCATCCGGACTCCCGAGGCCGCGAGAGCCGTCGCCGCGGCGGGCGCGGACGTCGTCGTGACGGGGACCATCGTCGAGGTGGCTCGCAAGGGTGACGCGCTTCGCCGGATCATCGAGGCGGTGAAGGCGGCCTGATGCACGTCCTCCGGGCGAAGACGGTCGCGGAGAGCCACGCCGAGACGACGCGGATGGCCCGCCGGCTGTTCGTCTCGCCGCCCGCCCGCCGGATGGTCTTGCCGATCCTCGCGTTCTCGCTCATGGAATCGTTCCTGCTCGTCTACCCGTCCCTCGACGGGGTGCGGGTCGTGTCGGCCGCGTTGGCGTTCGCGTTGCCCGCGTACCTCGCGGCCTATGCGACGGTTCCCCTCGCGGAGCGGCTCGGGGGGCGCATGTACTTCCGACGATCGTTCCTCCTTGTCTTCGTCGGCCTGATCATGGTCGGCGCGATCGAACTGGTCGTCGTGGTCGCCCTCACGGCGTACTCGATCTTTGGCGGCACAACGTACGCGTTTCGAATCGACCGCGCCGTGGTCCTCGGGTACGGAGCCGTCCTCTGGATCCGAGCCGTCATCCTGACGGCCACGTCGAACTCGATGTACGTCCGGACCCTTCCCGCGGCGTCGCTCCATCCGGTTCTCGGCCTGATCGGGCTCGCGGTCTTCGCCCGCCTGGGTGTCTGGGACATCGTCATGGCGCTCGCGGTGTATGCCCTGTTCTTCCTCAGCGCGGTCGCCTACACGGAGATCGCGAAGCGCCCGCTCCTCCGGTCGTTCGGGGCGGACGGCCTTAAGCTCCTGCGGTCGACACTCGACCAGTACGGGGAGCAGGAGGAGTCCGGAGTCGCGGAGCTCGAGACGTTCTTCGATTCGATCAGCGTTCGGGCGCGGGTCCGGGTGGGAGGGCTTGCATTTCGCACGGCGAAAGGAATCAAGGCGATCTTCCTCGCCCCGACGGTGCACCCGGGTCCGATGGGATTCGTGAGCGGGAGCGATCTCCCGACGAAGGTCGCCCGGGGGTTGACGGACCTCACGCCTAACGTGTTGGTCGCCCACGGCCCGACGACGCACGACGAGAACCCCGCGACGACCGCGGAGGTGAAGAAAGTCTCCGACGCGGTCCGCGAGATGGTCGGCGCGTCCACCTTCGGCCCGAAGGTCGGCCGGGCCTGCCGGGTCACGTACGCACGGGCGAGCGCCCTCGCACAAGTCTTCGGGGACGTCGTGTTGATCGTCGCCTCGTTCGCGCCGAACCCGACGGACGACATCGACAGCGCGACGGGCCACGCCGCCGTCCAGGAGGCGCGACTCGTCGGAGCGCGGGACGCGATTTTCGTCGATGCGCACAATTGCCTCGAACCCGGAGTGGGGCTCACGTTGTTCGGGAGCGAGCGGAGTCACGAAATCATCCAGGCCGCGAAAGCCGCCACGCAAGCCGCGCTGCAGGCGCCGAAGGACCGGGTCCGTGTGGGGTATGCCTCCCGACGCGGCTTCGCCACGGCAGACCAGGGGATCGGCGCGCGGGGCATCGAGGCGCTCGTGATCGAGATGGGCGGACAGCGGACCGCGTACGTCCTGTTCGACGG
The DNA here is from genome assembly GCA_035557795.1 of Thermoplasmata archaeon. Taxonomy (GTDB): domain Archaea; phylum Thermoplasmatota; class Thermoplasmata; order RBG-16-68-12; family RBG-16-68-12; genus RBG-16-68-12. The sequence continues at coordinate 1,803 of DATMDM010000080.1, read as the reverse complement.
GAACAACATGGTCCCCGGAATTCGGGACGAGATCCGATCGCGGCTCGCCGGACTGGTCCAAGAGTCCGAGGCGATGACGACGGACAACCACTCCGTCAACCTGTCGATGGACGGTTTCAACGCTGTCGGCGCGGCCCTCGACCGCCAGACGATCCTCGCGCAAGCGGAAGGCGCGGTCCGGGAGGCGATCGCGAACCTCGAGGACGTCGAGGTGGCGGCGTTCACGGGCGAGATCGCCAACTTCCGGATCTTCGGACCGCAGTCCGCGTCTCGATTGACGACGTCGATCAATTCGACGATGGCGGTCCTTCGGCCCGCACTCTACGTGACGCTCAGCGGAGCGATTGCCCTCGGCGCCCTCGTCATCGTGTTGTTCTAGACGAGATCCAGGAACCAGCGGTGGATGCGCAGGTCTCCGCTCAACTCCGGGTGGAACGCGGACGCGATGAGATGGCCTTGTCGCGCGAGGACGATGCGGTCCTTGTACCGCGAGAGCGGTGTGCAATCGGCCCACGTCCGCAGGATGGCCGGAGCGCGGATGAACACACAGTGAAATGGGGAGTCGAGCCCCTGGATTTGGAGGTCGGCCTCGAACGACTCCCGTTGCCGTCCGAAGGCGTTGCGGTCCACCGCCATGTCCATAAGCCCGAGGAGGCGCGTCTTCGTCTTCTCCGCCTGGGTCCCCGCGTCCTTCGAGAGGAGGATGCACCCCGCGCACGTCCCCATGATCGGCATCCCTTCGTCGGTGGCGCGACGGACAATCTCGTCGAACAGGCCGAGCTTCACGAGGAGCTTCGAGATCGTCGTGCTCTCTCCGCCCGGAATCGTGAGGCCGTCCACGCGTGCCAGGTCCTCCGGTCGGCGAACGGGAATCGCCTCGCCCTCCTTGCCGTAGTCCTTCATGGCCCGTGCGACTGCGTCGACGTGTTCACTCACATCGCCTTGGACACCGATGACGCCGATTCGCATCCAATGGACCTAGGGCGGCGCCCCGATAAAAACCATTTCGAACCGAGCGGTCCGGCTAGGCGGATCGGCGAGGGGTTCAGCTGTTCTCTTGTTCCTCGTTTCGATCGTTGCGGAACAGCTCTTGCAGGATTTCCGCGAACGCGTCGGAATCGAGGAGACCGAGACGCTGGCTCGCGACACTGCTGATGACGACGTCATCACCGGCGTGGGGTGAATCGCGCGGGCGGAACACGTCATCTCCCTCCGGGAACACCGCCTCACCCATCGGGGATCGTTTGAGCGCCTCGGGATGGCGTTCATCCAACGGGACGACTTCGAAAAATCGATCGAGGAGAAGGGGCCGACGCACGCGTCCGAGCACGGTCACGCGGACCCGGTCCGTCGACGGGTCGAGGGACGTGTTCGTCTCGAGTGCTTCGCGGTTGATGCCGACCTGGAACAGCTCGAGTTCGACGGACATGCCACCGAACGGCGTCACGTACCAATGCCGCAACGTCTCGACCGGGAAGGCGGGCGCGGGGTTGCCCGGCGCACCACGTTTGCGTTGCACCGATGAAAAATTGCCCGCGCCGGTATTTGTAATCTCAGTCTCGAAAATCCGACTTGAGAGCACATCCGAATCAGTTGCCACCGTTTTCGTGACCGCGCTCGATACCCTTATCTACAACACGGATGTACGCAGAAAACAAGAGGGGCTTTCACGGCCATCGGATTCGTCCTGATCGACATCGAACCGACGCGGGAAAAGGAAGTCTACCAGAAGCTCACGAAGATCAAGGACATCGTCGAGCTGTACCCGCTGTTCGGGGAGTACGATCTGATCGCGAAGGTCGA
>DATMDM010000079.1:0-5536 GCA_035557795.1 Thermoplasmata archaeon | reverse complement strand
TCGTGTTCCTGGAAGGGCAGGACATCGTCCGAGCGTGGCGTTCGTGGTCCGTGTAATGGCGACGGGGGTCTTCGATCTCCTCCATCCCGGTCATGTGTATTTCCTCCGCGAGGCCCGAGCGCTCGGCGACGAACTCTGGGTGGTCGTTGCGAGGGACAGCACGGCTCGGAAGTTCAAGCACGAACCGATCATGCCGGAGGCAGCCCGGTTCCAGATGGTCGAGGCGCTCAAGCCCGTCGACCGGGCCGTCCTGGGCCACGAAGGCAACATCTACGACATCCTCGACGAGATCCGTCCGGACATCATCGCGATCGGGTACGACCAGGTCCACAGCGAGGAACGGATCCTCGCGGAGTGCCGCAAGCGCGGGCTCGCGACGAAAGTCCTGCGGCTCCCGAAGTTCGAAGGAGATCTCGTCGGCACACGGAAGATTGTGAGGAAGGTGGCGGAATGGCTCGCGCTCCAAGAACGACTCGACAAAGTCGAACGCGGGAACGCGCGTCACGCCGCGGACCCGCCGCCACGGCCTCGCAGGCGAAAACCGGCGGGCCGAAAGCGAAACGCCTGAAACGGATCGGGATCGTCGACACGTCGTTCTCGCGGTACGACATGGCTTCCGCCGCGATCGACGAACTGCGAAAGCAAGGGGACGGCTTCACGGTCGAGCGGTACACGGTTCCCGGCATCAAGGATCTCGCCGCGGGCGCACGGATCCTGTTCGACCGAGGGTGCGATCTCGTGTTGGCGCTCGGGATGGTCGGACGGCAGCCGGTGGACAAGGACTGCGCCCTCGCGGCGGACTTCGGTCTCCAAGCGGTGCAGGCCCAGATCGGCAGGCACATCCTCGGCGTCATGGTGCACGAGGAAGAGGCCGCGGACGAGGCCGAGCTCGCGGGCCTGTTCGACCGGCGGACGCGCGAACACGCGGCGAACGCATACGATCTTCTCTTCCGGCCGGCCGCGATCCAGGCGCGGGCGGGGACGGGTCAGCGGGAGGGATTCGCCGACGCAGGACCACTCAAGGTGACGCGGACGTGAGGCTCGTCATCGTCGCCGCGGAATTCAACCGCGAGGTCACCGACGTCATGTTGAAGAGAGCTCTTGCGCGGGCGGAAGAACGCGCCATTCGCGTGACGTCCGTCGTCCGCGTACCGGGCGTATTCGAGATTCCCCTCGCGGTCCAGCGTCTCTTGGAGCGTGCGGATGTCGATGCGGCGGTCGCAATCGGCGCGGTAATCAAAGGGGAGACCCTGCACGACGAGGCGCTCATGGCCGCAGTGCCGAAGGCCCTCCTCGACATCGAGCGGGCGACACACAAGCCGGTGGGTCTTGGCATCACGGGTCCGGGCATGACGGACGAACAGGCGATGGCCCGCGTCGACAAGGGTGCGGAGGCCGTCGACGTGGCCCTCGCGATGCACGAGCTGCTCCGAGGGATTTGACGATTTTCCCCTTGAGATTCACGCCGGAAAGGTTTAATCCCGCACCCGTTCCATGTCGGCCGGCCTGGAGCACACGCCATGGTCGACACGACCGCCCTCGAGTCCCTTCTCCACGAAATCGAGCAGAACGAGGGTGTGCAGGAGGCGATGCTCGTTTCCCGGGCGGGAACGTATCTCGGGGGCAGCTTTCCCCGGGGCGTCCACGTGGACACCTTCGGGTCGATGTTCGCGGTCCTTGTCGGCTCCGCGATGACCATCACCGATGAAGCGAAGGATTCGCTCGAGTCCGTCGTGATCCATTCCAAGTCGAACAAATACCTCATCGTCCACGCGGGCCGCAAGGCCTTGCTCGTGATGCGCCTTCCCCCTTCCGCCGATCCACAGAAGACCAAGAACGTGGTCGAGAAGTACATCCCGCGGATCGAAGAACATCTGTGACCTAGATCCTTCGCATCCCGCGGAGGATCCACTCGCTGACGGCCTTCGACACGTACCGGACGGTGGCCACGGAGCCGCGGTCCATCCCCTGCGCCGATGTCCGGCCCTGGGAGAGGAGCTGAAGTACATCGTCCAGGCGCAACGCGCCGGCGTCGACCGCGGTGACCGCCTTCGCGACTTCATCGAGAAAGTGACTGTCGCTGCCCCCCGTCTCTCCGAGCTTCCGTTCGCGGGCCAACGCTCGCGCGCGGACGTTTCCCCGTCGCAGCGTCCGGCCGTTGCACGTCTCGTATGCCGGGAACCGGGCCTCTGCGACCGCGGTCGGGCCGAGACCGGACCAGAACCGGAACGGGTGGGCCGCGACGGGGACGCCGCCCAATCCGACGATCCGTTCCGCGGTCTCCGAAACCGAGAGATTCCGGGGGATGACCTCACGGATTCCGTACCCGAGGACATGGCCGGATTTCGTCGAGACCTCGATCGCCGGGATCACGAGGAAGTCGTGGTCCGCCGCGGCCTCCGCGACCGCGATCCCGCCCACGGAGTTGTGATCCGTGATCGCGATTCCTGCAAGACGCATCTTTCGGGCGACGCCCACGAGCGCGGCAGGATCGACAAGCGAATCGGGAGAATACCGGGTGTGGTTGTGGAGATCCAGGAGCATGAAGGGGGCCGGACCGTGGCCCCTTCGCTTAAAGGCTTGCGCACGGGGATTCCCCGCGAGCGCTTATGCGGCCGGGCCTCGATGTCGAGACCGTGATCGTCGAGTCGAAGCTCGGCATCCTGCGAGACCGAGTGCTTGTCGGCGGCCGAGAAATCGCGGTTCGACGGGGTCGGCATGGGTGGCGCCTCGTCGCCGGAGCTCGCGGGGGAGTCGGCCGCGTGCAGTACGATGGCTGGCGGGACCGACTCACGATCCAGTCCCCGTCCGGCTCGTTGGAGATTCGATTCCGATGGCGGAACACGACGTTCCCGTGGCGGGGGCGCATCCACCGCGTCGGCTCGATGCTCGGCAATCGCGTGATCCTCTTCCGCGTCAGTGAGCCGGTTGCCGTCGGCAAGGTCACCTGGGGCGGCGTGCGGTTCGAGATGATGGACCCGGAGTTCCGCGACATCGAACGGGAGCTCGCAATCGGATTCGGCCTTCGCGCACAGGCGATCGCCGTGGCGATCATCGCGGGCGTCCACTGATGCCTAGTGCACCCACGTGCCCTCTTTCATGCCCTTGTCGACTTTGAGCGGAGTGCCGCCCACCGCGAGGCTGATCCGTGTCTCCCCCTCCCGACCGAGGAGGAGGACGGTTCCATCGGGGCCGACCTGGAGCTTGTACTTCTGAAATTCGGAGAAGGGCAGGACCGGCGCCCCTCGCACCCCGAGGACCTGCGATCCCACCGGTGCGGCGTCCGGTGGTCGCACGAGGCCGACGTCCGCTTTGTCCTCCCCCGCCAAGAGCATTCCCCGGCTCTGGATTCCTCGGAGCTTGGCCGGTTCCAAGTTGACGAGGACGACGATTTTCCGACCGCGAAGCTGGTCTTTGGAGTAATTCTTTCGGATGCCGGCGACGATTTGTCGTCTCTCCTCCCCGATGTCCACTTGGAGGACGTACAGGTTGTCGGCGTTCGGATGTTCCTGGACATCCGCGATTTGCGCTACACGGAGATCGAGGCGGTCCGCGGATGTCTCCTTCGCCTCGCTGAGATCGATCTTGGTGAACAGCGGCTTGCCGACGCGCAGCGCTTGGCCGGCGGGCACGTCCCCGAGGGCCTCGTCCCAGGTTTGCGCATGGACGTCCGTGTCATATCCGAGCGCGTGCCAGAGACGGGAGGAGCTGAACGGGAGGAACGGAGCCATGATGATCGCCAGGGATCGGCCGACCCGCAACGCGACGTGGAGTACGGTCCCGCAGGCCACGCGATCTTTCTTGATGAGTTCCCACGGCGCCTTCTGGTCGAAGTACTGATTTCCCAGGCGCGCGAGCTGGATCGCCTCCTTCATCGCGTCTTTCAGGTGAACGTACTCCAGGTTTTGGCCCACCTTGTTCCACTGCTGCTCGATCGCGCGGATCATCTTCTTGTCCGCGGCATCGAGGAAGTCCGCGGCCGGGACGGCATGGTCGAAGTTCTTGTCCGCGAAGGTCAACGCGCGGTGTACGAAGTTCCCGTACACGGCGAGGAGTTCGCTGTTGTTCCGCTGGGCGAAGTCCTCCCACTCGAAGTCCGTGTCCTTGGTTTCCGGCATCGTCGCGACGCCATAGTATCGAAGCTGATCCGGATCGAACCGCTCGAGGAGGTCGGAGAGCCACACGCCCTTCCCGCGGCCCGCGCTCATCTTCTCTCCGGAGAAGTTCAGGTATTGCGTGGCGGTCACGTCGTAGGGCAGGTCGAGTTTGGCGTCGTACCCGAGGAGGATGGCGGGCCAGATGATCGTGTGGAACACGATATTGTCCTTCCCGACGAAGTAGTAGTGGCGCGCCTCGGGATCGTACCAGAAGTCTTTCCATCCCTCCGGCTGGTTGCGGCGGCGGTACCATTCCCGCGTCGCGGTCAGATATCCCATCACGGCCTCAAACCAGACGTAGATTCGCTTCGTCTCGTATCCGGGAACGGGGACCTCGATGCCCCAGTCCAGGTCGCGGGTGATCGGCCGGTCCTTCAAGCCCTCCCGGAGCCAGCTCCGCATGAAGGTGAGCACGTGGTGCCGCCAATGTTCCTTGTCTTTCGCGGCCCATTTTGCGAGCGGCTTTTCGAACGCACTGAGCCGGAAGAAGAAGTGCTTCGTCTCCTTCGGGATGGGCGTCGTTCCGTGGATCCGGCACTTCGGATCCTTTAGCTCGAACGGATCCAGGAGATTCCCGCAGTTCTCGCACTGGTCGCCGCGGGCGCGGGGGAAGCCGCAGTGAGGGCACGTTCCCTCGACGTAGCGATCGGGGAGGAACCGCTGGTCCGTTGTGCAAAAGGGGGAGACCATCACGGCCTCGTAGACATGGCCCTTTTCCTTCAGGGCGAGGAAGATTTCCTGCACCCACGCCTTGTGGTGCGGGTCCGCCGTGTTCCAGTAGAGATCATAGCGGACGCCGAGCTGCTCGATGTTTTTCTCGTGGAGCGCGTGGTACCGCTCCGCGATCACGTTCGGGGGCACCCCTTCCTCGTCAGCCCGGACCGTCACGGGGGTGCCGTGCATGTCGCTTCCGCCGACCATGAGGACCTCGTCCCTTTTCATCCGGTGGTAGCGTGCGAAAATATCCGCGGGGATGAACGTCGAGACCGCATGGCCGAGATGTCGCGGACCGGACGCGTACGGCCAAGCGACGCAGATGAGGATCTTCGCCATTCGCGCCGGGTCCAAGAAGGGAGGCTCATTTAAACCATTCGCGGCGGGGTCTTCCTCCTGTAGAGTGCGGACAGAACCGGTCCTGATTATCACCGCCTGCAAGTCTTGGCGAATAGGTGATGGGAGAACACCGCGATGCGCCGGCGACCGAAGGGACGTGGTTCGACGATGTTGCAGCAGCGCGCGCGTCAAGACCCGAACTCGCCGCGAGACTTCGACAAAGTCATCTCGAATCTCGGGACGATGCCGCGGATCCTCTGTTGGAAGTGCCGCAAGCTCACGCCGTTCGAACTCGATCGATGCGAGCACTGCGGCTCCGCGTTCGC